>NZ_CP023696.1:3517250-3820000 GCF_008704425.1 Streptomyces fradiae ATCC 10745 = DSM 40063
GACGGCCTACCGGAAGCTCACCGCCGAGGCGGCCCGCACCGCCCGCGCGGGCGGCTCTGCCGGAAGGCGGCACGGCAGGGGCCCGGAGCCGTTCGAGGCGGTGTCCGAGGGGGCGGCCGACGCCTACCGCTGGGCACTGGCCCGCGCGGGCCGCGGCCCGATCACGGGGGCGCCCACCGGCGACGTACCGGACCTGTCGCGGCTGACCGCCGAGGCCGACGCGGCGGCGGTGCTGCTGGACGACCCGGCGTGCCCGCCCGACCGGCGCGCGTACGTACGGGGCGTGCACGACGCGCTGGCATGGCTCTGCGGCCAGAGCGACGAGCACGCGGTCTGACGGGAAACGAGCCGCGGGCCTCCGCCCCGACGCCCGCCCGCCACCCCGCCACCCCGAACCCCGAACCCCGAACCCCGAACCCCGAACCCCGCACCCCGCACCCCGCACCCCGCACCCACCCCTGACCCCTACCCAGGCCCCGTCCCATCGGGCCCCGTACGGGCACCGCCCCGCACCCCAACCCGGACCCACGGGCATCGTCCCGGCCCCCTGCCGGGACCTACGGGCACCGCCCCGCACCCCAACCCAAACCCACGGGCATCGTCCCGGCCCCCTGCCGGGACCTTCGGGCACCGCCCCGGACCCCTATCCGGACCCCGTCCCGTCGGTCCTCGTCCCGCCGGACCCCCTCCCGGCGTCCTCCGTGGCCGCGTCCTCCGCAGCCGTGCCCCCGGGCCCGCCCCCCGTACCGCCCCCGGCGTCCTCCCCCGTGCCCGCCGCCAGGTCACCGGCTCCCCCTCCGGGCCCGCGCCGGCGCAGCTCCTCGTTGAGGCGCTGGGCCTCCTCCAGCTGGTCCTCCAGGATGATGATCCGGCAGGCCGCCTCGATGGGCGTGCCCTGGTCCACCAGTTCGCGGGCGCGCGCGGCGATCCGCAGCTGGTAGCGCGAGTACCGGCGGTGGCCGCCCTCCGACCGCAACGGGGTGATCAGCCGGGCCTCGCCGAGCGCGCGCAGGAACGCCGGCGTGGTGCCGATCAGCTCCGCGGCTCGCCCCATCGTGTAGGCCGGGTAGTCGTCGTCGTCGAGGTTGTCGGCGGGGTTGCGCCGTGCTCCTGGAGCCATGCGCGCCTTTCGTCCTGGGCGTCCGGGCGGGGGCCGGCCTCGTCGTCGGACACGGGCCCCGCGCGGGCACGGTAACCGCCGGGAGCGGCGAAAGTCTATTCCGGCCGGTGCAGATTCCCGTACGGCGAGGCGGCAGAAATCCTCCAACGGGAGAATCCCCCGCCCGAATTCCGTGCGGATGCGAAATCCGCGTGCTACTGTCGATCTCAGTTGCAGTTGTGGTTCCCAGAGCTTCGAGTGCCCCTCTCGCCCCACGGCGGAGGAGCACTTTTGTGTGGCCGGTTCTTTCGATCCGGCACGGGGCAATCATCGCGGCGACGCGAGGCTCGCGCAGTGCGGGTCCAAAGAATTCCCCGTGAGGAGAAGAGATTATGGCTACTGGCGTAGTGAAGTGGTTCAACGCGGAAAAGGGCTTCGGCTTCATCCAGCAGGACGGTGGCGGCGCGGACGTGTTCGCCCACTACTCGAACATCGCGACCAGCGGTTTCCGTGAGCTGCAGGAGGGCCAGAAGGTCACCTTCGACGTCACGCAGGGCCAGAAGGGCCCGCAGGCGGAGAACATCCTCCCCGCCTGACGCCTGACGACGAGGCGTCCCGACGCCGCCGGGGCCCGCACCTTGGGTGCGGGCCCCGCGCCGTTCCCTGGCACCGCCGCTCCGCCGCACGGCCCCGGCCGTCGCGGCGGAGCGCCGCCCGCCCGGCTGAATCGAGGGCCGTGAATTCCTCGATATCCGTATTGAGGACAATTACATGACCCGTACGTCCCGTTCCCGGGGCCATCACGCGGGGGCCGCCCGGTCCGCCTCCGCCCCGGCCCGCCGAGGAAAAGGCGACCAGTCGGAGAACGCGTCGCGATCGGCCAAACCGGCCGGTTCCCGCACGCGCGCCCCGCGCCGCCGCACCGCCCCGCCCCCGCCCGGTGACTTCACCCTCCCGGTGACGCACACCCCTCCGCTGCCGCCCGTCGAGGCGTTCGCGGACCTCGGCTTCCCGCCCGCGCTGCTGCGCGCCCTGGACGCCGAAGGGGTGACCGTCCCGTTCCCCATCCAGGCGGCGACCCTCCCGAACTCCCTCGCCGGCCGCGACGTGCTCGGCCGTGGCCGCACCGGCTCCGGCAAGACGCTCGCGTTCGGCCTCGCGGTGCTCGCCCGCCTCGCCGGGACCCGCGCCGAGCCGAAGCGCCCCCTCGCCCTGGTCCTCGTCCCCACGCGGGAGCTGGCCCAGCAGGTCACCGACGCGCTCGCCCCGTACGCCCGGCCGCTCGGGCTGCGGCAGGCCACCGTCGTCGGCGGGGTGTCCATCGGCCGCCAGGTCTCCGCGCTGCGCGCCGGCGCGGAGGTCCTCGTCGCGACCCCCGGCCGGCTGCGTGACCTGGTCACGCGCGGCGACTGCGTCCTCGACGACGTCGGCATCACCGTGCTCGACGAGGCCGACCAGATGACCGACATGGGCTTCCTGCCGCAGATCACCGGTCTGCTGGCGCTGACCAGGCCCGACGGGCAGCGGCTGCTGTTCTCCGCGACCCTGGACCGGAACGTCGACTCCCTCGTGAAGGGCTACCTCCACGACCCGGTCGTCCACTCCGTGGACCCGACCGCCGGGGTGGTGACGTCGATGGAGCACCACGTGCTGCACGTCCAGGACACCGACAAGAACGCCACGGCCACCGAGATCGCCGCCCGCGAGGGCCGCGTGATCATGTTCCTGGACACGAAGCACGGCGTGGACCGGTTCACCAAGCACCTGCTCAAGAGCGGGGTGCGGGCGTCGGCGCTGCACGGCGGCAAGTCGCAGCCGCAGCGGACCAGGACGCTGACGCAGTTCAAGGACGGCCACGTCGACGTGCTCGTCGCGACCAACGTCGCCGCGCGCGGCATCCACGTCGACGACCTCGACCTCGTCGTGAACGTCGACCCGCCCGGCGACCACAAGGACTACCTGCACCGGGGCGGGCGCACCGCCCGCGCGGGCGAGTCCGGCAGCGTCGTCACGCTGGTCCTGCCGCACCAGCGGCGCGACATGAACAGCCTGATGCACCACGCGGGCATCCGGCCCGTCACCACGGCCGTGCGGTCCGGCGACGCGGAGCTGACCCGCATCACCGGCGCGCGTACGCCGTCGGGGATACCGGTCGTGATCGCTCCGCCCACGCCCCCGGCCGGCCAGGCGTCCGGCGAACCGGGCTCGGGCTCCCGCCGCCGCCGTACCGGCACGCGCCGCCGCGCCGGAACCCGCCGCCGTTGACACCCGGCGCCCCGCCCGAGGCGCCCCCGCGCCGTACGAGCGCCCCGCGCCGTACGGTGCCGGGCGTCCGCATCCGGCACCCCGCACCACCGCCGGGCGTCCGCATCCGGCACTCCGCACCACCGCCGGGCGTCCGCATCCGGCACTCCGCACCACCGCCGGACGCCCGTCTCCCGCACCCCCGCTCCGCCGCCCCGACCCCTGTGAGGCAACCATGCGCTGTGTGATCGCCCGCTTCCCGTTCGACTTCACGGCGAGCGAGGTGGAGGCCCTGCTGGCCAAGGTCAAGCCGGAACCGGCGGAGGGGCCGTGCGCGGTCATCGGCCGCCACACGTACCCGGTGAAGCAGGTCGGCGAGGTCATCACCCGCCAGGACCGCCGCGACTTCACCGCCGACGAGGTGACGCGGGCGCTGCGGCGCCTCGGCTTCACCGTGAGGCAGGCCCCCGCCCCGGACCCGCTGCCGACCCAGGCCGCCACGGACCTGTTCGGCTGACGCCCGTCCGCGGGCAGCCCTCGGACGCCGACCACCCGGTACTCCCGGGTGGTCGGCGTCCGCTCGTTCCGCCTCCCGGCCGTCCGCGGCCCGCGGGCCCGCGCCGGGGCCGGGCCGCCGTACGGCCGTCCTAGTCGTCGGTGTAGCTGAAGTCGCCCACCGTCCAGGCGCTCACGTCCTCGATGGCCACGCGGTACATGCCGCCCGTCTCGGGGATGCCGAGGGTGCCCTGCAGGATCCGCGCCACGTGGAAGTGCAGGTGCGTCGGGGCGCCGGGGCGCGCGGTGTCCTCCGGGGGCGGTGCGAACACCCCCGCGAACCCGCCCAGGCGCTCCGAGTCCCGCAGGACCTCCGCCACCCGCTCCCGCCACACGGCCTCCGGAGCGAGCCGCCCCGTGATGACCGCACCGTTGACCACGACGGTGAGCGACATCTGATTGGACTGCTCCGACTCGACGGTGGCCGCGACATTCACGAGCAGTGCATCAGGCTTCGTCATGCCCCGAACCTACAAGCCCGAGCGCCCGAGTGGGGCCCTCACCCCCGCCCCGACGCTCACGGAGCGCCGGGGGAACGCCCGCCGAACGGCCGGGGAACGCCCGGCACGTCAGCATTCGTCCCCCACCGCGCACCACCGCGCCCCCACGCGTCCCCACCGCGCTTCCACCGCGTCCCTCCCCGCCGTCCGGGGGCGGCGCCGGCCGGCGCCGCCCCCGGGGCCCTCGGCTACTCGACCGTGCCCTGCTCGGTGAGGACGCCGGCGCCCGCGGTGCGGGCCAGTTCGGCGGGCAGGGACGCGGCGGAGGTCCGGAGGCCGGCCGTCAGGGTCGGCGTCCAGCCGGCGGTGGTCCTCAGCTTCTTCCCGGCGGAGGCGTTGTAGGCGGCGACGACGTCCGTCACCGTGCCGTTCACGGTGTTGCCGCGCCCGGCGACCGCGCCGGTGCCGTCCCCGCTGAGGAGCTGGGACACCTTGCGGTCGGCGGACAGGGTCCAGGCGTTGTACTCGGCCACGATCCTGGCGTCGGCGCGGGCGTTGATGCTGTAGCTGTGGGCGTAGCCGTTGAGCTTCGCCGTGTCGTAGTGGTTGTTGTACAGGTGGATCCGGCCGAGGCGGGCCAGGGGGGCGCGCTGGGTGATGCCCTTCCACACGTTGTGGTGGAGGGTGACGCGCAGCTTGCCGACGCTGTCGGTGTCGCTGCCGCCGATGAGCATCGTCTTGTCGTGGCTGTGGAAGACGTTCTGCTCGACGGTGACCAGGTCGGAGCCGCCTGTGATGTCGAGCGCGCCGTCGTGGACCTGGTACTTGCGCCCGAAGTACGTCTTGAGGGCGCTGTCGTAGAGCGGGGCGTCGGTGAAGGTGTTGTGGTCGGCCCACACGTGGGTGGCGCCGCGCAGGGTGACCGAGTCGTAGGCGGAGTTCCACTCGCCCTTCGAGCCGTCCGTCGGGTCCCACTGCGGGAAGCAGTCCTCGGTGGCGCTGAAGGCGAGGTTGCGGATGATCACGTTGTCCGCGTTCTGCACGGCGACGCTGCCGCCCCGGATGCCGGCGCCCGTGCCGGGCACGCCCACCAGGGTGGTGTTCGACGGGACCTTGAACACGATGGTCTTCGCCTGCCTGGCCGCCGCGGCCTTGCGGGCGTCCTCCTGCGTGCCGGACGGCTTCTTGGAGCGCCCCCAGACGGCGGGGTCGTACGCCTTCAGGTACGCGGAGAGCGAGTAGCCGGTGCCGGCCGCGTAGTCGGCGCAGGTGCTGCCGCCGCTCGCGTCGATGAGCCCCTTGACGCGGACGATGCGCGGCGCGGGGCCGGAGGCGGGGTCGAGGGCCTTCGCCAGTTGGGCGCGGTCGGTGACGGTGAAGACGCGTGCGTCGGTGGCCTGGGCGCCGCCGGTCGTACCGGAGCCGTGGGCCGCCCAGCCGTCGCCCGCGGGCAGGGTCTGCCGCGCCAGGTCGACGGAGGCCGAGGCGCTGGTCACGAACGGTACGGCGCCGAGCCCGGCGGCGACCACGGCCGCGGCGGAGAGCAGCGCCGTGCGCCGGCGGAGGGGGGAGCGGCGGTGGGTGGGGGATGCCACAGAGATGTCCTTCGGGTCCTTGCGGGTACGGGGTGCCGCCCCGTGCTCGGGGTGGCACCCCTGGGTGGCTCCTGCGCCCGGAAAGGTTGCCCAGCCGCCGGAGGGCGGGCGACTGCCCGGTCTGGACGGCGCCTCGGCCCAGGGGTCTCCCGGGCCGGTGGTCTCCCGGCCCGGCGGCTCCCGGCCCGGCGGCTCACCCGTACGGCGGAGGGGGGTCGGCCCGTGGGGCGACGCCGGGCGGGCGGCCGTCCGGGATCGTCGGAGGTGCGAGGACCGCTGAGGTGCGAGGACCGCTGGGGTGCGAGGGCCCGTGAGGTCCGAGGCCCCTGTGGTGCGAAGGTCCAGATGCTCGAAGCCCCCGTGAGGAGCCGCCCCATGCACCCGTCACACGAGGACCAGGCCGTGAAGGCGTACCCGGAGGGCCGGGGCGTGAAGGCGCGCCCGGAGGGGCGGGCGGCGGCGGGGCGGGGGTGGGCCCGGGCGCGGACGGTGGGGGGTGTGGGGGCGGCGCTGGCCGTGACGCCGTATCTGCTGATCAAGGTGGTGTGGTCGTTCGGCCTGCTCCTGCCGACCGCCGCGATGGCCGGCGCCGGCTGGCGGGCCGTCAACGCCGCGACGGCGGTGATGGCCGCCGCGGGCGTCGGGCTGGCCCTGGCGTTCTGCCGGCCGTGGGGCGAGCGGCTGCCCGCCTGGCTGGTGGCGGGGCCGGTGTGGGTGGGCACCGGGCTGCTCGTGCCGATGCTGCCGCTGGCGCCCGTGCTGGGCCCGGCCGCCGTGGGCCGCGACCGGGCGGCGGGCTCGCCGGACCTGTGGACGTACGAGCAGGCACTCGTCATGGTGTCGCTGGTCGGCGTCGCCGCCGGGCTGCCGCTCGCCCTCGCCGGCTACGTCAGGGCGCGCTGGCCGTGGGCGCTGGGCGGTCCGCTGGCGCACCCCGAACCCGGGGGCGGCACGCGGACGTCGCGGGTGCCGCTCGCGGTGGCGGTCGCGACCGGGTGCGTCCTGCTGGGCGGCGCCAAGGCGTACTGGGCCGCGGGCGGTGCCGCCGGGCTGGACCCGGACGTGCCGCACCTCCGCGACCTGTGGTGGCACCTGCTGTCGGGCAGCACGGCGGTGTGGGCGCTCGCCGGGGCGTGGGGCGTCCTGGTGCTCGCCCTCCGGCGCGGCGCACGCCGGGTCGTCCTGCCCATGGCGGCCGCCTGGGTGTCGTCCGGCATGCTCTTCTCGTACGGCGCCTACGGCCTGCTGGCCCTGACCGGCATGCAGCGGCCGGGTCCCGAACTCCCCGTCGCGGCGGCCCTCGCACGGGAGGGCGGCATCGTCCTGGGGGCCGCGATGGCCCTGGTCCTCCTCCTGGCCCTGCGCGACCGCCGCCGCGCCCTGCCGGGCTGAGCCCGGGTGCCGGGCGGAAGGGGAACGCGGGCGGCCCGCCGCGCGGGCGGCGGGCGACGGTATCCGGTCAACCCCTGTGCGGCGGCGCGTGTTTGGTGCACGCTGTCGGCATGAACCTCGCCGAACAAGCGGACCAGCGGCTCATCGGCTGGTCGGCCCTCTCGCGGTGCGGGCGCGGTGAGTGCGGGGAGCCGCGCTGCCTGTGCGCCGCGGACGGCACGGAGATCGTCCACTTCCACGGCGACCGCGAGGCCGACGTCCACCTCACCCGGCCGATGATCGCCAAGCTGGGGCCGGCGCTGCGGCGCTCCACGGCGGTGCGCCTCTCACCGGCGTCCGGCTGGGTGACGGTGCGCCTTGAGGCGCCGTCCGACGTCGACCTGCTCGCCACCCTCGTCAGCGCGGCCCTCCTGGGCTCCCACCGCCGCGACCGGTCGGCCCCCGCGGGGGCGTCCCCGGAGCGCTGCAACCACCCCTACGCCCACCCCGTCCGGCCCGGCCTCCAGCCCGGTGCGCACCGCGGTCCCCACCCGGACGCGCACCCGGAGGCCCACCCTGAGCCGGACCCCGAGACCCGCCCCTACGCCCACCCGTGCGTCCACCCCTACGTACGCCCCTACGTGCGCCCCTGCTGACCCCGGATCCGTGAGCCCCGCCTCCGGTCCCGGGCGCCCACGCCCCCGCGGCCCCGGGCCGCCGGTTCAGGCGGGGTCCGTCGCGGTGGGGGCGGGCACGGCGGTGGAGGCGGGGCCGGGCGGGAGGTGGACGGTCATGACCAGCCGGCAGGTACCGGTGCCGCCGCCGCGGTAGGTGTGGGGGGCGTCGCCGTCGAAGGTCGCGGTCTGCCCCGCCTCGACGGTGTGCTCCACGCCGTCCACGACCAGCACCATGCGGCCGGAGGTGACGCTGACGGTCTCGACGACCCCCGCCTGGTGGGGGTGGCTCGGGTACTCCTCGCCGGGCTCCAGCCGCCAGCGCCAGACCTCGACCGGCGCCGGGCCGGAGGTCGTCAGCATCAGCCGGGCCTCGCCGCCCCGCGGCCCGCTCCACAGCGGCGTCACGGAGTCGGCGGCCACGACGCGGACACGGCCTTCGGCCGGGCCCTCCATCAGGGCGGAGACGGAGACGCCGAGGGTGTCGGCGAGCCGGACCAGGGTGGCGAAGTTCGGATTGCCCTGGGCCTTCTCCAGGCCGACGAGGGCGCCCTTGCTGACCTTGGCGCGCCGGCCCAGTTCGTCCAGGGACAGGCCGAGGCGGGTGCGGGCCGCCCTGACGTTGTGCGCGAGCGTCCGCAGGGCTTCCTCTGCCTCGGCCATTCGATCGCCCTCCTCGTGGCGGAGCGTTCCGTGGCGGACCCATCCGTGCGGGCCTCTGGACACGGACCATTCCGATGCACCGGGCGGTCGGTTGGTTGACACGCCTCGGTCGGTTCGTTGTACGGTTCAGTCGTTCCACTGAAATAGTACGGGATGGACCCACCGTGATCGCTCTGCTGCTGGCCCTGGGCAGCTCCCTCGCCTACGGGTGCGCCGACTTCCTCGGCGGGCTCGGCGCCCGCAGGGCGCACGTGCTGCGCACCGTGATGGTCGCCGCGCCCGCCTCGCTCGCGGTCGAACTGCTGCTGTGGCCCTTCCTCGGCGCCTCCTTCGGCACCGGGGCGCTGGTCTGGGGCGCCGCGTCCGGCGTCGCCTCGGCCGCCGCGTTCGCCCTGCTCTACCGCACCCTGGCGATCGGCCCGATGAACGTGCTCTCGCCCGTCACCGCCCTGGTCTCCGCGATGCTGCCGGCCGGCGTGGGCCTCGTCCAGGGCGAGCACCTCGGCGCCGCCGGCCTGGTCGGCCTCCCGCTCGCCCTGGCCGCCGTCGTCCTGGTCAGCGCCGGCCACGGCGCCGGCTCGGCCAGGCCCACCCGTACCGCCCTGCTGCTGGCCCTCGGCGCGGGCGCCGCGATCGCCCTGCAGCTCGTCTGCCTCCACCAGGCGCCCGCGGACAGCGGCGTGGCCCCGCTGATCGTGGGCCGGACCGTGTCGTCGGCGGTCACCCTGGCCGCGGCCGGCCTGATGCACCGCAGGCTCGGCCCCGAGAAGCCCGCCTACGCGATGTCGGCCGCCGCCGGCGTGCTGGACTCCCTGGCGAACCTCCTCTTCCTGCTGGCCGTCCGCGGCGGCGACCTCGCCGTGGTCGCCGTGGTCACCGCCCTCTACCCGGCCGGCACGGTCCTGCTCGCCCGTACCGTGCTCGCCGAGCGCGTCCACCGCGGCCAGCTCGTCGGCCTGGGCACGGCCGCGGTGGCGGTGAGCCTCCTGGCCCTCGCCTGACCGGGCCCCGCCCCGCGTTCCTCTTCCTTCCCCTCTCCTCCCTTTCCCTCCGCCCGCCCGCCGGCAAGGAGAAGCACATGTTCATCCGGCCCTGGGACGCCGCCCTGGACGAAGCCGAGTGGCGGACGTGGATCGCCGAGGGCCACGACTTCGGCCTGCTGAGCGTCAACGGCCCGCCCGGCTCGCCACCGGCCGCCGTCCCCACCCACTTCGCCGTCGAGCCGGGCCACCTCCTGATCCACCTGGCCCGGCCCAACCCCGTCTGGCGGGCGATCGAGAGCGACCCGCACGTCCTGTTCACCGTCTTCGGCGACTATGCCTTCGTCCCCGGCCCCTGGCGCGCGAGGCCCGGCACCCCGCCCGCCGACGGGGTGCCCACCAGCTACTACACCGCCGTCCAGTTCACCTGCCGCGCCCACGTCGTCGACGACCCGGAGGGCAAGGCCGAGCTGCTCCGCCGCCAGATGGCCCACTTCCAGCCCGACGGCGACCACGCCCCCGTCACCGCCGACGGCCCCCCGTACGGGCGGATGCTGTCCGGCATCCGGGGGCTGCGCCTGGAAGTCACCTGCGTACGAGCCAAGTTCACCTACGACGACCACAAACCCGTCGAGCACCGCGCCGCCGTCGCCGGCCACCTCGCGGAACGCGGCCAGGGGCTCGACGGCCCGGCGGCGCGGCAGCAGCGCCGCCGCCTGGACCGCGTCGGCCGCTGGAAGTCCTGACCGCCCGCCTCCTCTCCTCTCGCCCGCCCGCCCGCGCGCGGCCGAACCGTCCCGCCCCACCGCAGAGACAGGAACCCCCTTGACCGCCTTCCGTATCGCCCCCGCCGTCGCGGACGCCTTCCCCGGCACGCTCGTCGCCCTGGTCACGGCCTCCGGCCTGCGCAACCGGGAGACCTGGCCCGCCACCGCCGCGGCCGTCGAGGAGCTGGAGCGGCGGCTCGCCGACGGCACCTGGCGGCCCGCCGACGAGACCGACCCCCGCGTCGGGGCGTGGCACACGGCGTACCGCTCCTTCGGCACCAACCCGCGCCGGACCCGCCCCAGCGTCGACGCGCTCGGCCGCCGCCTCGCCAAGAAGGGCGCCCTGCCGCGCGTCAACCCGGCCGTCGACGCCTACAACTGCGTCTCCGTCCGCCACGGCCTGCCCGCGGGCGCCTTCGACCTCGACCACGTCACGGGGGACGTCGAGATCCGCCTCGCCGACGGCACGGAGGACTTCACCCCGCTCGGCGAACCCGGCACCGTCGAGCACCCCCGGCCGGGCGAGGTGGTCTACGTGGACGCGGGCGGCGTGCTGACCCGCCACTGGAACCACCGCGACGCCCACCGCACCCGCGTGACCGGGGACTCCGCCCGTGTCGCCTTCATCCTGGAGACCGTCGAGGCGCCCCGCGACGGGGACCTCGTCGAGGCCGCGGCCGAGGAGCTGCGGGCCCTCCTCGCCCCCCACTCCACCGCGACGGCCGTCCACCGCCTCACCCCGGGCCACCCGGAGGCCGTCGTCTGAACCGGTCGGCCCGGTGTGTCGGGTCCATACGGTGCGTCAGGTCCGAACGGTCGGCCCCGTCGGCGCGGGTCGGGGCGGTCGGCCCGGTCGGCGCGTGCCGGGCGGCGGGTCAGGGTTCGATGAGACCGGCGCGGATGGCGTACCGGGTCAGTTCGAGGCGGTCGCGGAGCGCCAGCTTCTGGAGCAGGTTGGCGCGGTGCCGTTCGACCGTCTTGACGCTGATGTGCAGGAGGTCGGCGATCTGCCGGGAGGTGTGGCCCTCGGCGACCAGCTTGAGGATCTCCTCCTCCCGGTGGGTGATGGGCTTGGCGGGGAGGTCGGCGCCGTCGCGGGCCCGGTCGAGGTAGCTGCGGATCAGGGTGCTGACGGTGCCGGGGTACAGGAAGGACTCCCCGCGCATCGCGGCGCGGCACGCCTCCACGAGGTCCCGGTCGGCGACGGACTTGAGGACGTAGCCGGAGGCCCCCGCGCTGAGGGCCTCGAAGAAGTACTGCTCGTTGTCGTACATGGTGAGCATGAGGATGCGCAGGTCGGGCAGTCGGCGGGACAGCTCGCGGGCGGCCTGGAGACCGGTGAGGCGGGGCATGGCGATGTCGAGGATCGCGAGGTCGGGCCGGTGCTCGCGGGCCGCCTCCACCGCCTCGGCGCCGTCGCCCGCCTCGGCGACGACGGTCAGGTCGGGCTGGCCGTCCAGGATGAGCCGCACTCCGCGCCGTACCAGGGCGTGGTCGTCGGCGAGCAGGATGCGGGTGGGCTCGGTCATGCGGGGGTGTTCCGTTCCGGTACGGGGATGGTCAGGCGGACCTCGGTCCCGCCGCCGGGGGCCGGACCGAGGTCCAGTGCGGCGTTGACGAGCAGGGCCCGCTCGCGCATGCCGCGGATGCCCGCGCCCTCGGGCGCCCCACCGGTGCCGCGGCCGTCGTCGCGGACGCGCAGCCCGACGGCTCCGGGCATGCTCTCCAGCCGGATCTCGGCCCGCCGGGCGCGGGCGTGGCGGGCGGTGTTGGTCAGGCTCTCCTGGGCGACGCGGTACAGGACCAGTTCGGTCTCGTCGCTGAGCGGCGGCAGGTCGGCGCCGATGTGGTGGCGGACGGTGAGTCCCGGGCCGGTGAACTCCGCGGTCAGCGCCCGCAGGGCCTTGGTCAGGCCCAGTTCCTCCAGGACGCCGGGACGCAGGCGCCGGGCGATGCGGCGGATCTCGTCGAGGCTGTTGCGGGTGGTCTCCTGCACCTCGTGGAGGGACTCGCGCAGGGGCGCCGGGGCGCGGTCCGCCACGTCCTTGAGCTCCAGCAGGACGGCGGTGAGGGTCTGCCCGATCTCGTCGTGGAGCTCCTGCGCGATGCGGCGGCGCTCGCCCTCCTGCGCGGACAGGGCCCGGCCGGTGCTGGCGGCGCGCTCCGCTTCGAGCCGGTCGAGCATGCTGTTGAAGGCGGCGATCAGTTCGGCGATCTCCCCCCGGCCGGAGGCCGGAAGGCGCGGTCCGGGGCGCAGCAGGTCGATGGTGGACATGGTGCGGGCCAGCCGGGCCAGCGGCGCCAGGCCGACGCGCAGCACCAGCGCGTTGGCGACGAGCAGGGCGGCGAGCCCGGCGACGAGGACGACCGCCTCGGTCAGGAGCGCGGGGGTGGACACCGTGACGGGGCCGAGGAGCAGCGCGGTCGTGGCCGCGGCGAGGACGGCGGCGTTGAGGAGGAACACCCGCCAGAACAGGGAGACGCCCGGCGGGGAGCCGCCCGGCGGGGCGCCGCCCGGTGGCCGGCTGCCCGGTGGGGACGTGCGCGGTGGTCGGCTGCCCGGTGGGGACGTGCCCGGTGGCCGGCTGCCCGGCGGGGGCGTGCCCGGTGGCGCGGTGCCCGGTGGCGATGCGCCCGGTGGCGTGGGGAGGCGGCCCGCCGGCTGTTCGTCGTCCGCCGCGGTGTGTGTCCGGTCCGCTCCCATGCCCTCAGCGTCACAGCGTTCGCCGCCCGCGTCCATCGGTGACAGCACCCATCCGCACGTCCGGTCCCGGCGCGGGGGCCCGGAATGGGTGGTGGCCCCGATACCGCCCGCGCTCGCCATTCGTGACCCTGGAGGTACCGGAGGCGGCTACGGAGGAGGAGCGGCACGTGACGCATGAGGCGCGGTGGACCACTCGCGGAGCGTACGTGGGAGGGCACCGTGCCGGAACGGAGGAGGAACGATGGCGACCTTCGGCACCGGGCGACCGGAGCGCCGGGCCGGCGCCCCCCGGCGGCGGAGGCCGGGCGGACGGCCCGAGGGGCTGGAGCGGCGGGTCGAGTGGCGGCGACTGCCCGAGCGGACGGGGCGCGCCCGGCCGCGGCCGGGCCGTGGCCGCGTCACCGCCCCGCCCGTCGGGCCGCGTGGGCACCGACCGCGCCCGCTCGGGCGAAAGACCGCGTGGTCGCTGCTCGCCGCGGCCCTGGCGGCGCTCACGGCGGGGATCATGCTCCCCGATGGTCTGCTGCTCGCCTTCGGCATCGTGGCCGCCGGTGTCGCCGGCCACCTCTTCGAGCCGCCGCCGTGACGACCGGGACGGCCGGGGCGGCCGCGACGGCCGGGCCGCACGGTCCGCACTGCCGGGGATCGCCGGCCCGCGCGCCACGGCGCCCCGCGTATCCGGGCGTCGTGCCGTCCGCGTACCCGGGCGTCGTGCCGACAGCCGCATCGGCCGTCCTGCCGAGCGCCGCGCCGGCCGTCCCGCCGGGCGGGGCGTGGTCCGGTGACGCTCCAGGAGCTCTATCCGACGCTCCTCGTGGCCGGCGCGGTACTGCTGGCGAGCATCGCGGCGGCCCGCGCCGCGAACCGTCTCGGCCTGCCCAGCCTGCTGCTCTTCCTCGGCGTGGGGGTGATCATCGGCGAGGACGTCATCGGCCTCGACTTCGACGACGCGGTGCTCGCCCAGACCCTCGGTACGGCCGCGCTCGCGATCATCCTGGTCGAAGGCGGCCTGACCACCCGGTGGGGCGACGTCAGGCGGCTGCTGCTGCCCGCCGGGGTCCTGGCGACGGTGGGCGTCGCCGTCTCGGTGCTCGTCACGGCCGCGGGGGCGCACTGGCTGCTCGGCGTGGACTGGCGTCTGGCCCTGCTGCTCGGCGCCATCGTCTCCTCGACGGACGCGGCGGCCGTCTTCGCCGTACTGCGCGCCCTGCCCCTGCCCCAGAAGGTCACCGGCCTGCTGGAGGCGGAGTCCGGCTTCAACGACGCCCCGACGATCATCCTCGTCCTGGTCTTCAGCACCGCCGCCGCCGACCTCCCGGATCCGGCGAGCATCGCCGCCGACGTCCTCTACCAGCTGACCGTCGGCGGCCTTCTCGGGCTGCTCACCGGATGGCTCGGGGCCGTGGCCCTGCGCCACATCGCCCTGCCCGCCAGCGGGCTCTACCCGCTGGCGACGTTCGGCTTCGGCATCGTGGCGTTCGCGGCGGGCGGCGCCGCCGACGCGAGCGGCATCATCGCCGCGTACCTCTCCGGGCTGGTGCTCGGCAACGCCAAGCTCCCGCACCGCGCCGCGACCCACTCCTTCGCGGAGGGCGCGGGGTGGCTGGCCCAGATCGGCCTGTTCGTGATGCTCGGACTGCTGGTCACGCCGAGCGAGCTGCCCTCGGCCGTCCTCCCGGCGATCGGCGTCGGACTCGTCCTGCTGCTGGTCGCACGGCCGATCTCGGTACTGGTCTGCCTGCTGCCCTTCCGGCTCCCGTGGCGCGAGCAGACGTTCATCTCCTGGGCGGGGCTGCGCGGGGCGGTGCCGATCGTCCTCGCGACCTTCCCGATCGTCGCCGGTGTCGAGGGCGCCGAACGGCTCCTCGACATCGTCTTCGTCCTCGTGGTCCTCTTCACCCTCGTCCAGGGCCCCAGCCTGCCCGCCATGGCGCGGCTGCTGCGGCTCACCCGGCCCGACGCCCTGCGGGACGTCCAGGTGGAGACCGCGCCGCTCGACGTGCTCGACGCCGACCTGCTCACCCTGACCGTGCCGGAGAGTTCGCGCCTCCGGGGCGTGGCGGTCTTCGAGCTGCGCCTCCCGCCGCCGACCGTGCTGACCCTGATCCTGCGCGAGGGCAACACGCTCACGCCGACCCCGGCGACGGTCCTGCACTCCGGCGACGAACTGCTGCTGATCACCACGCCGGAGGTGCGCGACGCCGCGGAGCGCCGCCTCCGGGCCGTGGGGCGCCGCGGCAAGCTCGCCCGCTGGTTCGGCGAGACCGGCGACCCCCAGTCGCAGCAGCCCACCACCATGTGAGGTCCGGCGCTCCGGGCCCCCGGCGCTCCGGGTCCGCGGCGCTCCGGGTCCGCGGCGCTCCGGGGCCCCGGCGGTGCGGGTCCTCGCCGGTCCGGTGGCCCGGGACCTCGCCGGTCCGGTGGCCCGCCGGTCCGGTGGCCCGTCGGTCCGGCGGTCCGGGTCCTCGTCGGTCCGGGTCCCCGTCGGCCCGGCGGCCCGCCCGGCCCGGCGGTCGGCGGTCCGATGGCCCGCCGACGGTGGCCGGGCCCGGACCGGGCGGTCGGCGGCTGCGGTGACGTGCGGCGCGTGGGTCACGGGACGGCGGGCCGGAGCGTGGCAGGCTGGCCGCCATGGACGGCTACTGGCTGGAGCTGGCACTCGTCGCCGTGCTGATCGTGCTGAACGCCCTCTTCGCGGGAAGCGAGATCGCACTGCTCTCGCTGCGGGAGAGCCAGCTCAGGCGGCTGCGCGGGCGCAACGGCTCGGCGGGCCGGCTGGTGCGGCTGGCCGACGACCCGAACCGGTACCTGGCGACGATCCAGATCGGCATCACGCTCGCCGGGTTCCTGGCGTCGGCGACGGCGGCCGTGTCGCTGGCGGAGCCGATCGCGCCCTGGCTGTCGTTCTTCGGGGCCTCGGCGGAGGCGGTGGCGATCGCCCTGGTGACGCTGGTCCTGACGTTCGTGACGCTGGTGGTGGGGGAGCTGGCGCCGAAGCGGCTGGCGATGCAGTACGCCCTGCCGTGGGCGCTGCTGGCGGCCACCCCCCTCACGGTCCTGTCCGCAGCGGCGCGCCCGGTGGTGTGGGCCCTGGGCCGGTCGACGAACGCGGTGGTGCGGCTCCTCGGCGGCGATCCGCGCACCGGCCGGGAGCCCCCGACGCCGGAGGAGCTGAAGGACATGGTGGTCAGCCATCGCGGGCTGTCGTCCCAGCAGCGCAGGATCGTGTCGAGCGCGCTGGACATCCACGAGCGGACCCTGCGCGAGGCGCTGGTGCCGCGCCGGTCGGTCTTCACCCTGCCCGCCTCGGTGGCGGCGGCCCAGGCGCGGGCCGAACTCGCCGCGGCCGGCCACTCCCGCGCGCCGGTGGTGCGGTCGGGCCACTTCGACGACGTGGTCGGTGTGGTGCGGCTGCGCGACCTGACGACCGTCGACGACGACACGCCCGTGACGGAGGTGGTCCGGCCGGCCGTGGTGTTCTCCGACTTCACCAGGGTGTCGGAGGCGCTGCGCCGGTTCCGCACGGAGCGGCAGCAGTTCGCCATCGTCGTGGACGAGTACGGCTCGGTCCTGGGGATCGTGACCATCGAGGACCTGCTGGAGGAGATCGTCGGGGAGATCTACGACGAGACGGACCGGGACGTGCTGGCCGTGCGGCGGCAGCCCGACGGCTCCCTGCTGCTGCCGGGGAGCTTCCCCGTCCACGACCTGCCGGACATCGGCGTCGACGCGGAGGAGCTGGCGGGGGAGGGGCACCGGTTCACGACGGTCGCCGGCCTCGTCCTGGAGCGGCTCGGGGCGATCCCCGCGGCCGGGGAGCGCGTGGCGGTGGGCGACTGGGAGGTGGAGGTCACCGAGGTCCGCCACCACACCGTCATGGCCGTGCGCCTGCGCCGCCGTACGGACGGAGGGCCCGGCGGCGGGCCCGGCACGGGAGAGCGGGACGCCGACGGGGACGGCGGTGGGGGCGGTACGTGAGCGGCGCGGGGGCGCGGGGGGCGCGGGGGTACGGGTGCGAGGGGGCACGGGTGCACGGGGGTGCGCGCGACACGGGAGGCACGCGGGGCATGCGGGGCACGAGGGGCCGGCGCCCGCGGCCCCCGCGAGGGCGCCCGGTCCGCCGAGCCGTGGCGTCCGGCAAACCGGGTGACAGCCCGGGCGCGCCGAGGAAGACTCGCCCCGTGCGCGATCGTGTGGAGGCCCCCGGCGGCCTGGTGCTCAGGAGATGGCGGGCCGGGGACGCCCGCGCGGTGGCGTCCGCGTTCGCCGACCCGCTGATGCGGGGCCAGTCCGCGGAGCCGGTGGACTGTGTCCCGGCCGCCGAGCGGTGGACGGCGGCACGGGAGGACCGGTGGGCCGCGGGCTCCGCGTACTCCTTCGCCGTCGTCGACGGCGCGGACGCCGTGCTGGGCCAGGTGTGCGTGGGTCCGGTGGACCGGCGCCACGGCACCGGATGGGTGTCCTACTGGACGACGGCGGCGGCCCGCGGCCGTGGCGTGGCGTCACACGCCTGTCGCGCCCTGGCCCGCTGGGCCTTCGACGACGCGGGCCTCTTCCGGCTGGAGCTGGGGCACCGGGTGAACAACCCGGCGTCGTGCCGGGTGGCACGCGCGGCCGGCTTCGCGGTGGAGGGGCGGCAGCGGCAGAAGCTCGCGTACGAGGGTGTCCGCTACGACGTGGAGCTGCATGCCCGCCTGGCGACGGACCCGGAGCCCGCGGCCCGGTAGGGGCGGTCCCCGCCTCGCCCGGTCCCGCGCCGCACGCGTGGCGCGCCCGGCCGCGACGGCGGTGACGGGGTGCCAACCCGCACCCGGGGGTGCCCCGGCCCCCGCCGCCCGGCCGCCGTTCCGCCCGGGCCGACCGTACTGCCGGGCCGCCGTTCCGCCGGGGCCGCCGTTCCGCCGGGGCCGACCGCCGTTCCGCCGAGGCCGCCGTTCCGCCAGGGCCGACCGAGCCGCCGGGCCCGCCCCCGTACCGCGGTGCGGCAGGGGTCAGGAGCGGGACCGCAGGCGCTCCAGTGCGGTGACGCCGGCGGCGGCGAGGCCGATCTGGAGGGCCCACTCGATCCAGTCGACGCCCTTGGTGTCGGCGACGCCCAGCGCGGTGGCGACGGCGGTGCCGACGAGGGCGGCGGCGATACCGACGCCGATGGTCCACAGCCAGCCGATGTCCTGCCGTCCCGGCAGGGCGAGCCGGCCCAGGGCGCCGACGACGGCGCCGATGACGATGGCGCTGATCAGGCCGGAGATCTCCACGCGCGTACCCTTCCTCGCTCCCCCGTCCGGACGTGCGGACTCACAGGTCGAACTCGTGCGGCGGCAGGTCCAGGGTGTAGCAGGCCTCGCGGACCACGGCCTGCTCCGTCTTGTCGAAGTCGCCGTCGGCGCCGCCGATGACGATGCCGATCTGGATGACGGCGCGGGCCTCGGCCGGCTTCTTCCTGGCCTTGGCGATCTCCTGCATGACGCTGACCTTGCCGAAGGCGAAGTCGGCGGTCAGCTTGTCGAGGTTGGCCTCGAAGCGGCGCTGGAGGTCGTCGGCGGCGAAGTTGCGCAGGACGTCGTTGGTGGCGATGAGCTGGGCGACGCGCTGGCGCTCGGCGGGGTCGATGGTGCCGTCCGCCGCCGCCACGAGCGCGCACATCGCCATGGAGGCGTCGCGGAAGGCGCCGTTGGTGAGCTCGTTCTTCTTCGCCATGAGCTGGGTCTGCATCGTCGACGCGGACTCCTTGAGGCGGTCCCACAGGGCCATGCGCACTCCTTCGTCGTGAGGTCCGGCCGGGGCCGCGCCGAGAACGTCCGGCCCCGACCGGTTACTTCTACAGTTGTGTAGAAGCTATCAGGCCCGGCTCAGCCCTCGTCGCCCTCGTCGTCGCCCTCGAAGAAGTCGCCGACCTCGTCGACGACCTCCGCGGCGACCAGGCCGCCCGCCACGCCGACCGCGAGGCCCGCGGCGCCGGCGGCGATGGCGGTCCCCATGCCGGGACCGGACCGGTGGCCGTGCTCGTCGTGGCCGTGGTGCCCGTGGTGGTCGCCCTTGTGCCCGTACGGGGCGCCGTGCCCGTACGCGTCACCGTGCCCGTACGCGTCACCCTGCCCGTACGGGGCGCCGTACGCGGCGGGGGCGCCGTGGCGGTCGGCGAGGGAGCGCACCCAGGACTCCACCAGGGCGTTCCAGTCGGTCCGCCCGACGTCCTCGTGGCTGACCGTGAAGCGGTTCAGCACGTCGTGGCCGCCGGAGAGGAAGCCGCCGCGCTTGTCGGCCTCCACGACGACCTCCATGCCGGCCGGGTTGGCCAGGAAGGTGACCTCGATCTCGCTGACCTGGTGCGCGTACCGCGGCGCCGGGGTCATCTCGATCTCCTGGTAGAACGGCAGCTGCTGGCCGGTGCCGCGGATGTGCCCGTACTCCAGGTCCGCCGACCTGAAGCCGAAGCCGAGCTGCCCGAACGCCTCCAGGACCGCCTCCTGCACCGGGAGCGGCCCCACGGCCAGCGGGTCCATGTCGCCCTTGTCCTTCGCCCCGGCCACCCCGAGCTCGGTGCGCACGCCCAGGACGATGCCGAGGCCCTGCCCGTGCAGCTCCGTGACCGGGGTCTCCCAGGGCAGGTGCACGCTGAACGGGACGGCGCGCCGCTCGCCCTCGGCGAGGCGGAAGCCGCCGGCGACGGTGAAGCGCTCGAAGGCGACGAGACCCTCGGCCTCCCCGCCGTCGTGCTCGGCCTCGGCGCGGGCGACGAGCTCCAGGGTGATGTGCTCGATGTCGAAGTCGGCCTTGCCGCCCTCCAGGCGGACCTCGCCGGTGAGGACGCCGCCCGGCCGGACCGCTCCGGGTGCGAGGACCGTGTCCACCGAGGGGCCGCCGATGCCGATCGACCCGAGCAGTCGCTTGAACACCATCGTGGCGTTCACTCCTTCATGACGCGTGTGTTGCCGTACGGGAACGAGGGCCGCCGCACCCCCGGTACGGCGGTGCGGCGGCCCGTCGGGACTACTTCGCCGCCGTGTCCAGGGCGGCCAGCGCCTGGGCCCAGCGGACGTACTTCAGGTCGGCGAGGTCGGCCACCGTCTTGACGCCGAACGCCTGGTCCAGCAGCTCGCCGTCCTTCTCGGAGACGCCCTTCAGCGCGTCCACCGGGGCGGCGAGGATCTCCGGCAGGCTCTTCTCCGCCCACGCCTTGTCCAGCACCTTGTCCAGGTCTATCGAAGCCACAGAGGCCCTCCAGGTAAGTGATGAGTGGAGCGCGTGCGACGGTGCGCACGGGCGGGTGCGGCCGCAGGGCGGCGTCCCCCGGCCCGGGGCGTGCGGGGGTACGGCTCCGCGGCGTGGAGCGACCCCGCGTATCGTCTACACACGTGTAGAAGCATAGGGCGCGGAACGCGTTCCGTGGTAGCTGCCCGGAAACGGAGCGTGGCCGGTTTCGCACGGTGAGCCGACCTCGCGGTGAACGGGGCGGACGACGTGGAGGATGTACGGAGAGGGCTTTCCGCGTACGGCCTCGCCGCGTCTCCGCGACCGGCCGGCCGCCGCGCCCGCCCTGTCCCCCTGCGTAAGGAGTACGTCTTGCCCGCCAGACCGAAGGTCCCCCCGGGGACCGGCCCCCGACCCCGCCGCGCGGCCGCGCGCGGAGCCGCGTCGGATGACTCCGAGGACGGCTCCGCGCGCGGTGCCGTCGGCCGGACGGGCGGTGTCCGGTGACCGCCGCCGTGCTCGGCCTGCTGGCCGTGCTCGTCCTGACGGCGGGCACCGGCTACTTCGTCGCGCAGGAGTTCGCGTACGTCGCCGCCGACCGGCTGGCGCTCGCCCGCGAGGCGGAGGCGGGCGACAGGCGCGCGGCCCGCGCGCTGCGGGTGCTGGAGCGGCTGTCGTTCATGCTGTCCGGCGCGCAGCTCGGCATCACCGTCACGGGCCTGGTGGTCGGCTTCCTGGCCGAGCCGTCGGTGTCGGTGCTGCTGGAGCCGGTGCTGGACGGCGTCGGACTGGCCGGCGGCGCGGCCACGGCGGTCTCGGTCGTCCTGGCCTTCACGATCGCCACGGTCCTGCAGATGGTCGTCGGGGAGCTGGCGCCGAAGAACCTGGCGCTCGCGGTGCCGGAGCGGCTGGCGAAGTCCCTGGGCGCCTCCACACTCCTCTACCTGAAGATCGTCGGGCCGATCGTGCACGTCTTCGACAGCGCCGCCAACAGGCTGCTGCGCCGGATCGGCATCGAGCCGGTGGAGGAGCTGCACCACGGCGCCACGCTGGAGGAGCTGAGCCACCTGATCGGGGAGTCGCACGAGCAGGGGCAGCTGCCCGCGGACACCGCCGTACTCCTCGACCACGCCCTGGAGTTCTCCGAGCGGACGCTGGACGAGGTGATGGTGCCGCGGGTGGACGCGGTGTTCGTCCGCCGGGACGCCTCACTGGCGGAGGCCGCCGAGGTGATCGCCGCACACGGCCACTCCAGCTATCCGGTGCTCGGCGACCACCCGGACGACGTCCTGGGCGTCGTCGGCGTGTGGGAGCTGATGCGGCTCCCCGAAGCCGACCTGGCGACCGTGACGGCGGGCGAGGCGGCCCGGCGGCCCCTGCTGCTGCCGGACACCCTTCCGCTGCCGGACGCGGTGGAGCGGATGCGGGAGCGGGACGACGAGTTCGCCGTCGTCCTGGACGAGCACGGGGGCGTCGCGGGCATCGTCACGTACGAGGACATCGCCGAGGAGCTGGTCGGCGACATCGCCGACGAGACCGACACCGTGGTGCGGCTCGCCGTCGCCGACGGGGCCGGCTGGATCGTCGACGCGGGGCGCCGCCTGGACGAGGTCGAGCAGGCCACGGGCATCGCCCTGCCCGAGGAGGAGGACTACGACACCGTGGCCGGCCTGGTCATCGACCGGCTGGGGCGGTTCCCCGCCGTCGGTGACCGGCTCGACGTGGAGGGCGTCGCCATCGAGGTCCTGAGCCTGGACCGGCACGTGCCGGAACGGGTCCGTATCGAGCGCTCCGCGGCCGAGGAGGCCCAGGCATGAGCTTCCCCATGGCACTCTTCGTCACCGTCGTGCTCCTGGCCGCCAGCGGGTTCTTCGTGGCCGCCGAGTTCGCCCTCGTCGCCGCCAGGCGCCACCGCGTGGAGAAGGCCGCGGCGGAGGGGCGGCGCGGCGCGAAGGCCGCCCTCGCCGGGATGCGCGAGCTGTCCCTGATGCTCGCCGGCGCGCAGCTGGGCATCACCGTCTGCACGCTGGGCCTCGGGTCCCTCTCGAAGCCCGCCATCTCCCACCAGGTCGACCCCCTGCTGGTGAAGCTCGGCCTGCCCGCCGGGCTCAGCTATGGCATCGCCTTCGCCTTCGCCATGGCCGTCGTGGTCTTCCTGCACATGGTCGTCGGCGAGATGGCCCCCAAGTCGTGGGCGATCGCCCACCCCGAGCGCTCCGCGATGCTCCTCAGCCCGCCCTTCCGGGCCACGGTCACCGTCGTACGGCCGCTGCTCCTGGTCCTCAACCGGGTCAGCAACGCGCTGGTCAGGCTCTGCCGCGTCCAGCCGCGCGACGAGCTGACGGCGGTCCACAACCGCGAGCAGCTGGCCCACCTGGTCGCCGAGTCGGAGCGGCTCGGGCTGATCAACGCGACCGACTCGGAGCTGATCACCCGCTCCCTGACCGAGCCGCAGACCCCGGTGGCCGACCTGATGGTCCCCGCCGCCCGGATCGTGACCGTCCCCGCCGGCGCGGGCATCGACACGATCCTGTCGACCGCGACCGCCGCGGGCCGGGCACGCCTCCTCGTCACGGAGGGACGGGCCGCGGACGCCCCGGCCCCGGACGCCCCGGCCCCGGACGGGCGGGCCGGGAACGGGCCGGCCGTCCTCGGCTCGGTGCACGCCCGCGACGCCCTCGTGGCGCGCGCCCGCGGAAGGACCGCCACGGCGCGGCAGCTGGCCCGGCCCGTACCGGAGCTGAAGGGCGCCGACAGCCTCGCCCACGCCGTCGAGCAGCTGCGCAGGCACCGCGCGTCCCTCGCCGTCGTCCGCGACGCCGACGGCCGGCTGACCGGACTGGTCAGCCTGGACGACCTGCTGGCCCGCCTCCTGGGCTCACGGGCCGCGTAGGCGACGCGAGCGCGCGAAGGGCCCGCGCCCCCCGGTCGGCACCGGGGGGCGCGGGCCCTTCTGTGCGGGGCGGGCGCCCGCCGGGTACGCGGCCCCCGCCCGTCCTTCGCCCCTCGTCGGCCCTACGCCCCCCGGGCACCGGCCCCCGGCCCTCCGCCGGGTACGTACGCGGCGGGCGCCGGTCGGCGCGGCGTCAGTCCGCCGACTTCCGCTCGCCGAGGCGCTCTACCAGGCTCCGGGCCCTGTCCACCCCGGCCTCGATCCGGTCGGTGTACCTGCCGTCGGTCCTCGCGTCGACGAGGTCGCCGGCCTTCTGCAGGCCCTGGGCGATCGCCTCCCCGTGGGTCGCGGCGAGGTCCTCCGCCTTGTCCCCGAGGTCCTTGAGTCTCTGCGGGTCCGTCAGGCCCGCCAGGTTCCTGAGGCTGTCGAACACGGCTGGTCGCCCCCTTCGTGCGGTGTGCGGTCGCGGTCGGTCACAGATGGGCGGCGACGGCCGGCAGCAGGTCCTGGAACGTACGGCCCTGGGCCGGCTCCCCGATGGCGGACATGTGCCAGTTCCCACCGGCCCGGTGCACCTTCGCCATGATCTGGGCGGTGTAGGCGCCGCCGCCCGAGAGGGTGTAGCGGGCCAGTTCCTGTCCGTCGGTCTCGTCGATGAGGCGGCAGAAGGCGTTCCGCACGTCGGCGAAGGTCTGGCCGGTGAACGAGTTGACCGTGAACACGATCTGGTCCACGTGTGCGGGCAGGCGCGCGAGGTCCACCAGGATCGCCTCGTCGTCACCGCCCTGGCCGGCGCCGCCCACCAGGTTGTCGCCGGTGTGACGGACGGCCCCGTCCTCGCTGACCAGGTGCTGGAAGAAGACGACGTCCACCGGCTCCCGTCCGGCGAACAGCACGGCGGAGGCGTCGAGGTCGACCTCGGCCGGCCCGGTCAGCCGCGCCAGGAGGCCCTTCCTGGGGGCGGCCTGCCAGCCGAGCCCCATCCGGACGACGCTGAGCGCGCCGCCGCCCGTCTTCTCCAGGCTGATCTGCTGGCCCTTGGTCAGGGTGATGGCCACTGGCGCACTCCTTGGGGTCGAGGCGAAGCGGGACGGGACCGGCCACTTCGGGCGATACGTCGAATCTACAGGACTGTAGAAGTGGGTGGGTGGGCGGTCGCGGGCCCGGCGGTGACGCCGAGTTCGCGGTGCAGCCAGGGGAGCAGGCCGCGCCGCAGCAGGGCCTCCTCCCAGGCCGCGTGCGCCTGCGCGGCCGACCGCCCCGGGGCAGCGGCTCCGCCGGGACCGTGCCCGTCGGAACCGTGTCCGTCGGAACCGTGTCCGTCGGGACCGTGCCCGTCGGGACCTCTGGCGGCAAGGTCGGCTCCGTCGGGGCCGGTGGCGTCATGTCCGGTGGCGCCCTGTCCGGTGGCGCGGTGGCGGGCGGCGGTGAACGCCAGGCCGCCGCCCGCCGCGAGCCCGGCGAGGGCTGCCACGGCGGCGGCGGTCCAGCCCGTGCCGACGAGGGTGTCGGCCGGCGTCCGGGCGACGTCCGCCAGGCGCAGCCCGTACCCCAGGAGCAGGAAGATCACCGCCGCGGCGGCGGAGAGCAGCGGCGTGAGCACGACCAGGGCGGCCGCCAGGGCCCTGACGCCCTCGCCGCCGGGAGGCGGCGGGTCCGCCGCCGCGCCGGACCGCGCCTCCAGCAGGGCCGCGTACTCGGGCGCCGCCTCGGCGGCCAGGGAACCGGCCGCCGCGAGGGCGCGGCCGCGCAACTCGCCGGCGGTGCACGGGGCGCCGGGGCGGCCGAGCGCCGCGCGGACCTCGGGCGCCCGGAGCGCCTCGCGCAGCGCGCGCTCGAACGCGGCCCGGTCCTCGGGCGCCAGGGGTGCGGGCCCACCCGCGGGGGCCGGCGGTCCGGGCTCGTCCACGAGCGCCGGCCGTACGGGCTCGTCCACGCGCGGGGTCAGACGTTGACGCCGAAGTCGGCCGCGATGCCGGCCAGTCCGGAGGCGTACCCCTGGCCGACGGCCCGGAACTTCCACTCGGCGCCGTGCCGGTACAGCTCGCCGAAGACCATGGCGGTCTCGGTGGCGGCGTCCTCGCTGAGGTCGTAGCGGGCCAGTTCGGCCCCGCCCGCCTGGTTGACGACGCGGATGAAGGCGTTGCGGACCTGGCCGAAGCTCTGGCCGCGGTTGTCGGCGTCGTGGATGGAGACGGGGAAGACGATCCGGGTGACCTCGGCGGGCACGGCGGCGAGGTCCACCTTGACGGTCTCGTCGTCGCCCTCGCCCTCTCCGGTGAGGTTGTCGCCGGTGTGCTCGACGGAGCCGTCGGGGCTGGTGAGGTTGTTGTAGAAGACGAAGTGCCGGTCGGAGGGGACCTTGCCGGAGTCGTCCAGCAGCAGGGCGCTGGCGTCGAGGTCGAAGTCGGTGCCGGAGGTGGTGCGGACGTCCCAGCCGAGCCCGACCACCACGGCCGTCAGGCCGGGGGCCTCCTTGCTCAGCGAGACGTTGCCGCCCTTGGCGAGGCTCACACCCATGTCGTCGTTCCTCTCGTGTCCGCGGGCCCGACGGGGTGGCCGCCGGCCCGAGCGGTGTCCGGAGCCCTGAATCTACAGCACTGTAGAAACAAGGTGGGCCGGAAAGCCTGTGCCCACCCCTGCCGGGGACCCCCGCCCCGCGCCCTCCCTCGGGTCCCTCCACCTCCCCGCGTCCCCGAGCGTGAGCCCGGTGACGTCTCGCGGAGTCGAGCGGAAGCGGGGGTACGCGTGGCCGAACGGGGCGCGACCTGGGTGACGTTGAAGGAATGGGCCGCACAGGTGGGCTACAGCCACGGCTACGTGGTGCACGTGATGCCGCGGTACTACCCGGACTTCCCGGCCCCCGAGCGCCCGCGCAGGGGAATGGGCGACAAGGGCGGGGGCGGGGGCAGCGCGCTGTACGACCCGGCCAAGCTCGAGCCCTACCGCCCGCGGCGGCCCGCACCGGTGGAGCCGGCCGGGGAGGACCTGGACCGCGAGGTGACGCTGGGGGGCTTCGCCCGGCTGATCGGGGTGGACGGCCGCAGTGTGACGCAGATCAAGGACGATCGCCCCGACACCCTCCCGGACACGGTGGACGGGCGGCGCTGGTACCCGAGGGCGCGCTACCACGTGCGCGACCTGCTGCTGATGTGGAACAGCCGCCCGGGGCAGGGGTCGGGCTCGGACCGGAGGCGCCCACCGCTGCCCTGGACCGCGCCGCGAGCCGAGGAGTGACACGGCGACGCGAACGGGGCGGCACCGCGGCGGGCCCGGCCGCCGCGCCGCCTGCCGGCCGCCACCTGCGGGACGCGGCGCGGGACGTCAGGGGAGACCCGGCCCCGCGCGCCGCACCCGTACCGCCCACCACCTCCGGACCAGGTACCCCGCCTCGCCGACGGCGACCAGGAGGGCGGCGGAGGCGGCGCTCGGCGCGAGGCCGGCCGGTCGGCCCACCGCGTGGCCCAGCAGCCACAGCGTGAGGGCGAGCACGGCCCACCAGGCGACCAGGGAGGCGACCTGCCGCCCCCGGCGGCGGCCCGCGCGGCGCGCTGCCGTCGGCGCGGGCCCAGGACTCCACCGCCGTGTCATGGGGCCTGCCTTCCGAGGGGTGTGCGCCCGGCATCCGCCTGGTACCGGGAGGGTCCTGCGACGCCTCGCGCCCGTTCCCCGGCGCGGATACGACCTTACCGAGGGCGCGGACTCCCGGCAGGGGGCCGCCCGGCGAGGAGGGAGCCCCCACACTGCCGGGACCCGGCAGTACCCCCACCGGCCGCGCACTGGCATGCTCCCCCCAAGCCCCAAGCCCCAAGCCCCAAGCCCCAAGCCCCATCGCCCCATGCCCCCTCATCGCCCCGGCGAGCGTGGGAGCGGCGCGGCCGTAGGCGACGCGTTCCCGGGAGGGAAGCACCAGCATGGACACGCTCTGGAGCAGGACCCCGGATCTCGCCCTTCTCCTCTTCGGCCCGCTGCTGGCCTGGACCGCCGGGGGGTGGTGGCGCCACCCGGAGCGGGCTCCCGCGTGGGCGGCACGCCGTCGGCCGCGGACGGTGCGTTGTTGGGCGGCGGCCTTCGTACTCCTGGGCATCGGCATGGGAAGCAGCGGTGTGTACGGCCTGACCGGGCTGCCGGAGCCCTGGCTGGCCGGCTTCTGCCGTACGGCGGGTCCGCTGCTCTACCTCCTCGCCGTCTGGGGCCCGGCGGTCCGCGAGGCGCTGGGGCGAGACGAGGGCCGGCCGGCCGCCCCCGCCCCGGCCCGAGGAACGCCCCGCGGACCGAAGGACTAGGAGGCGCAGAGGCACCACCACCAGCGGCACCCCGCCCCCGCCCCCACCCCACACTCAGCGCCCCCACCCCCACCCCCACCCATCTCCCGCTCCCGCCCCACACCCACCGCCCCCGCCCACGATCCGCCCCCACCCGCGAAGCCCCACGGCCTACCGGGATCGGCCACTGGCCGAACCGCGCCCTTCCCGGGTGCCGCGCCCTTCCCCAGACTGCTGCACCGGACGAGGAAGGGGCGTCATGGCGGCGGCACGGAAGAGGCGGGGAGCGGCGGCCCGGAAACGGCGGGAACGACGGCTTCGGGGCGGCCTCGTCGCCGGGGGTGTGTGCGTCGTCCTCCTGGTGGCCTTCTGGGACGTGGTCTGGCCCTACCTCGTCGGCGGCCTCGTCCTGGGCGGGGCCGCCGCCGGCGGGTGGTGGCTGTGGCGCACCGACCGGCTTCTCAGGGGCGGCGACCGGCGGTGGCGCCGGGAGGAGGCCGTGAGGGCGGGACACCGGACGCTGGCCGAGGTCGACACGATGACGGGGACGGAGTTCGAGGACTTCGTCGTGGACCTGTGCCGGCGGGACGGCTGCACCGAGGCCCGCAGGGTCGGCGGCTCGCACGACAACGGTGCCGATGTGCGCGGTGTCCTCCCCGACGGCCGCAGCATGGTGATCCAGTGCAAGCGGTACACGCCGAGGAGCAGGATCCCCAGCCGTGAGGTGCGCGATCTGCTGGGCGCGAAGGCGCACTTCAAGGCCGACGTGGCGATCTTCGTGGCCACGACGTACTTCAGCGGCCCGGCCGAGCGGTTCGCCACGGAGAACGACATCCTCGCCGTCCACCGCGACCACCTCGGCCTGTGGAACAACGGGGCGTCGCTGCTGTCGCTCGCGGCGGTGAACGGCCTGGGCCAGGGCGACCGCAGGCACCGCGCGCGCTGGAAGCGGACGTACGACTAGCGCCCGCACCGCCACGTAGGACGGCGGGGCCGCGGGCCCCCGCGGCCCCGCCGGGCGGACCGGAAGGCCGCGGGCCCCCGCGGCGCCCCCGGCCGGTCGGGCGGACGTCAGGAAGGCGGGGGCGCGGGGGCGGCGGGAGCCGCCGGAGCGGGGACGGCGCCGTCGTGGAGGCGGAAGAGGCGGAAGAGGCGCGGGCGGTCGGGGCCCTGGCCGCCCGCGTCGTCGAGGGCCTCCCAGCACCGCGCGGCGAGTGCGCGGGCGCGGGCGCCGGGCCAGGGTCGGGGGAGCAGTTCGGGGGGCAGCAGGGGGTCGGGTTCCATGGCGGTGGTGAAGGACGCGGCCAGTTCGATCGCGTACGTCAGGCGCTCGGTGTCCGTGGGGCGGTCCGGGCCGGAGAGCCGGGCCAGGCGGGCGGTGGCGAGGGCGGCGAGCGCCTCGTGGCGGTCCGCGATCCGCTGGAGCGGCCAGAGCAGGGCGGCCAGCCGGGCCGGGTCGGTCTCGTCCCCGACCCGCAGGTCGCGGCTGGTGAGCCGGGTGAGGGAGGGCAGGACGCCCAGGTGGCGCGCGTGGGCTTCGACGCTCTCGCCGATGGCGTTGGCGCTGACGTACAGCCCGCCCTGGAGGGGGGCCGCGCCGAGGTGGAGGAGGGTGTCGCGCAGGTTGTCGCGCGCCTGCCGTGAGGTCTCGGGGATGGCGAAGGCGAACAGGTGCCAGGTGCCGTCCCAGGGGGCGAGCCCCCGGTCCTGCCGGTAGGCGTGGCGGACGTACTCGACGTCCGGTGCCACGGCGCCGGTCGGGTCGGCGGTGGCGCGCAGTACGGCCTTGCGCCCCCGCCCTTCCTGGGTGAACCGCCCTTCGGCGACGAGCCGTTTGAGGCAGAGCCGGACCTGCTGGTCGGTCATGCCGAGGGCCCCGGCGACGGTGTACAGCTCGCCGGCGTCGACGGTGCCGTCCTCGCGGACGAGGGCGAACACCAGGGTACGGGTGGCGATCTGGGGCGCGGCGGGCTCCGCCGCCGGGGCGCCCGCGGGGCTGCCGGTCATCGCTGCTGCTCCAGGGGGTCGCCGGGCGCGCCGCCGCCGGGACGGTCCGGGACGGTGCGAAGCATCGTGGTGACGGCGCCGAAGCCCATGAGGCCCCTGAGGTAGGGGGTCCGCTCGGTGTGGACGGCGGTGAAGCCGTGGCGCTCGTACAGGGCGCGGGCGCGCGGGTTCACGTCGATGACGTCCAGGCGGATCCGCGAGCAGCCGTGGTCGGCGGCGACGGCGGCGGTCTCGGCCAGTAGCCGGCCGCCGATGCCGCCGCCGCGGTGGGCGGGGTCGACGGCGATGCCGTCCATGACGAGCTCCCCGGGCTCCGGGGTCCGTTCGAGCAGAGCCAGCACGGCGAGCCGCGGCAGGCCGCGGAGCATCCCGTAGGCGCACAGCACGTCGCGTACGCCGCCACCGGTCAGGCCGCGCCCGCCCAGCCGGTGGCCGGCCACGCCCACGACGTGCTCCTCGCCGGGGGTGAGCGCGACGACCGCGCGGTCGTGGTGGAGGTGGCGGGCGAGGAAGGCGCGGCCGCGCTCGGCGGGGCCCAGGGCCGCGCCGAGCTTGCGGCCGAAGGCCTCCCAGTACAGCCCGGCCACCCGCTGCTCGGCGCCTCGGGGCACGCCCCGCCTGATCACGGTCGCCGCGTCCACGGCTCCTCCTCGCACTTCGTCTCCCACCCTCGCATCGTACGCACGAACAGTATACGTTCGTCATCCGTACGATCGTTTACGCATTGAGCGATTCAGCACACCCGCGACCGACCGAGACCCGACCGGGGGAAGACATGTCGACAGGACCTCGAAGCACGGCATCGACGCGCCGTCGCCGGGTGGCGCGGGCCGTACTCGCGACCGTGGCGGCGCTGACGGCCGCGGCGGCCGGACTGTTCGGCCTGGTGGTCTGGCAGCACACCTACGACCTGCGGGAAGAGGCGGTGACCATACGGCACGGCGGCCGGACCCTGCACGGTGTGCTGGCCCTGCCGGAACAGGGGGAGGGCCCCTTCCCCCTGGTGGTCCTCGTCCACGGGGACGGGCCCGTGGACGCCACGCACGACGGCTTCTACCGGCCGATGTGGGAGTCCTTCGCACGGGCCGGGTACGCCTCGCTGTCCTGGAACAAGCCGGGCGTGGACGGCGCGCCGGGCGACTGGCTCGACCAGACGATGGCGGACCGGGCGCGGGAGGCCGCCGACGCGATCGCCTGGGCCCGGCGGCGCCCGGACGTCGACGGCCGCCGGATCGGCCTGTGGGGCGCCAGCCAGGCCGGGTGGGTGCTGCCCGAGATCGCCGCCGAGGACGGCCGGATCCGCTTCGCCATCGCGGTCTCACCGGCCGTCAACTGGCTCCGGCAGGGCCGCTACAACCTCCTCGCCGAACTGCGGCGGGACGGCGCCTCCGACGCCGAGGTCGCCGCGGCCCTGCGCCGCCGCGAGACCGGGCTGCGACTGCTCGCGCGGGGCGCCGCGTACGAGGAGTACGTACGGGCCGTCGGGGACCCGCAGGGCATGACGGCCGCCCGCTGGCGGTTCGTCTCGAAGAACCACACCGCCGACGCCGGCGCCGACCTGCCGGCCCTGCGGGGCATCCCGGTCCTGCTGGTACTCGCCGGCCACGACGTGAACGTGGACACCGCCGAGACCGAGGCCGCCTACCGCAGGCTGCTCCCCGCGCCGCCGCTGCGCGTCGCCCACTACCCCGACGCCGCCCACGGCCTGGTCAAGCACGCGGTGGAAGCCTCCGCACCGCGCCTGACCCTGACCGCCCTGTGCGCGCCGCGGGCCCTCTTCGCCGACGGCTTCCTGGCCGACCAGAGGCACTTCCTGTCCTCCCTGGACGCCGCGCAGGGCCGATGACCTTCTGCTCCTTGGCGAGCCGGTCGTCGCTGGGCTGGGGGACCATCCGCCACACGGCGAGTGCGTCGGCGCGCTGATGGCGGACGAGCGTGCCGAGTGGCGCACCGGGGGAGGGGTGGCCCCGCTCTTTCTGTGACGCAGCACACGTCCCCGCGGCCGGTGAATCCGTCTGCTGCCGTCGGTCATAGCAGCGACAACACCGACGAGAGTGAGGCCCGTTGATGACCCAGACGCTCGATGTCCCCCGGCACGTCGTCCCCGCCAGGCCCGCACCCGGCCTCGTGGCCCGGTGGGCGGTGGTGGGCGGTGTGGTGGCGGGGCCGTTGTTCCTGGTGGCCGGAATCGCCCAGGGCCTCACGCGCGACGGCTTCGACTTCACCCGTCACGCGATCAGCCAGCTCGCCCTCGGCGAGGCGGGCTGGATCCAGACCGCGAGCTTCCTGCTCGCCGGCGTGCTGCTGGTGGCCGGTGCCGCCGGACTGCGACGGGCGCTGCGGGGCGGCCCCGGTGCTGCCTGGGGGCCCGCCCTGATCGGTGTCTTCGGCATCTCCTTCTGGGCCGCGGCCTTCTTCCCGGCCGACGCCGGTGCGGGCTTTCCCGCCGGTTCGCCCGACGCAACCGTGATGAGCGGGCACGGCGGTGTCCACATGGCCGCCGGCATGGTCGGCTACCTCGCCCTGTGCGCCGCGTTCCTCGTCCTGGCCCGTCCGCTCGCGGCCCGGGGCCTGCGCGGCTGGGCCGTCGCGTCCCGCGTCGCACCCGTACTCGTCCTCGCCGGCTTCGCGGCCTCGGCCGCCTCCGTCCTGGCGTTCACCGCGGGTGCCGGCCTCGGGTTGCTGTGGCTGAGCGCGGTGACGGCCCGCCTGGCCGGCACGCCGGCCGGCCGGTGGCCCGCCGAGCTCCGAGCCGCCCCGCCCCGGGCGGAGTTGTCACGCACGCCCGACAGGGCACCGTCCTGGCGCCGGAGGCACCCGGCCGGGCACTGAGAACGAACCCCGCGACCTCGCACGCGCGCCACACGCCCTCGGATCCGGCCCTTCCGCCGCGTCGGGGCGCGCCTGGGGCACGGCAGCCCCCGAGAGAGCCGGACAACGACAAAGCCCCAGGCTGCTGGCCTGGGGCTTTCGTATGGAGCGGGTGACGGGAATCGAACCCGCGCTCTGAGCTTGGGAATCACTGCATCTTTCGCCCGCAAACGTGCTGTGACCTGCGGCAACGGGTGCCAGGAAGGGCTCATGGGCTCGACCTAGCGCCCGCTGTTGACCCTGGTGTACCGCTCCTTCGGGCACGGATCGGGCACGATGCTGAGCACCGCTCTAGGAGTTCGCTCACTGGGGCCGTGCGACGCGCTCCGTGCCCGCGACTCCTCTGAATCGCTCCCGCGCCGTGAATGCCGTAGGCCACACTGATTGCTCGGCTGCAGTAACAAGGGGGGACTATGAGCAACCCGTACATCAACGCGCCCATCCGGGCCCGCATGTACACGACCACACTGCACAAGGTGATCTGGGTTGTTGTGGTCGTGGTGTCGGCCGGCCTCTTGGCGCCGCCTCTGTTCTTCATCGCGGCCAAGAAGCGTGTCGTCAGCATGGCTGTACCTGCGGTCTACGCAGCGGTCATTTACGGCTCGGCGATCCTGGGGTCAGTGCTCGGCAACCCGAAGAACTGGACCGGGGGCGTCCTCGCCATCACGATGATCACTGCCGCCGTGCATGCCGCCATCCTCGATACAGACTGGAAGCCGGGCCGGTGACAGCGCCTGCTTCACGGTCGGGAAAGCTGGTGCTGCGAAAACTGAGACGGCCCGGCATAGTACCGGGCCGTCTCCACCTGGCGCGCCCTTCTGATCCGTAGCTCTATGTGGAACGTTCGGTGGCGGTCATACCGGTCGAGATACGGCTCTGCAAGGGTGCTGCCGAATGAGATGGGTTGTTGTACTTCGTTGCTGTACCGCCACCTCAGGGCCTCATCCCTATCAAGTCAAGCACGACCTCCCAGGACCTGGGCGGCCCCCAAGCTACGGGCCATCAGCCACCCGCAACGGACCGTGCTCGTCCCATCTAGTTCGCCGATGTTGGCGTCAGCGGCTGATGTCAGGCATCGATCACGGGCTTGACACGCGGCCGCGGCAAGCGCACCTGGAGCAGCTGAACAACCTGCAGGACGATCACCACGATTACGAGCCACGTCGCCTGCCGCAGAACACCTGTCACGGTGTCTCCGTTGATGACGCAGGCAAGCAGGACCCCCATGATCAGCAGGGACTCCTTGCCACTGTCAGTGGCAGATGCGAGAGTACGAAGCAGGTGGTTGTCCGACAGCGGAACGCCACCGAGAGCCGGGAAGGGCATAGATCCTCCAAGGTTCGTAGGTGGGCGCGCCTGTTTCCTTTTGGCCGAGGGGTAGGCGCGCCCTTTCCCGTTACCGAAGACGCTACGCCACGCCTCTGACAGCTGTGACCTTTGGCGCTCCTTCAACTCCACCTGCGCTTTTGCTCGTTGGCGACAGGTCGAGTGCACAGCTGTGGACAGGCCGGTCGACGCTGTGGATAGGACGCTGTTTACGCAGCGTGAGGGCCTTACGGGCTGTGATGCCACGCGAGAGTTATCCACAGAGATTTGTGGAAACTCACTCAAGGTGACGTATATCACACTTCCTTCGTCTCGCCCCCGCCTCCCATGCAGGCGCACCTCATGTACCCACCACCCTCCCCAGCTTCCATCCCGTCCGCCGTCGACCCACACACCCTGGAGCGGGCGTGGTCCAGGGCGTCAAGGTGGAGCGCCCAACTGGACGAACGACCTTGACGCCCTGGGCCGCGTCTGCTCGGCTCTGCCTGGGTCGATGGCGGACGGGATGGGAGCTCCCCACGCACGCCCCTACGGACCCGCAGCCGGAAGCGGCGCCCCCGCCATCCCGGTGCCGGCCGATCCCCCGCCGGAGGCATCAGGCTCTGACCGTGCCGTGCGGACGGTGCTCGGCTCATGGCCGCCGGGCCCTATCCACCTGTGGGCGGGCGTCGGCGCAGCGCGCGCGGAGCGGGCCGAAGGCAGGAGCGTCGCGCGGAGCGGAGCCGGGAAGCCCGCCCGGCGGAGCGGAGCGCAGCCGGGGCTTGATGAGGTAGAGAAACCTGTAACAACTCCTGGCCGATTGGGCTCTTGGCGCTGATCATGCCTTCGTGGTGGTGTAGCAGCGAAGCCATGTGCATGAGGGGGCAGGGTGCAGCCGTTATCGGATGACTTGGCGCGGAACCGGCCGGGCGACGCGGTGCGCCGCAAGATTCGGGAGCTGCAACCGAACCCGCTGCTCAGGCTGCTGGATCGATGGTCGGCGGACCCACGGCTTCGCAGTTGGAAGGTCGGACTCGTAGGTGAGCGGCTTACCGGCAAGCGCTTGGACAGGCTCCGAGGCCACGGCTGGTTCACCCTTCACGCCGTCCAGTGGGCGACCGGCACGGACGTCGATCACCTCGCCATCGGCCCCGCCGGCGTCTTCACCGTCAACTCCAAACGGCACCCCGGAAAGACCGTCTGGTACGGGGACACCGCCATCACCATCAACGGCAGCCGGACCCGCCACATCGCCGCCAGTCAGTCCGAAGCGCGCCGAGTGTCCCGTGTCCTGTCCCATGCCTGCGGGTTCAGCGTTCCCGTCCGGCCCGTGATATCCGTGGTGCACGCGGCGAAGCTCACGGTCAAGGGTGCGAACCCGCCGGTGCTCGTCCTGGCGGTCGAGCACATCGACCGGGTGCTGTCGGGGCTGTCGCCGGTGCTTTCGCCTGATCAGGTCGCCCACATCTACGGCGTTGCCCGGCAGGCCCGCACCTGGGCTGGATGATCAGGCGTCGAAGTCGTACTCCAGCACGTATGCGGCGGAGTCAAGGACCATCTCGTTCACTTCGACAGGGCGCCCCTCGTCCGCGAACGCCGTGCGACAGATCATGATCACCGGGGTGCCCATCGAGAGTTGGAGACGATTCACTTCCTCTTGCGATGGCATCCGGCTCCGGATCTCCTCGCGGAAGTGCACGGGCTTGTAGCCCAGCTCGGCCAGACGGGCGTAGATGCCGCCGGGGCCGGTGTCCTGCTGGGTGATCGCCGAACCCGCTACCAGATCCGCGGGCAGGTACGACGTGGCCAGCAGCACGGGCTTGTCGTCCAGCACGAAGCGACGGCTGCGCACACAGGCGGACGCATCGGCCTCGATGCCTAGCACTCGGCTGATCCGTTCGGGTGCCGTTGCCTCGGACACCTGCACCTGGTCGACCACCAAGGTTCGGTCCTCGATGTCTGCGGACCAGATGGAACGCCCCTCTCCCCACTGGTCGCGGGACAGTCGCTGGATGCCTCGCCGCCTGAGCGGCTTGAAGTCGCGCACGAAGACGCCCGCGCCCTTACGGGACTCGGCAAGACCCTCGTTCTGGAGCACACCGAGCGCTTGCCGCGCGGTCATGCGAGCCACCTCGTAGGTGGCCATCAGGTCGTTCTCTCCCGGTAGCCGATCACCTGGGCCGTACTCGCCGGCCTGAATCGCTTCCCTCAGATCGTCCGCGATGCGCTGGTACTTCGGCCGGCGTCCGCTGCCCTGGGTGGCCATGTGATCCCTCCTCTCTCCTCTCTAGACACCTTAGGGGCGATCAGGCGTTCGCCCCAACCGGCGACTTCCCCGAGAGATCGAGTCGGCACCTCTCTAGAGACCTGTTGACATCTCTAGAGAGGTGTCGTTCTATGGAGCCATCTCTAGAGAGGTTGCTTACAAGGGGCGGCCTCAGGGACGAGGGGACAGCTATGCCGTCGTTCAAGATCGACCTTTCGACCGCGGTGGTGTTCGTGGCGACCGCGCCGACGCCGAAGCTGGTGAGCAAGCAGACCGGTGAGCGGGCGGTGGACCGGGAGACCGGTGCGGGCCTGTCCACGGTGGGTCTGCTGATCTCGGATGAGGGGGAGGGGAACCTGTACCAGGTGACCGTCCCGGAGACCGGTCTCCCGGAGGGGCTGGCGCCGGGTATGCCGGTGTCGGTGATCGGGCTGAAGGCGCGGGACTGGGAGAACACGTTCAACGGGCAGACGCGTCACGGGATCTCGTTCCGCGCGGTCGCCGTCACGCCGGCGGGTGCCTGATCGTGTCGGACCTGTCGACGTTATGGGAGGTCGGCCTCCCTCTGGCCGGTGCCGGTGGTGGTCTGGGATACGCGAGGGCTCGCGCGCCGCGTGTGTTCTGGTCGCTGGTGGGTCTGCCGGTGGCGCGGGTGCGGTTCGCGGTGACGTACCGCTCGACGATGGATGTGTGTGGGCTGACGGTGCAGCCGTCGCGTCTGCGGGCGTTCATGGTCCGCACGGTCGCCCGCCGCGTGGACGTGCAGCCGGTCCCGCCGAGCATCCGCCGCGTGCGGGGCTCGTCCACGGGGATGCGGGTCACGCTGCGTCTCCCGGCCGGTCTGGAGCCCGCGGACGTGGTGGCGGCCTCTGAGCGGCTGCGGCACGCCTGGGGCGTCCACTCGGTGAACGTGGTGGAGACCCGGCCGGGGTTCGTTGAGCTGCGGATGACGGGCTACGACGTGCTGCGGCGGGTGAAGATGCCGCGCCGCATCCCTTCCGGGCCGATGATGGTTCCGGTGGCGCTGCGGGAGGATGGCACGGCGTTCGTGCGGGACTACTTGAAGGTTCCGCACGCGCTGACGCTGGGTGCGAACCAGTCGGGCAAGTCGATGTATCAGCGCAACCTGATCGCCGGACTGGCCCGGTTGCCGGTGGCGCTGGTGGGGATCGACTGCAAGCGCGGGGTTGAGCAGCGCGGGTACGCGCCGCGTCTGTCGGCCCTGGCGGTCACCCCGGAGGAAGCGGCCGGTCTGCTGGATGCGCTGGTGGGCGAGATGGAAGCGCGTTTCGACCTGCTGAGCGAGTACGGCGCGGCCGATGTGTGGGCGCTTCCCGACAAGGTGCGTCCGGTGCCGGTCGTGCTCCTGGTGGACGAGATCGCGGAACTCTTCCTCGTGACGGGGAAGAAGGATGAGGAGCGCCGGGACCGGATGGTCACGCAGATGATCCGCATGGGGCAGATGGCCCGCGCGGCCGGCATCTTCCTGGAGGTGTGCGGTCAGCGGTTCGGCTCCGATCTGGGCAGGGGCGCCACGACGCTGCGGGCTCAGCTCACCGGGCGGGTCGTGCATCGGGTTAACGACAAGCAGACCGCCGACATGGGCCTGGGCGACATCGCCCCCGATGCGGTCGTGGCCGTGCTGACGATTCCGCCGGACCGGCCGGGCCTCGCGGTGGCCGGTGACTCCTCCGGCGGCTGGTCCCGCATCCGCACCCCCGAACTCAGCGCGACCGAAACCGCCGCGCTGTGCGCCCAGTACGCGCACCTGACCCCGCGCGTCCCGGCCTTGGAGCCGTTCCGGCCCGTCGTCACCGTCGCACCGACGGTCGACACGGCGCCGCTGGTCAAGCCGGTGCCCGTCACCGAGTAACCCCCTGCTGGACGGTCGGCGCGGCCGCATCTCGCGCCAGGTCCCTACCCGATCCATGCCCGAAACCGAAGGGAACCGTCATGGCTACCACGAAGAAGCCCCCGGCCCCGCGCCGTCGCCCGCCCAAGAAGCCCGCCCCGGCCCCGCCGCCTTGCGACACGTGCGCGGGGACCGGGGAGACCACGACCGCTGTGCGGGTCGGTCGTAAGCGGCGGGACATCGGTGCCATCCAGTCCGCGTTGTGCCCGGACTGCTTCGGCACCGGCACCGCCTGACCCAGGAAGGAGGTACCCCGTGCTCCGCTCCCTTCGCGTTGACGCCGTGCTGGTGCAGGCCGTGATCGCTGGTGCGCTGTCTTTCGCCCACCTGCACGACCTTGCGGAAGCAGCGGGCCAGGACGGGTGGAAGGCGTGGGCGTACCCGGTCAGTGTCGATCTGCTGTTGGTGGCGGCCTGGCGCCGGATGCGCAAGCAGGGTGACAACCGCGCCGCCTGGGTGTGGTTCGTGATCGCCCTCGCGGCGTCGCTCGGCGCGAACGTCGCCACCGCTGGACTGCTCGACCTGAACGATGTACCGGCCTGGCTGCGCATCCTCGTCGCCGGGTGGCCCGCGCTGGCCTTCCTCGGCGGAACCCTCCTCGTCCACGCTCCCACGCACACAGAGGACGAACCGACCACACCCCCGGCACCGGCCACCAAACCGGACCGCGTTGCCCCGGCGTCGGCCCCGGAGCCGATCGCCCTCGAACGGTCCCCGGACCCGGAGCCCGAACCGGACCCGGAGCCGGTCGCGGTCGAACCCGCCCCGGACCCCGTGCCGGAACTGCCCGCACCCGCACCTGCTCCTGCTCCTGCTCCTGCTCCTGCCGTGCCGGTCCCGCCCGCACTCCTCGACCACGCCCGCAAGGTCGCCGACGCCCACCGCGCCCAGACCGGAACGCCGATCGACCCCGCCACCCTGCGCGCCCGCCTCGGCGTCCCCGCCCCGCTCGCCGACTCCATCACCGCCCAACTCGTCTGATCAGAAAGGAGGTACCCCCATGGCGCGCCCGAACCGCTTCTACGACGTGATCCGCATCGGCCCCGTCCAGGTCGGCAGCCACTACGACGGCCGTGGCCGGACCAAGCACACCGCCGTGTGCACGGCCCCCGGCTGCGACTTCTCCGCCGACTACCACCACCGCCCCGCCGCCGAACTCGCCGCCCGCACCCACCGCTGCAACGCCTGAGAGGAGACACCCCTCGTGTTCACCCCGAAGTACCCGCCCCCCGACACCGCCACCGCCCCGCCTACGGTGCCGCAGACCCTCAGCGACACGGCTCCGGTCGACCTGGCTCAGGTCTCCACGCCGCTGCCGCAGACCCGCGCCGCGTCCAGGACCACCGTCCAGCTCACGCCCGGCACGGTCGTCGGCGTCGCCGCCGGGGGAACCGCGGTCGTCCTCGTGGTCGGCGCGGTCCTGGTCTCCATGCTCCTGGCCGTCGCCATCACCGCCGCCTCCGTCGCCCTGTGCGCCGTGGTCCTGCGCACGCTGTTCGCCCAGTCCGGCAAGGAGCGCTGAGCGGCATGGACCTGCCCCTGATCGCCACGGCGTTACCCGCCCTCGGGTGGGCCATCCACAGCGGTGTACTGGCCCGCCGCCTGGACCGCGCCCGCCGCGACCCGCTCACCGGCCTGCACACCCGCGCCGGATGGACCACCCGCGCCGAACGCATCCTGTCCACCTCCCCCGCCGCGCTGGTGCTGCTGGTGGACCTGGACGATTTCAAGGCCGTCAACGACACCCACGGCCACGCGGCCGGTGACGCGGTCCTCGTCGCGACCGCCGACCGCCTGTCCGCCTGGTGCGGCCGGACCGGCATCCCCGCCCGCCTCGGCGGCGACGAGTTCACCGCCATCACGCGCCACACCCTCGACACCGACGCCCTGCGGGTCGCGCTCAGCCAGCCCGTTGACCACGCCGGAACGCTCATCCCGGTCGGCGCCTCCGTCGGTGTCTGCCACCGCACCGACCTGCCGTTGCCGTCTCTCACCGACGCCCTGTCCGCCGCCGACACCGCCATGTACCGGGCCAAGGGCCACGGCCGACGCAACAACCACCACCGCTGAAAGGAACCCGTCATGGGCCTGTTCAACCGCAAGAAGGACACCGACACCCCGGCGAACCCGGCCATGGCCGAGCTGGGCCGCGAGTTCGCCATCGCCCGCCGCCACGGCGACCGCAAGACCATGCGCCGCATCGGCCGCGAGTACACCAACACCGCCCAGACCGACGCGGACGCCGCCTCGTTCCAGCAGGGCCAGGAGGCGTACGACGCCATCCCGCCCATCAACCCGCCGCGCCGCAACCAGCGCCGCCGCTGACCGGCCCCCGGGGCGGCCTCGGTCGCCAAACTTCCGCCGCCCCGGGCGCCTCAACCCCCATCCAGATCCAACGGACCCGAAAGGGAGACCCCATCATGCCCCAGCACACCCCCACCGCGCCCGTGTGCCGCGACTGCGACGGCTTCGCCACCGCCACCATCACCACCGGCACCCGCCACGCCGACGGCTCCCGCGCCACCCTCCGCGTCACCTGCCCCGCCTGCAAGGGCACCGGCCACACCACCCCCGCCGCCGCCCGCGTCCGCGTCGGGAAGTGACCGCCATGGCCCTGCTGAACTGGCGCTCCGCCGACCACTACGACCACTCCGGCGACAAGCCGTGCGTGATCTGCACCCGGCCCACCCCGCTGCGCTCCGACCGGGGCAAGCCCGTCCACAAGGTCTGCGCCGAACAGTGGCTCGACACCCACGCCTCGCAGGAGGACGACGCGTGACCGACACCGCCACCATGGCGGGCCTGGACCCGGCCACCCTCGCCGACGTGGTGAGGCTGGCCGGGTCCACCGGCTTCGACCGCCTCCAGGACCAGATCCGCCGTACCGGCGGCTGCACCGACCCCATCCGGCTGACCGGCGCCACCAAGCTGCTCGACCCGTCCACCAAGACCGTGCTCCACGCCTACACCACCGACACCGAGCCCGGCGGAGTCCTGCGCGTCGCCTGCGGCAACCGCCGCGCCTCCCGCTGCCCCGCCTGCGCCTGGACCTACGCCGGAGACACCTACCACCTGATCCGCGCCGGACTCGTCGGCGACCCCGCCAAGGGCACCCCCGACACCGTGCGCGACCACCCCCGCGTCTTCGCCACCCTCACCGCCCCCTCCTTCGGCCCCGTCCACAACCGGCCCGGAAACCGCCCCTGCACCTGCGGCACCCACCACCCCGAAGACGCCCCCGAGCTGGGCACGGCCCTGAACCCGGCGACCTACGACTACGCGGGCTCGGTGCTGTGGAACAACCACGCCTCCGACCTGTGGCGCTACTTCACGATCTACCTCCGCCGCGAGATCGCCCGCCGCGCCGGCCTCACCCAGAAAGCCGCCCGCGAGACCTCCCGCGTCTCCTTCGGCAAGGTCGCCGAGTACCAGAAACGCGGCGCCGTCCACTTCCACGCGGTCATCCGCTTCGACGGCCCCGACGGACCCGACACACCCCCGCCCGCCTGGGCCACCCTCGACCTGCTCACCGACGCCATCCGGGCCGCCGCCGCCCGCGTCCGCGTCGACATCCCCACCGCCGGGCACCAACCCGCCCGCACGCTGCGCTGGGGCACCCAACTCGACATCCAACCCATCGGCGCCTTCGGCAACGGCGAAGAGATCACCGAACAGGCCGTCGCCTCCTACGTCGCCAAGTACGCCACCAAAGCCGCCGAGACCACCGGCACCGTCGACCGCCGCATCGGCAACAAAGAAGCCCTCGACCTGCTCGACGTGCCCGACCACCCCCGGCGACTGATCGAAGCCTGCCTCGACCTCCACCCGCTCTACCCCGACCGCAAGCTACGCGACTGGGCCCACATGCTCGGCTTCCGCGGCCACTTCTCCACCAAGTCCCGCCGCTACTCCACCACCCTGTCCGCCCTGCGCCAGGCACGCGCCGACTACCGCGCCGCCGAACAACGCGCCGCCCTCGGCCTGCCCGACCCCGACGACCACCCCGAAGCCACCACCCTCGTCGTCGCCCACTGGACCTACGCCGGCCACGGCCACACCCCCGGCGAATCCTGGCTCGCCGCCAACATACGCCGCGACATCCAACACAACCGAGAAACCGCCCGTGAGGTGCGCGCCGCACTCCACGACCTGGAAGGGGAGCAGACATATGAATGAGCGGTACCTCAGCGTCGACCAGGTGGCTGAAGTGCTCGGCACGACCGTCCGCTTTCCTCGGCGTCTCGTCGCTGAGCGCCGTATCCGGTACGTCAAGGTCGGTCGCCACGTGCGCATCCCGGAGAGCGCGGTGCGGGCCTACATCGACGCCAACACCGTGGAGCCGGTGAGCCGTCGCCGTAACCGGTACGGGAGGGCTGCTTGATGGCGGGTAAGAAGCGCCGCTTCGGGCGCGTCCGCAAGCTCCCCTCCGGCCGGTACCAGGCTCGGTACCTTGGTCCGGACGGTGTCGACCGACCCGCTCCGCACACCTTCGCGACTGCTCGGGACGCTGACGACTGGCTCGCGGAGCAGCAGACCGCACTTCGACGCGGGGACTGGACCGACCCGGACGCGGGTGCGATCAACTTCGAGAAGTACGCCACGCAGTGGGTTGACGAACGTGAGTTGGCCGCGACCACTGACGAGCTGTACCGGCGGCTGCTGCGGCTGCACATCCTGCCCACCTTCGGCGGCCTGGACCTGGACGAGATCAGCCCGCCCGTCGTCCGCGCTTGGCGGGCCGAACGGCGCAAGCTGACCGGCGCAACCACCGTCGCCAAGTCGTACCGGCTGCTGAAAGCCATCCTCCAGACGGCCGTCGATGACGAAGCCATCCGCCGCAACCCCTGCCGTATTAAGGGCGCGGGCAAGGAGTCGGCCCCCGAACGTCCGGTGGCAACCGTGGCCCAGGTCGATGCGCTCGCCGACGCCATGGGCCCGCGGTGGCGGCTAATGGTCTACCTCGCCGCGTATGGTCCGGCCCGCCCCGAGGAACAGGCAGCCATGCGGCGACCTGACGTCGACCTGGACACCCCCGGCGTGTGGGTTCGCAGGGCCGAACCGGAGTTGACCACCGGCCGCCGTGTCGAGGGCGACACCAAGTCGGAGGCGGGACGGCGCTTTATGGTCCTGCCGGCCTTCATGGCGACGGACCTGCGTCGGCACCTGGACTGGTACGCGGAGAAGGAGCCGAACGGGCGGCTGTTCGTGGGAGAGAAGGGCAAGCCGTTCCGGCGCTCCACCTTCGGGAGGAAGTGGCGGAAGGCCCGTGCTGCTGTCGGCCTGCCGGACGACTTCCGCTTTTACGATCTTCGTCACACCGGGCACACTCTGGCGACCCGTTCCGGCGCCACGCTCAAGGACACGATGGTTCGTGCCGGCCAGTCCACGGAGAAGGCAGCGCTGATCTACCAGCACTCCGACCATGAGCGGCAACGGGAGGTCGCCGCCGGGCTCGACAGGCTCGTGCAGCGCGAGCGCGAGAAGGCATCGGGCACGCAACGGGCACGGGACCACTGAGCTGGTCCAGACAACAAGAAAGGCCCTGGTCTCTGACCAGGGCCTTCGTCGTGGAGCGGGTGACGGGAATCGAACCCGCGCTCTGAGCTTGGGAAGCTCATGTTCTACCATTAAACTACACCCGCGTAGCGGCCCGGAGGTGCGGGCCGCATCGTCGCTCACTGTACCGCATACGAAGCCCCCGGTGCGTCGCGCCGTGGGGTTTCCGTGTGTCGGGCGGGGTGATCCCGCGTGTGGGGGCGGGGAGTTGGGGCATAGGGTGAGGGCCGGAGTGCCGCGTGGAGCGGTGTCCTGTTGATCCCCTAATGTGGCTGTCTCGTCCACCGCTTGTTGGGGAAAGGGCTTGATGGACTCCATGGAGCGAACCGTCGTCCGGTGTGCCGAAGGGCATGTGTTCAGTACCGCGACGTTCCCGATGCAGAACCTCGGTGCCGGGCGGATCGGGCCCGGCCGGCTGCTCCGGTGCCCCCGGTGCGCGCGGCTGCGGCACGCCGTGCCCGTGGTCGTGACCGCCGGTGCGGGCGGGCGGGTGTAACCGCCGCCCCGGACAACACCTCGGCGCGGGGCCCGCACGGTGCGGGCCCCGCGCCGCTCGCGTGTCCGGGGCCCGTACCCGGCGGGCAGGCCGCAGCGGCGTCGTCGCTGGTGGGACCGCGCGCGCAGGCCGTCCGATTGGGGCGGGCCCGCGCGCTCTGCGTATCCTCGGGACGTGCTTCTCTCAGACAAGGACATCCGGGCCGAGATCGAATCCGGACGGGTGCGGATCGACCCGTACGACGAATCCATGGTGCAGCCCTCGAGCATCGACGTGCGGCTGGACCGCTACTTCCGGGTGTTCGAGAACCACCGCTACCCCCACATCGACCCGGCCGTCGAGCAGGCCGATCTCACCCGGCTGGTGGAGCCGGAGGGGGACGAGGCGTTCATCCTCCACCCGGGCGAGTTCGTGCTCGCCTCGACGTACGAGGTCATCTCGCTGCCCGACGACATCGCCTCCCGGCTGGAGGGCAAGAGCTCGCTCGGGCGGCTCGGTCTCGTCACGCATTCGACCGCCGGCTTCATCGACCCCGGCTTCTCCGGTCATGTGACCCTGGAGCTGTCGAACCTGGCGACCCTGCCCATCAAGCTGTGGCCGGGGATGAAGATCGGCCAGCTGTGCCTGTTCCGCCTCAGCTCGCCGGCCGAGTTCCCGTACGGCAGCGAGCGCTACGGGTCCCGGTACCAGGGACAGCGCGGGCCCACGGCCTCGCGGTCCTTCCAGAACTTCCATCGGACGCAGGTGTGAGCATGAGTGCTGTACGGGAGAACCTCACGTACGAGGGGTTCGGGCGCGCGGTCCGCGAGCTGGCCCAGACGATCGCGGACGACGGGTACGAGCCGGACGTCGTCCTGTCCATCGCGCGCGGCGGGGTCTTCGTGGCCGGCGGTCTCGCGTACGCGCTCGACTGCAAGAACATCCACCTGGTGAACGTGGAGTTCTACACGGGCGTCGGCACCACCCTCGAGATGCCGGTCATGCTCGCGCCCGTCCCGAACGCGATCGACTTCAGCAACAAGAAGGTCCTCATCGCCGACGACGTCGCCGACACCGGCAAGACGCTGAAGCTCGTCCACGACTTCTGCCTCGACCACGTCGCCGAGGTGCGCTCCGCCGTCATCTACGAGAAGTCGCATTCGCTCGTGAAGTGCGAGTACGTCTGGAAGCGCACCGACGACTGGATCAACTTCCCCTGGAGTGTGTTGCCTCCGGTGCACAAGTCGGGTGAGGCTCCCAGGGAGAACAAGGAAGCCCTCTGATCCGGGCCTGAAGGGCAGGGGAAGGGGCCGGACTGATGAGCTGGGTCGCCAACGTGATGGTCTCTGCCGACGCCTCGGACTGGCAGAACGTGGAGGCTCTCAGCGACTGGCTCCGAGACCAGGCGCCACTGCGTCAGCAGACGGATGCCCTCGGGGTCGGTTCCCTGCGCCTCATCACGGGGTCGGACAACGCATGGGGCGGCGGGAAGAACCCCGAGTGTGAAGTGTGGGCCGGCGCTCTCAACCACGCCGACCTCGACGCGCTCCGGAGAAGGTTCGCTGCAACGCCCTGGCAGCGACCGAATGCGGTGCAACTCCTGATCATGGACCAGGAAGGGGCGTTCTTCCGGCTGTGGATGATCCGGCACGGCGAGCTGCGGCAGTATGCGCCGCTTCAGCCGTCCGAGGCGGACGACGCCTTCTATGAGGATGACGGCCTCCGTGGCGCGTGACCGGGCTTGGACGCCTGTGCAGGTGACCTCGCCGTGCGGTGTCGAGGAGCCCGTCGTGCGGCGCGCCGGGCAGGTGCTCGACGCCTGAGGTGTCGGGCCCGGTGCCGCGCGGTGCCTGGGAGCGGGTACGGGCAGGGCCCGCGGCCGGGAAGCCGCGGGCCCTGCCCGTACCCGTGCGCGGGGCGGCCTACAGGGTGCCCAGCTTGATCAGGGACAGCAGTGCCGCGAGCTGGATCGCCGACGCTCCCAGGGCCTTGGGCCACGGCAGGTCGTGGGACTTGCTCACCATCGACGTGAACAGCGCGCCCGCCGCCACCCACGACAGCCAGCCGATCACCTGGACCAGGCCGTTCTCGCCGCCCAGGAACATGGCGAAGAGCAGCCGCGGGGCGTCCGTCATCGACATGATCAGCATGGAGAGGCCCACCGTCGGCTGCCACGCGCCGTCGCCGCCGAGCTGGCGGGCGAGGGTGTGGGTGACCGCGCCCAGGATGAGGCCGCCCACGACGAACATCACGGCCGTGACGAGCACGGCCGGGACCGCCGTCGCGAGGGTCGAGTTGATCGTCTCCTCGCGGGCCTTGTCGAAGCCGAACAGCGCCAGCAGGCCGTAGACGAACGTCACGGTCAGCGCGGGGACCCAGACCGCGTGGTCGCGCATCCGCAGGAACGTGGGGCCGGGGCGCGCCACGATGCCGGTCAGGAGCTGCTGCCACGGCAGGCGCGGGCCCGAGGGGGCGGCGGCGCCGGCCTGGTAGGTGTCCGGCGGGCCGTACGGGTCGTCGTGCACGCTGAACATCTGGGTGTGGCCCGGGTTGTTGGCGGTGTGCGCCTGGGCCGGGGGGTGCTCGTGGGAGCCGTACGGCTGCTGGGGGTGGTGCGGGTGCGGGGCGCCGTGCTGCTGCTGGTGGTACGGGTCGCCGAAGTACTCCGGCTCGCCGTGCGTGCGGCCGTCGCGCGGCCACTGGTGCTGCGGCGTCGCGTACGGCGGCGGCGCGGGCGCGCCGGCGCTGCCGTGCGGGCCCTGCCGCGTGTGCGGGGCCTGCTGCCCTCGTTGGTGCGGGGTGCGGTTGTCCCGGCCGCGTCCGATCCTGAATCCAGCCACGTCAACGAACGTACCCGGTCCGGGGCGTGCGGGCGTACCCGGCCGCTTGACGGGCCCTCATTGCTGCTGAGCTGTGACATCCCCTATGTGGCGTCCCCTAGGGGCCGGGGGGTATGCGGAAGGGCTCCGTCCGTACGGCAGGGGTGCGCGGGGCGGAGGGGGCGGAGGGGAGGACGGGGGAGGGGCGGAGGGGCGGAGGGGCGCGTCGGGGTGGGCGGGGCATGCGGAAGGGCCGGGTCCGTCCTGTTCGGGACGGGCCCGGCCCTCGCGTGCCGGATGCGGCGCCGCGTACCGCCGCGGGCGGAGCACCTCCGGGTGGCGCGGCGCCTCGGGTCTACTGCGCCGGCTCGGGCTCCGCGGCCTCGTCGGACTCCGGGGTGCCGGACGCCGGGGTCTTCACCGACTCCAGCAGGAGCTGCGCCACGTCCACGACCTGGAGCGACTCCTTGGCCTGGCCGTCGTTCTTCTTGCCGTTCACCGAGTCGGTGAGCATGACCAGGCAGAACGGGCAGGCCGTGGAGACGATGTCCGGGTTGAGGGAGAGGGCCTCGTCGACGCGCTCGGTGTTGACGCGCTTGCCGATGCGCTCCTCCATCCACATCCGCGCGCCGCCGGCGCCGCAGCAGAAGCCGCGCTCCTTGTGGCGGTGCATCTCCTGCTGGCGCAGGCCGGGGACGGCGCTCATGATCTCGCGCGGCGGCGTGTAGACCTTGTTGTGCCGGCCCAGGTAGCACGGGTCGTGGTAGGTGATCAGGCCGTCGACCGGGGTGACCGGGACGAGCTTGCCCTCGTCGACGAGGTGCTGCAGCAGCTGCGTGTGGTGGATGACCTCGAACTCGCCGCCCAGCTGCGGGTACTCGTTCGCGATCGTGTTGAAGCAGTGCGGGCAGGTGGCGACGATCTTCTTCGCCGACTTCGGCTTCTTCGTCGCCGGGTCGTCCTCGTCCTCGCCGAACGCCATGTTCAGCATCGCGACGTTCTCCTGGCCGAGCTGCTGGAAGAGCGGCTCGTTGCCCAGGCGGCGCGGGGAGTCGCCGGTGCACTTCTCCTCGCCGCCCATGATCGCGAACTTGACGCCCGCCATGTGCAGCAGCTCCGCGAAGGCCTTGGTGGTCTTCTTGGCGCGGTCCTCCAGGGCGCCGGCGCAGCCGACCCAGTACAGGTAGTCGACCTCGGTGAGGTCCTCGACGTCCTTGCCGACGATCGGGACCTCGAAGTCGACCTCCTTGGTCCACTCGACGCGCTGCTTCTTCGCCAGGCCCCAGGGGTTGCCCTTCTTCTCCAGGTTCTTGAGCATCGTGCCCGCCTCGGACGGGAACGCGGACTCGATCATCACCTGGTAGCGGCGCATGTCGACGATGTGGTCGATGTGCTCGATGTCGACCGGGCACTGCTCGACGCAGGCGCCGCAGGTGGTGCAGGACCACAGGACGTCCGGGTCGATGACGCCGTTCTCCTCGGCGGTGCCGATCAGCGGGCGCTCGGCCTCGGCGAGGGCGGAGGCGGGGACGTCCTTCAGCGCCTCGGCGGACGCCTTCTCCTCGCCCTCCGCCGTCTTGCCGCCGCCGGCGAGCAGGTACGGCGCCTTGGCGTGCGCGTGGTCGCGCAGCGACATGATCAGCAGCTTCGGGGAGAGCGGCTTGCCGGTGTTCCAGGCGGGGCACTGCGACTGGCAGCGGCCGCACTCGGTGCAGGTCGCGAAGTCGAGGATGCCCTTCCAGGAGAAGTGCTCGACCTGGGAGACGCCGAAGACGGTCTCCTCCGCGCCCTCCTCGTCGTCGAAGACGGTCTCGAAGTCGATCTCCTTGCCGCCGGAGGACATCGGCTGGAGCGCGCCGAGGGCCGTCTCGCCGGTCGCGTTGCGCTTGAAGAAGATGTTCGGGAAGCCGAGGAAGCGGTGCCAGGCCACGCCCATGTTGGTGTTGAGCGAGACCGTGATCATCCAGATCAGGGAGACGCTGATCTTCACCATGGCGGCGAGGTAGATGAGGGTCTGCAGGGTGCCGAGCGACAGCCCCCCGAAGGCCAGGACCAGCGGGTACGAGACGAAGTACGCCGCCTCGTAGGAGTCCACGTGGTGGATGGCGCCCTCAAGGCCGCGCAGCACCAGGATGGCGAGGCCGATGGTGAGGATGACGTACTCGACGAAGTACGCCTGCCAGGCCTTGGAGCCGGCGAAGCGGGACTTGCGGCCCGGACGGGACGGCAGGCTCAGCAGGCGGATGACCATGAGGACGGCGATGCCGACCACGGTCATCAGGCCGATGAACTCGATGTACATCTCGAACGGCAGGAAGCCGCCGAGGACCGGCAGCGTCCAGTCGGCCTGGAACAGCTGGCCGTACGCCTGCGCGAGGGTGGGCGGCAGCGTCAGGAAGCCGACCGCGACGAACCAGTGCGCGAAGCCGACGATCCCCCAGCGGTTCATCCGGGTGTGACCGAGGAACTCCCGGACCACGGTGACCGTGCGGGCCTTCCAGTCGTCGGTGCGGCTGCCGGCGGGCACGGGCTGGCCGAGCCGCACGAACCGGTAGATCTGCGCGATCGCTCGGGCAAAGAGCGCAACGCCGACCACGGTCAGGGTCAGCGACACAATGATCGCGGCGAGTTGCATGGGGGCTCCTCGGGCCTGCGAGGTGGGGAATCGTGACTACTAAGCGGTAACTTAATGGGTTCGAATGCTGAGCGTACCCAGTTATTCCGCCGCACTGTAGCGGCGCAGGCGGTGATCTGCGTCGCTCAGGTCCGCCTGACCGCGCCGCCTGTCGCCGCCTGTCGCCGTCCGGGGATGCCCGGCGGCGCCCGGTGGCTCCGTCGCCGTTCGGTGATGTCCGGCGGCGCCCGGTGGCTCCGTCGCCGTTCGGCGCCGTCGCCGCTTCCGCCGCCTTCGCGCGCTCCGTCGCCGCCCCGCGCCGCCGAGGAGTGCCGCGGGGGTGCGCAGGAGCAGGGCCGCGTCCAGCCCCATCCCATGGTGCTCCACGTAGTGCTGGTCCAGCAGCTGCGGCTCGTCCCAGGGGAGCGTGGAGCCGCGCCGCAGCTGTGCGGGTCCGGTGAGGCCGGGGCGGACCAGGCGCCGCCAGTGCGCGTCGGCCCCGGGGGCGCCGGTGGGGAGGGGTGCGGGGCCCACGAGCGACATCTCGCCCCGTACGACGTGGGGCAGCCGGGACAGGGCGTCGAGGCGCAGCCGCCGCACCGGCAGGGTGCGCAGCGTGAAGGTCCGGCCGTGCAGGCCGGTGACCGTCTCCCGGGCGAGGACGCCGCCGGGCGGGCGGCGCAGGGCGCGGAGGGCGGCGGCGGTGGCCAGTGCGGGGGCGGCGAGGGCGAGGAGGGCGGAGCCGAGGGCGAGGTCCAGGAGGCGTTTGGGCTGCATGGGGCACGGCACCTGACCGTTCTGGGGTGGCGCGGCCGTTCCGGGGTGGCGCGGCGGGGTCGGGGCGGTGGTGGGGGTGGCGTGGGCTGTGGTCGGCCGGGTCGGGTCCGGTCGGTGTGGTGTGGACTGGTGCGGTGTGGCATCGGGTGGGACGTAGGCCCGAAGTGTCCGGAAAGTCCGGTGTGCAGAAGAATAGGGTGAGTGACGGATCGTTCCGGGGTCGCCGCACCGTGCGCTTGCGCATAAGGGCCGGATAAAAGTTGAGCGGGCCCGGCTCAGGTCTGTTGACCGAAGCGGATGGGTCGTGCATCCTTGAGTCTGTTCCACTCAAGTCATGGAGGAATCGAAATGGCACGTGCGGTCGGCATCGACCTGGGCACGACTAACTCCGTCGTCAGCGTTCTGGAAGGCGGCGAGCCCACCGTCATCACCAACGCCGAGGGCGCCAGGACCACGCCGTCCGTCGTCGCCTTCGCCAAGAACGGCGAGGTCCTCGTCGGTGAGGTCGCCAAGCGGCAGGCCGTCACCAACGTCGACCGGACCATCCGCTCGGTCAAGCGCCACATGGGCACGGACTGGAAGATCGAGCTGGACGGGAAGAACTTCAACCCGCAGCAGATGTCCGCGTTCATCCTGCAGAAGCTGAAGCGGGACGCCGAGGCGTACCTGGGCGAGAAGGTCACGGACGCGGTCATCACCGTCCCGGCGTACTTCAACGACTCCGAGCGCCAGGCCACCAAGGAGGCCGGCGAGATCGCGGGTCTCAACGTCCTGCGCATCGTCAACGAGCCGACCGCCGCCGCCCTGGCGTACGGCCTCGACAAGGACGACCAGACGATCCTCGTCTTCGACCTCGGCGGCGGCACCTTCGACGTGTCGCTGCTGGAGATCGGCGACGGCGTCGTCGAGGTCAAGGCCACCAACGGCGACAACCACCTCGGTGGCGACGACTGGGACCAGCGCGTCGTCGACTACCTGGTGAAGCAGTTCCAGAGCGGCCACGGCGTGGACCTGTCCAAGGACAAGATGGCGCTCCAGCGCCTGCGCGAGGCCGCCGAGAAGGCGAAGATCGAGCTGTCCTCGTCCACCGAGACCTCGATCAACCTCCCGTACATCACGGCGTCCGCCGAGGGCCCGCTGCACCTGGACGAGAAGCTCACCCGCGCCCAGTTCCAGCAGCTGACGTCCGACCTGCTGGAGCGGTGCAAGATCCCGTTCCACAACGTCATCAAGGACGCGGGCATCCAGCTCTCCGAGATCGACCACGTCGTCCTCGTCGGCGGCTCCACCCGCATGCCGGCCGTCGCCGAGCTCGTCAAGGAGCTGACCGGCGGCAAGGAGGCCAACAAGGGTGTGAACCCGGACGAGGTCGTCGCGATCGGCGCCTCGCTCCAGGCCGGTGTGCTCAAGGGCGAGGTCAAGGACGTCCTGCTGCTCGACGTCACCCCGCTGTCCCTCGGCATCGAGACCAAGGGCGGCATCATGACCAAGCTGATCGAGCGCAACACCACGATCCCGACGAAGCGCTCCGAGATCTTCACGACGGCGGAGGACAACCAGCCGTCGGTGCAGATCCAGGTCTACCAGGGCGAGCGCGAGATCGCCGCGTACAACAAGAAGCTCGGCATGTTCGAGCTGACCGGTCTGCCCCCGGCGCCGCGCGGCGTCCCGCAGATCGAGGTGTCCTTCGACATCGACGCCAACGGCATCATGCACGTCACGGCGAAGGACCTCGGCACCGGCAAGGAGCAGAAGATGACCGTCACCGGCGGCTCCTCGCTCCCGAAGGACGAGGTCGACCGGATGCGCGAGGAGGCCGAGCGGTACGCGGAGGAGGACCACAAGCGCCGCGAGGCCGCCGAGGCCCGCAACCAGGGCGAGCAGCTCGTCTACCAGACCGAGAAGTTCCTCGCCGACAACGCCGACAAGGTCCCCGGCGAGATCAAGACCGAGGTCGAGACGGCGGTGACCGAGCTCAAGGAGAAGCTGAAGGGCGACGACACCGCGGAGATCCGCACCGCGACGGAGAAGGTCGCGGCCGTCTCCCAGAAGCTCGGCCAGGCCATGTACGCCGACGCCCAGGCCGCCCAGGCCGCGGGCGGCGCCCAGGCCGGCCCCGAGGGCGGAGCCAAGGCCGACGACGACGTGATCGACGCCGAGATCGTCGACGACGAGAAGCCGAAGGGCGGCGCGGCATGACGGAGGAGACCCCGGGCTTCGAGGAGAAGCCCGACGTCCCCTCCGGCGCCGCCTCCGACGACGCCGCCGAGGCCGCCGAGACCCCTCCCGCCGAGGAGGGCACGGCGGCCCCGGCCGGGGACGCGAACCAGACGGACCAGTCGGCCGGCGCGACCGCGCAGTTGGACCAGGCCCGCAGCGCGCTCGCCGAGCGCACGGCGGACCTGCAGCGGCTGCAGGCGGAGTACCAGAACTACCGCCGCCGGGTCGAGCGGGACCGGGCCGGCGTCAAGGAGGTCGCCGTCGCGAACCTCCTGGGCGAGCTGCTCCCCGTGCTCGACGACATCGGCCGGGCGCGGGAGCACGGCGAGCTGGTCGGCGGCTTCAAGTCGGTGGCCGAGTCGCTGGAGACCGTCGTCGCCAAGCTGGGCCTCCAGCAGTTCGGCAAGGAGGGCGAGCCCTTCGACCCGACCGTGCACGAGGCGCTCATGCACTCGTACGCGCCGGACGTCACCGAGACGACCTGCGTGGCCATCCTTCAGCCGGGGTACCGCATCGGCGAGCGGACCATCCGTCCCGCGCGGGTCGCCGTCGCCGAGCCCCAGCCGGGCGCGGCGCCGGCGCAGAAGGAAGAGCAGTCGGCCGACGAGGAGAGCGGTGGCCCCGAAGAGGGCTGACGGCCCGGGGGCCGGCGGTCGCGCGACCGCCGGCCCCGGAGCCGACGCAGTGACCGTCCGGGAGGAGGGACGTCGATGAGCACGAAGGACTTCGTCGAGAAGGACTACTACAAGGTCCTCGGCGTCCCCAAGGACGCCACGGAAGCCGAGATCAAGAAGGCGTACCGGAAGCTCGCCCGCGAGTACCACCCGGACGCCAACAAGGGCGACGCGAGCGCGGAGGCCCGCTTCAAGGAGATCTCCGAGGCGAACGACGTCCTCGGCGACCCCAAGAAGCGCAAGGAGTACGACGAGGCGCGCGCCCTCTTCGGCAACGGCGGCGGCTTCCGCCCCGGACCCGGTGGTGCGGGCGGCACGTTCAACTTCGACCTGGGCGACCTCTTCGGCGGCCAGGGCGGGCCCGGCGGAGCGGGCGGGGGCGGTGCCGGAGGCTTCGGCGGCGGCCTCGGGGACGTCTTCGGCGGGTTGTTCAACCGGGGCGGCGCCACCAGCGGGGCCCGGACGCAGCCGCGCCGCGGCCAGGACGTCGAGTCCGAGGTGAAGCTCAGCTTCACCGAGGCCGTGGACGGGGCGACGGTCCCGCTGCGGATGTCCAGCCAGCAGCCCTGCCGGGCCTGCTCCGGCACGGGCGACAAGAACGGCACGCCGCGCGTGTGCCCCACCTGCGTGGGCACCGGGCAGGTGTCGCGGGGCGGCAGCGGCTCGTTCTCGCTGACGGACCCGTGCGTGGACTGCAAGGGCCGCGGGCTGATCGCCCAGGACCCGTGCGACGTCTGCCACGGCAGCGGCCGCGCCAAGTCGTCGCGCACCATGCAGGTCCGCATCCCGGCGGGCGTCTCCGACGGGCAGCGGATCAGGCTGCGCGGCAAGGGCGCGCCCGGTGAGCGCGGCGGACCCGCCGGCGACCTGTACGTCGTGGTCCACGTCGACGCGCACCCCGTCTTCGGCCGCAAGGGCGACAACCTGACCGTCACCGTCCCCGTCTCGTACCCGGAGGCGGCGCTCGGCGGTGAGATCCGGGTGCCCACGCTCGGCGGGCCGCCCGTCACCCTGAAGATCCCGGCCGGCACGCCCAACGGGCGCACCATGCGGGCGCGGGGCAAGGGAGCCGTCCGCAAGGACGGCACGCGCGGCGACCTGCTCGTCACGGTCGAGGTCGCCGTCCCCAAGGAGCTGAACGACAAGGCGCGGGAGGCTCTGGAGACGTATCGTCAGGCCACCGCGGGTGAGGATCCGCGGGCGGAGTTGTTCCAGGCCGCGAAGGGGGCTTGAGGCGATGGACGCACGCCGACGCAACCCGTACGAACTGACCGACGAGACCCCGGTGTACGTCATCTCGGTGGCGGCCCAGCTCAGCGGGCTGCACCCGCAGACGCTGCGCCAGTACGACCGGCTGGGGCTCGTCTCGCCGGACCGTACGGCCGGGCGGGGCCGGCGCTACTCGGCCCGTGACATCGAGCTGCTCCGGCAGGTGCAGCAGCTGTCGCAGGACGAGGGCATCAACCTGGCCGGAATCAAGCGCATCATCGAGCTGGAGAACCAGGTCACCGCGCTGGAGGCCAGGGTGGCCGAGCTGACGGCCGCCCTGGAGGGCGCGGCCGTGGCGATGCGCCAGCGCGAGGCGCAGGTGCACGCGTCGTACCGGCGGGACCTGGTGCCCTATCAGGAAGTGCAGCAGACGAGTGCGTTGGTCGTGTGGCGGCCGGGCGGCAAGCGCGGCGGCGAGTAGTACCCCCTGAGCCCGGCCTGTGGTCCAGTCTGTGGTCCACTCGCGGCTCGGACGGAAGGCCCCTTCCTCGGAGGGGGCCTTCTCGCGTGCCTCCCGCGTGGCCTTCCGCGTGGCCTTCCGCGTGGCCTCCCACGTGCCTTCCGCGTGCCTTCCGCGTGCGATGATCCGCGCATGCGTACGAGGGGAAGCGCGGCGCTCGCCGCGGCGGTCTCAGGGGTGCTGGCGGTCTCGGGGTGCGTGGCGGAGGGGGGCGCCGGGGCCGGGTCCTCAGGGCCCTCGGCGGTCGCGCGGGAGCGGTCCGCGTCGCCGGGTGCCCCGTCGGGGGCGTGCCCGGAATCGGGGGTGCGGGTGTCGCTCGGCGACACGGAGGCGGCCATGGGGCAGCGGGCGCTGTCGGTGTTCCTCGACAACTGCGGAAGCCGTCCGTTCGAGGTGGGCGGCTACCCGGACGTGGCCGTGCTCGACGAGCGGGGCGAGGACCTGGAGGTGTCCGTACGGCTGGGCTCGCGGGCGGTGGACGGCGGGGCGGCCCGTTCGGAGTTCGTCCTGCGGCCGGGGCAGCGGGCGCGGTCGGGCGTGCTGTGGCGGAACACCGTGACCCGCTCGGACGTCGTGGCGACGAACGGGGCGTCCCTGCGGGTCGCGCCCGGCCCCGGTGCGGCGCCGCAGACGGTCGCTCCGCACGACGGGCCGCTGGACCTGGGCAACACCGGGACGGTGGACGTCCTGCCGTGGGCGCCGGCACGGGCGCGGTAGGGCCTGCCCCCGGGCGCTTCGGCGGGGTTCAGGCCCGGGGGGTGGCGTCCTCGGGGGCGCCGGCCGGGTCCTGCTCCCCGTCGAGGATGCCGGAGCGGGCGATGAGGTAGCCGAGCTGGGCGCGGCTGCCGCTGCCCAGGGTGGACGCCAGCTTGGCGATGTGGGCCCGGCAGGTGCGGACGTTCATGCCGAGGCGGCGGGCGATGGCCTCGTCGACGTGGCCCTCCACGAGGAGCTTGGCGATGGAGCGCTGGATGCCGCTTATCCCGTTGAGGGCGGGCGTGTACGTGACGACCTCCTCCTCCCACGGGATGCCGTGCAGCCAGAACTGCTCGAAGACCCCGACGAGGTACTGCACGAGCCCCTCGTGGCGCAGCTCCAGGGCGACCTGCCGGTCGCTGCGTGCCGGGATGAAGGCGATCTTGCGGTCGACGATGATCAGCCGGTCGATGATCTCCTCCAGGGTGCGCACCTCCAGCCCGTACGGGGTGATCCGCTCGACGTACCCCATGGTCGCGGAGTGGTGCCGGGCGGTGTGCTGGTAGAGGGTCCGCATTCGGACACCCCGGTCGAGGAGGGGCTCCACCCGGCGCAGGGCGGCCTTGACAGTCTCCGGTTTGCGCCCGCTGCCGGGCTGGATGGTGAGGAGTTCGACCGAGCACTCGTCCATGACGCGGTCGAGTTCGGCGTTGATGACGGCGAGCCCCTCCAGGACGTTGATCGCGTCGCTGCCGCAGGACGTCTGCGCGGGGATCGTCATGAACGGCTCGAATGCATCGGCCAACGACAGGGCTCGCTGCCGCCGCTGCTGGATCTCCCGCTCGATGGGGTGTATCAGCTGGTTGAGGGCGATCGACGGGGGGACGGGGCGCAGCCACTGCGAGTCGTCCGGATCCGGATGCACCAGCGCGAGGTCGATGAGGCAGGGTGCCGCGTCGATTTCCGAGCGGGCGAGCCGGCCGGCGCGCAGGGCGGCGGCGTACAGGCGCTTTCCGGCTTCGCACAGCTCGTCATGACTGTGCCCGGTTTCCGGATTGTCCACCTTCGACCGCATTTGCACCCCCCTCAGGGTCCTGTATTTCAGGAACATGATGCCTGTACCGGCTGGTGGAAGCGTCGGGAGTGAGCCATCGTCATAAGCGCGGGGGAGGAGGTAAGGACAAGAAAAGGTGGAGATCGTCCATGACCAGGATGGTTCGTGCACTTAGCGCCATAGCTGTCGCCGCGGCGGCCGCGTGCGGTGTCGCCGCCCTCAACGGCGAGCCGTCGTGGGACACGGTGTCCGCGGGCAGCGTCGCCGCAGGTGAGCCTTCGTGGGAGGCGGGACCGGCCAGTCCTCGTGAGCCCTCCTGGGAAGTCGCGCCCGCGACGTTCGGTGAGCCCTCCTGGGACTCCGGGCCGGCGACCTTCGGCGAGCCCTCGTGGGAGTTCGGGCCCTCGGTCCCGGGCGAGCCCTCCTGGGACCGCTCCGTCACCGCGCCGGCGGGTGTCGCCGCATGAACGTCCCCGACGACTCCCGCTTCCGCCGCGAGATGGCGTCCGCCTACCGTTCCGGGTGGCACTTCATCGACCTCGTCACCGCAGTGCCGCAGGGTGGCGATTCGTTGATGGTCACCCTCTTCGGGGAGCCGATCGTCATCACCCGCGGCGAGGACGAGGAGATTCGCGCCTACCGGTGCCTCCGCCGTCCGCGCGGCGCGCCGCAGCCCGTGCGCTGCGCGATCCGCTACGGAATGATCTTCGTCAACCTCGACCAGCGCGACCACCAGCTGGTCGGGGCCGAGACCACCACCGCCACCCCCCGCAGCGCCTGAGGCGATTCCCCCGTCGTTACAGATCGCCCAGGTGCTTCCCCCACACAGCGGCGCCATCGTGTACCTGACACGGTGGCGCCGCTGTGCTGTCCGGGCGCGGGACCGCGATGCCCCGGATGGGGCCGGGGGGCCGGACGGGGTCCGGGGGCCCGGACGGGGCGGCCGGAGAGGGTGGCCGCCGGCCTTCAGGCGCGGCCCATCGCCCGGGTGAGCGCGATCTCGATCACGACCCGGTCCGGGTTGGGCGTGGGTGTCCGCCCGTACCGCCGCGCGTACCGCGCGACCGCGTCCGCGACGACGTCCGGTTCCGAGCGGACCACCGCGCGGCCCTCCAGCGTGGCCCAGCGGCCCACGTCGACCTGGCACACGGCGGCCCGCGCGCCCTCGGGGCCGGCGGCCAGGACGTTGGCCACCTTGCGGCTGCGCCTGTTGGTGATGACCCGGGCGATCCCCCGCTCCCCGCCCTCCGGGTCGTACGTCACGCCGACCGGCACCACGTGCGGGGTGCCGTCCGGGCGGAGGGTCGTCAGGGTGCACATGTGGCGCTCCCGCCAGAAGCTGACGTAGGAGGCGCCCGGGTCGCGCAGGTCGATGGCCATGGCCCGGAACCTACCGGCGGCTGCTGGCCCTCACCACCTTGAGTGGAATAGACTCAAGTTTGTGGACGTTGGCTGAGTCATAGAGCCGGTACGTACGTCACACCAGCAGCCGAGGAGGACCAAGCACCGTGGACGCCGAGCTGACCAACAAGAGCCGGGACGCGCTCAACGCCGCCACCAGCCGCGCCGTGTCCGACGGACACCCCGACCTGACCCCGGCGCACCTGCTGCTGGCCCTGCTGTCCGGCCAGGAGAACGAGAACCTCACCGACCTGCTCGCCGCCGTCGACGCGGACCAGGCCGCCGTCCGCTCGGGGGCCGAGCGCATCCTCGCCGGCCTGCCCAGCGTCACCGGGTCCACCGTCGCCCCGCCGCAGCCCAACCGGGACCTGCTCGCCGTCGTGGCGGACGCCCAGGCCCGCGCCCGCGAGCTGGGCGACGAGTACCTGTCGACCGAGCACCTGCTGATCGGCATCGCCGCCAAGGGCGGGCCGGCCGGCGAGCTGCTCACCCGCGAGGGCGCCGACGCGAGGAAGCTCCTGGACGCCTTCACCCGCTCGCGCGGCACGCGCCGGGTGACCACCCCCGACCCGGAGGGGCAGTACAAGGCGCTGGAGAAGTTCGGCACGGACTTCACCGCCGCCGCCCGCGAGGGCAAGCTCGACCCGGTCATCGGCCGCGACCAGGAGATCCGCCGGGTCGTCCAGGTCCTCTCGCGCCGCACCAAGAACAACCCGGTCCTCATCGGCGAGCCCGGCGTCGGCAAGACCGCCGTCGTGGAGGGCCTCGCCCAGCGCATCGTGAAGGGCGACGTCCCCGAGTCGCTGCGCGACAAGCGGCTCGTCGCCCTCGACCTGGGCGCCATGGTCGCCGGGGCGAAGTACCGCGGCGAGTTCGAGGAGCGCCTGAAGACCGTCCTGTCCGAGATCAAGGAGAGCGACGGCCAGATCATCACCTTCATCGACGAGCTGCACACCGTCGTCGGCGCGGGCGCGGGCGGCGACTCCGCCATGGACGCGGGGAACATGCTCAAGCCCATGCTGGCCCGCGGCGAGCTGCGCATGGTCGGCGCGACCACCCTCGACGAGTACCGCGAGCGCATCGAGAAGGACCCCGCGCTGGAGCGCCGCTTCCAGCAGGTCCTGGTCGCCGAGCCGACCGTCGAGGACACCATCGCGATCCTGCGCGGCCTGAAGGGCCGGTACGAGGCCCACCACAAGGTCCAGATCGCGGACTCGGCGCTGGTCGCCGCCGCCACCCTCTCCGACCGGTACATCACCTCCCGCTTCCTGCCCGACAAGGCGATCGACCTGGTGGACGAGGCGGCGTCGCGGCTCCGCATGGAGATCGACTCCTCGCCCGTGGAGATCGACGAGCTCCAGCGCGCCGTCGACCGGCTCCGCATGGAGGAGCTGGCCCTGAAGAACGAGACGGACCCCGGCTCCCTCCAGCGCCTGGAGAAGCTGCGCCGCGACCTCGCCGACAAGGAGGAGGAGCTGCGCGGCCTCACCGCCCGCTGGGAGAAGGAGAAGCAGGGCCTCAACCGCGTCGGTGAGCTGAAGGAGCGCCTGGACGACCTGCGCGGCCAGGCCGAGCGCGCCCAGCGCGACGGCGACTTCGACACGGCGTCCAAGCTGCTGTACGGGGAGATCCCGGCCGTCGAGCGTGAGCTGGCCGCCGCCACGGAGGCCGAGCAGGAGGCGGCCAAGACCGCCGGGGGCGCCGCGGGCGCGGACAAGATGGTGAAGGAGGAGGTCGGCCCGGACGACATCGCGGACGTCGTCGGCTCCTGGACCGGCATCCCCGCCGGGCGGCTCCTGGAGGGCGAGACGCAGAAGCTGCTGCGCATGGAGGAGGAGCTGGGCCGGCGCCTCATCGGACAGACCGAGGCCGTACGGGCCGTGTCGGACGCCGTGCGCCGCACGCGCGCCGGCATCGCCGACCCGGACCGCCCGACCGGCTCCTTCCTCTTCCTCGGGCCGACCGGCGTCGGCAAGACCGAGCTGGCGAAGGCGCTCGCCGACTTCCTCTTCGACGACGAGCGGGCGATGGTCCGCATCGACATGTCGGAGTACGGCGAGAAGCACTCCGTCGCCCGGCTCGTCGGCGCGCCCCCCGGCTACGTCGGCTACGAGGAGGGCGGCCAGCTCACGGAGGCGGTGCGCCGCCGCCCGTACAGCGTGATCCTGCTGGACGAGGTGGAGAAGGCCCACCCGGAGGTCTTCGACATCCTGCTCCAGGTCCTGGACGACGGGCGGCTCACCGACGGGCAGGGCCGCACGGTCGACTTCCGCAACACGATCCTGGTGCTCACGTCGAACCTGGGCAGCCAGTTCCTGATGGAGCCGACGACCACGGAGGCCGAGAAGCGGGAGCAGGTGCTGGAGGTCGTGCGCGCCTCCTTCAAGCCGGAGTTCCTGAACCGGCTCGACGACATCGTGGTCTTCTCGGCCCTCAGCCGGGACGAGCTGGCCCGGATCGCCACGCTCCAGGTCGGCAGCCTGGCACGGCGCCTCGCGGAGCGCCGCCTCACGCTGGACGTCACCCCGGCGGCCCTGGAGTGGCTCGCCGACGAGGGCAACGACCCGGCGTACGGCGCGCGGCCGCTGCGCCGCCTGGTCCAGACGGCCATCGGCGACCGGCTGGCCCGGGAGATCCTGTCCGGCGAGGTGCGGGACGGCGACACGGTCCGTGTGGACCGCGCCGACGGAGGGCTGTCGGTGACCGCCGTCCGCTGACGCGGAGGCCCCCGGTCGGGCCGCCCGCCCCCGGGCCACCGGCCCCGGGCCGCCCCGCCGTGGGGGCCCACCGCAACGGCCCCCTCCCCGCCGGGCCTCCGGCCTCCGGCCCGGTCGGGTTCCGGCCCCCGGCCCGCCGGGTTCCCGGCCCCCGGCCCCGCGCGTGGCGGCACGCGCGGGGCCGGGGTCTGTCAGCCCGCAGCGGATCGCCGCCCGCCGGGCTTGCCACCGACGGGCCGGGATGGGGGAGGATGGCGGCTATCCGTACGAAGGGAATTACCCGGTGAGCATCGACCCGTCCTCGATTCCGAATTTCGGGGGCCAGCAGCCCCAGCCTCAGGCCGCAGGACCGGCGGGCCCCGTCGTCCCCGACCAGGACCTGGTGAAGCAGCTCCTCGAGCAGATGGAGCTCAAGTACGTCGTCGACGACGAGGGCGACCTCGCGGCGCCGTGGGAGGACTTCCGCACCTACTTCATGTTCCGCGGCGAGGCGGAGCAGCAGATCTTCTCGGTCCGTACGTTCTACGACCGCCCGCTCCCGGTCGAGGACCGCGCGAAGATCCTGGAGACCATCGACGAGTGGAACCGCCGCACCCTGTGGCCCAAGGTGTACAGCCACCTCCACGAGGACGAGCAGGGCGGCGCCACCATCCGGCTGATCGGCGAGTCGCAGATGCTGATCGGCATGGGCGTCAGCGTGGAGCACTTCGTCTCCTCCACCGTGAGCTGGGTCCGCGCGTCGATCGAGTTCGACAAGTGGATGATGGAGCAGCTCGGCCTGGTGGAGCCGGGCGAGGGCGGCGAGCCCGCCGAGGGCGACGAGGCCTGAGCGGCCCCGCGACGCCACGCGACCGTTCCGCGGCCGGGGCGGTGACCGTACGAGGTCACCGACCCGGCCGCGGCCGTTCCCCCGCGGGACCCGGGCGCGGCCGCCCTCCCGCCGGGCGGGACCCGGGCGCGGCCGCCCTCCCGCCGGGCGGGACCCGGGCGCGGCCGCCCTCCCGCGCGGTCAGAGGCGGGCGAGGCGGTCGGCGGCTTCCCGCAGGACCGCCTCCTTCTTGCAGAAGGCGAACCGGATCAGGGAGCGGCCCGCGCCCGGGTGGTCGTAGAAGACCGCGTTCGGGATGGCGACGACCCCGCACCGCTCGGGCAGCGCCCGGCAGAACGCCACGCCGTCCTTCTCGCCCAGTCCGGAGATGTCCGCCGTGACGAAGTAGGTGCCGGCCGGCCGGTACACCCGGAAACCGGCCGCCGCCAGCCCGTCCGCCAGCAGGTCCCGCTTGCCCTCCAGGTCGGCGCGGAGCGTGTCGAAGTACGACTGCGGCAGCCGCAGCGCCTCCGCGACGGCGTACTGGAACGGTCCCGACGCCACGTAGGTCAGGTACTGCTTGGCCGTGCGCACCGCCGCCGTCAGCTCGGGCGGCGCGGTCAGCCAGCCGACCTTCCAGCCGGTGAACGCGAACGTCTTGCCGGCGGACGAGATCGTCACCGTGCGCTCCCGCATCCCCGGGAACGCGGCGATCGGCAGGTGCTCCGCCCCGTCGAACACCAGGTGCTCGTACACCTCGTCGGTGACGACCAGCAGGTCCCGCTCGACGGCGAGCGCCGCGACGGCGGCCAGCTCCTCGCGCGTCAGGACGGTGCCGGTGGGGTTGTGGGGGGTGTTGAGCAGGATGAGACGGGTGCGGTCGGTGACGGCGGCGCGCAGCTCGTCCAGGTCGAGGACGAACCGTCCGCTCGCCGCGTCGGGCCGCAGGGTGACGGGCACGCGGGTGCCACCCGCCATGGCGACGCACGCCGCGTACGAGTCGTAGTACGGCTCCAGGGCGACGACCTCGTCGCCCGGCTCGACCAGCGCCAGCATCGCCGCCGCGACGGCCTCCGTGGCGCCCGCCGTGACGAGCACCTCCGTGTCGGGGTCGTACGCGAGGTCGTACCGGTGCCGCTGGTGGTCCGTGACGGCGGTGCGCAGCTCGGGCACGCCGGGGCCGGGCGGGTACTGGTTGCCGCGCCCCTCGCGCAGGGCCCGGACGGCCGCCTCGCGGATCTCCTCGGGGCCGTCGGTGTCGGGGAAGCCCTGCCCGAGGTTGATGGCGCCGGTGGCGGTGGCGAGGGCGGACATCTCGGCGAAGATCGTCGTACCGAACTCTGCGAGGCGGCGGTTGAGCGGTGCTCTGGTCATGGCCGCCATCCTGCGGGGAAGCGGGGGCTGCCTCAAGGGCACGCGCGGGCGGTGCGGACGCCGGTCGGTGGGCCGTGCGGATGGCGGACGGCGGACGCGGTCGGCGGGAAGGCCGGGCGCGGCGGGGGGCGGCCGGCGAACCTCTGGAGTTGCTCAAGTGCGGATTGGGCGTGTCGACCGGGTGGGCATCTCCCAGGCACACATCACATGGGGGAGGAGCAGGAGAGATGGAGATCGCCATCGGGGTGCTGGGGCTCATGGCCTTCGCGGGGGTGGCCGTCGCCCTCGGCAACGCGAGCGCGGGGAGGCGGCGGAGGGTGGCCTCGGCGCCCCGCCGACGCCGCGGCGGGAGCGGCAGCGGGAGCGCCTGGGCCGACGGGGGCGGGGGCGGCTGCGGTGGTTCCTCGTCGTGTGGGGGGTCGTCCTCGTGCGGGGGCGGCGGGGGCGGCTGCGGTGGGTCCTGACGGACCCGGGTCGTCGGTTCCGGGAGTCTTTCCAGGGGGAGAGGGGGCGGTCGCATGACCGCGGCGTTCGTGGTGGGGGGCGCGCTGCTGCTGCTCGTGGCGGGGCTCGTCGCGCTGCTGGCCGGAGGTTCGTCGCGCAGTGGCGGCGGGAGCGGGAGCGGGGGCGGGGGCGGGGGTGGTACGGCGGCCGGCGGGGCGGTCCTGTGGGCCGACTCCGGCGGCTCCGACAGCGGAGGCTGGTCGCCGTCCTGCGGCGGGGGGAGCGGGGGCGGCGCGGACGGGGGGAGCGCCGGCTCCTGCGGCGGGGGCGGCGGGGGCGGGTGCGGCGGAGGCGGCTGACACGGGGCAGCCGCCTCCGCCGGGCGGACGGTGTGACGGTCCGACCACGTGACGGTCTGATGGTCCGCCGGTCCGCCGGTCCGCCGGTCCGCCGGTCTGAGGGTCTGAGGGTCCGCCGGTCCGCGTGCCCGCCGGATCGGGGGGGGGGCGTCGGGGGCGCGCCGCCGGGCGCGTCGGACCCGGCGTCCGCGCCGGACGGGCCGGACGGGTGGGACGGGCCGGGCAGGCCGTCCGCGCCGGTGGCGCGAGGGCAGGGGGCCGCCCGGGGGGTGGTGAGCATCCGCCGGGCGCCCCCGCGTGAGGGCGCGCGCGCCGTGCGGGGCGTCGTGCGGTGAACAGTTGAACCCCCAGGCCCCCTGGGGGATGTATCTGTCACCAAGTTGGGTAAAGACGCTGTGAGCCTCGGGCGGTTCATGATTCGCTCGCTGCGCAGTGCATCGAGCCCTCGGATCTTCTACGAATCCCGAGCAGGTACCTCGAGTTCCCTGGGAACGTCTTACGGGACGACGCCACCCCCCGGTCCACCCGTTCACGTCACCGTGCTTGCGGAGCTGACTCATGCTCACCACCCTTCAGACTGCGTACACCGACACGCGTGCGGCCGACCTGGCCTGGGCGCTGGGCCGGGAGGCGTTGCCCGCGCTCGCCGCGCTCGACCTCGAACTCGGCGGCGCCCGCATGCAGTTGCGGCTGCTCGGCGCCTCCCACCAGGTGCTGCTGGAGGAGGGGGGCGGCACCTGCTCGGAGACGGTCGCCTGCATCCCCGGCAGCAGTACGCCGCTGCCGCTGGGGGTGGCGAAGCGGATCGGGAGCTGGGAGTACGAGTTCGCGGCGCGCGTCGAGACGCTGTCGCGGGGGTCCTTCGCGGGGCGGGCGCAGGAGCTGCTGGCGCTCGTCGCCGACCACCCGCACGGCCTGGCCGGCACGTTCCCCGGGTCGCCGTACGCGTTCACCGCCATGCTGGCGCAGCGGCACGAGGGCAAAATCCGGTGGCGCACCTGGCACGCGTACCCGCAGGAGGGGCAGTTGGTGGTGACCCGGACGAGTGTCGGATTCGGGCCGCACGGGCGCCGTCGCGACACCCGTGTGGGTGACTAGGGGCGACCGGGGCCTCACGTAGCGTGGGCGCATGCTCGAAGCGCCACCCCCCGTGTCAGTCGCGCCGTCCGTTCCGGAGGCGGTGGTGCCGGAGCGGACGGGGCCGAGGGCGGGCCGGTTCCTGGTGCTGGCGGCCGTGTTCGTCTGCGCGGCCTGCGGGCTGGTCTACGAGCTGGAGCTGGTCGCCCTCGCCTCCTCCCTGACCGGTGACCCGGTCACCCAGGCGTCCGTCGTGCTCTCCGTGATGGTCTTCGCGATGGGCGTCGGCTCGCTGCTCGCCAAGCGGCTGCGCTGCCGGGCCGCCGTCGGCTTCGGCCTGCTGGAGGCGGTGCTCGCGCTGGCCGGCGGCTGCTCGGCGCTGCTGCTGTACGGCGCCTTCGCCTGGCTGGGCGGGACGCGGCATGCCCTCGTCGGGGTGTCGCTGCTGCTCGGGGTGCTGATCGGCGCCGAGATGCCGCTGCTCATGACGCTGATGCAGCGGGTCTCCCGGTGCGCCCGGCAGGACGCGGGCGGCGCGGTCGCGGACCTGTTCGCCGCGGACTACGTGGGCGCGCTCGTCGGCGGGCTGGCGTTCCCGTTCCTGCTGCTGCCGTGGCTGGGGCAGCTCACCACCGCGCTCGCCACCGGCGCGGTGAACGCCCTCGCGGGCGGGGCGCTGGTGCTGTGGCTGTTCCACCGGGACCTCACGGGCGGCGAGCGGCTGCTGCTGTGGTCCGTGAACGCCGCCGTCCTGGCGGTCCTCGCCGGGGCGGCCGTGCTGGCCGACGACTTCGAGCGGGCCGCGCGGCACGCCGTCTACGGGGCGCACGCGCGGGTCGCCGTGCGCACGCACGGCCAGGAGGTGGTCCTGACGGGGCCCCCGGACGGGCCGCCCGACCTGTACGTCGACGGGCGGCTGCGGGTCCGCGGCGGCGACCCGCGGCGCCACCATCCGGCGCTCGTCCACCCCGCGATGCGGGGCCGGCACGCGCGCGTCCTCGTCCTGGGCGGCGGCGACGGGCTCGCCGTGCGGGAGGTGCTGCGGTACGCGGACGTGGAGTCGGTGACCGTCGTCGGACCGGATCCGATGGTCGTCCGGCTGGCCCGCACCGACCCGGCGCTGGCCCGGCTCAACGGCCACGCGTTCGGCGACCGGCGGGTGCGCGTCGTGCCCGCCGAACCGTTCCACTGGCTGCGGACCGCGCGCGGCGGCACACCGTACGACGTGGTCGTCTCCGATCTGCCGCCACCCGCCGGAGGGGCGGGCGCCACGCCGTACTCGCTGGAGTTCTACGGGCTGGCCGCCCGGCACCTCGCGGCCGGCGGGCGCCTCGCCGTGCACGCCGGGCCGCTGCCGGAACGGCCGCGCGCCTACTGGACGGTGGAGGCGAGCCTGCGCGCGGCCGGGTTCACCACCCGGCCGTACACGGTGGCGGCACCGGCCGGCGGCGGGGCGGCGTCGGGGCACGCGGAGGGTGCGGCGCCCACGACGGTGAGGGCGGGCGCAGGCCCGGCGGCGGGAGCGGACGCGGGCGGGGGGTACGACCGGGGCTTCGTGCTGGCCGTGCCCGGTGACCCGCGCCGGACGCGCCCGCCCGCCCTGGGCGTCGCCGCCGGGGTGGACGGCGGCGGTGTGCCGTCGGCCGCCGCGCTGGAGGCGGGGGCGCGGCGGATGGAGCGCTCCCGGCCCCGCGCCCAGCCCCCGTCGACACTGACCCGCCCCCGCTACGGGCCCTGAACCGGGGGCGGCCGGGGGGTAGGGGAGCGCCTCGCGTGGGTAGGCTCGACTGTCATGGAGCATGAGGTGTTCGTTCCGGTCCCCGTGCCGTCCCTGCGAGCGGTCTTCGCCGACCCCGCACGCGTCGCCCGCTGCGTTCCGGGGCTCCAGCAGGACGCTGACGCGTCGGCCGACCCGCTGTCCGGCCGCCTCAAGGTGCGCGCCGGCGGGCACACCGTCACCTACCGCGGCGCGCTGCGGCTCGCCGCGCGGGACGACGGCGGGTACGACCTGTCCGGCGAGGGCGCGGAGGCGCGCGGCGGGGGCGGCGTGAGGGTGGCGCTCACCGCACGGCTCACTCCCGCCGACGGCGGTACCGACCTGGCCTTCACCGGCACCGCCGGCGCGGAGGGGCGCCTGGCGGAGATCCCCGCCGACACGCTCACCACGACGGCGCGCCGCCTCCTCGACCGCTTCGGTGAAGCCCTCGCCGAGGAGGCCGGGGACGCCGGGCGGCCAGAACGGGCCGAAGGGGCCGGAGGGGCCGGAGGGGCCGCGAAGGCCGGGCAGGCCGCGCGGGCTGACGGCCCCGGCACGACGCCCCCGGACGCCGACGCGACCACCGGCGCGGCGACCGCCGACGCGACCGGCATCACCGATGCGACCGATGCCGCCGGGGACGGGGGCGGGGACGGTGTGCCGGACGACGACCACACGGCCGTCAAGGACGGAGCCACCGCCTCCGAGGCCGTGCGCGCCGACGCGGACGCCGACGTGGCCGACCTGGACAACGTGGACCTGGACGTGGACGACGACGGCGTGGACGACGGGGCCGTCGGCGCCGCCGGTCCGGAGGGCGCCGCGCCCGCCGGCGGGGTGTTCGGCACGCCCGTCCCGCCCTCCTCGCTGGACCCGGACGCAGCGGACGACTACGGCGACGACCTGCCCGGCGACGACCTCCGCGCGGACGGCTTCCCCGAGGAGGGCCCGTCCTCGGCCGGCGCCGAGCCGCCCGCCGAGGCCGCGCACGCCCGGCGGACGATGATCGGCCGCAGCGCCGAGGAGGTCGACCACGCCCCGCCGCGCGGCCGGTACGCGCCGGTGCCCGGTCCGGACGCGCACGGCCGCGCCCATGCGCTGCGCCTGCTCGTACCCGCCGCCGCCCTGGTCCTGGCCTCGGCCGTCGTCCTCGTACGCCTGCTGCGGCACCGCACGCGGCGGCCGCGCGCGTAGGGTCGGGCGGTGTGAGCATGAGCGAAGAAGAGGTCCGGCTCGCCGCCGGAGACGTCGAGTTGACCATCACGCCGGGCAACGGCTGCCGCGTCGCGAGCCTGCGCGTGGGCGATGACGAACTGCTGCGCCAGGGCGAGCGGTACGGCAGCTTCCCGATGGTCCCCTGGTGCGGGCGGACCGCCGGGGGCACGTTCCTGAACGGTGCGACGCGGCACCGGCTGCCGGTCGACGCCCCGCCGCACGCCATCCACGGCACCGGCCGGGGCACCGCGTGGCGCACGGTCCGCGCCGAGAAGGCGGAGGCGGCCTTCACCTACGACCTGGCCGACCCGTGGCCGTACCCCGGCCGGGTCACCCAGGAGTTCGAGCTGACCGACGACTCGCTCACCATGCGGATGGGCGTCGAGACGTACGGCGACTCGTTCCCGGCGCAGGCCGGGTGGCACCCGTGGTTCCAGCGCGTGATCGGCGGCAGCGCGGTCGAGATCGCGTTCACGCCCGAGTGGCAGGAGGAGCGCGGCGACGACCACCTCCCCACGGGCCGCCGCATCGAGCCCCGGCCCGGCCCCTGGGACGACTGCTTCGGCATGCCGGACGGGGTGGACGTCACCCTCACCTGGCCGGAGCGGCTGGAGCTCAAGGTCACCAGCCGCACCCCGTGGGTCGTCGTGTACGACGAGCAGGAGGCGGCCGTGTGCGTGGAGCCGCAGTCGGGCCCGCCCAACGGGCTGAACACCGCGCCGCGCCTGGTCACGCCCATCGACCCGCTCGAGATCGCCTCCACCTGGACGTGGCGCCGCCCGGCGACCGGGGGAGAGGGCCGCACCGGGGCCGCTTAAGCTCGGAGCATGACTGACGCACGAGCGGATCTGCTCCAGCAGATCAAGGACAAGGCCGTGGTGCACGGCAGGGTGACCCTCTCCTCGGGTCTGGAGGCCGACTACTACGTCGACCTCCGCCGGATCACGCTGGACGGCGCCGCCGCGCCGCTCGTCGGTCAGGTCATGCTCGATCTGACCGCCGACCTCGACTTCGACGCGGTCGGCGGCCTCACCCTGGGCGCCGACCCGGTCGCGACGTCGATGCTGCACGCCGCCGCCGCGAAGGGCCGCACGCTGGACGCGTTCGTCGTCCGCAAGGCCGCCAAGGCGCACGGCATGCAGCGCCGCGTCGAGGGCCCGGACATCAAGGGCCGCCGCGTGCTGGTGGTGGAGGACACCTCCACCACCGGCGGCTCCCCGCTGACCGCCGTCGAGGCGGTCCGGGAGGCCGGCGCGGAGGTCGTCGCGGTCGCCACGATCGTGGACCGGGCCACCGGCGCCGGGGAGAAGATCAGTGGGACGGCCGGGGTGCCGTACCGGTTCGCGTACGCGCTGGACGAGCTCGGTCTCGGCTGAGCCCCCGCTGACCTGCGGCTCCATGGAGGCGGGCGCTGTTTCACGTGAAACAGCGCCCGCCTTTCGTCTGCCGTGGGCGGCTGGAGGTGTCCAGGGGGTGGAGCCTCGGAGCCCTTCTGGGAAGATGGGTGCGACGATGACGTCGCCCCCAGGTCAGGGATCAGCAACGCACGCAACCGCAGATCACAAGGAGCGGACAGATGCCCATCGCAACCCCCGAGGTCTACAACGAGATGCTCGACCGGGCGAAGGCAGGCAAGTTCGCCTACCCGGCCATCAACGTGACGTCGTCGCAGACCCTGCACGCCGCCCTGCGCGGTTTCGCCGAGGCCGAGAGCGACGGCATCATCCAGATCTCGACCGGAGGCGCTGAGTTCCTGGGCGGCCAGCACAACAAGGACATGGTGACCGGCGCGGTCGCCCTGGCCGAGTTCGCCCACATCGTGGCCGCGAAGTACGACATCACGGTCGCGCTCCACACCGACCACTGCCCGAAGGACAAGCTGGACGGCTACGTCCGGCCGCTGATCGCCGTCTCCGCCGAGCGCGTCGCCAAGGGCCAGGACCCGCTGTTCCAGTCCCACATGTGGGACGGCTCCGCCGAGACCCTCGCCGACAACCTGGCCATCGGCCAGGAGCTGCTGGCCCAGGCCGCCGCCGCCAAGATCATCCTTGAGGTCGAGATCACCCCGACCGGCGGCGAGGAGGACGGTGTCACCCACGAGATCAACGACGAGCTGTACACGACCGTGGACGACGCGATCCGCACGGCCGAGGCGCTCGGCCTGGGCGAGAAGGGCCGCTACCTGCTCGCCGCGTCCTTCGGCAACGTCCACGGCGTCTACAAGCCGGGCAACGTCGTCCTCCGCCCCGAGCTGCTGAAGGACCTCCAGCAGGGTGTGTCGGAGCGCTTCGGCAAGGCCGACCCCTTCGACTTCGTCTTCCACGGCGGCTCCGGCTCCACGCAGGAGGAGATCGCCACCGCGCTGGAGAACGGCGTCGTGAAGATGAACCTCGACACCGACACGCAGTACGCCTTCACGCGTCCGGTGGCGGACCACATGTTCAAGAACTACGACGGCGTCCTGAAGGTCGACGGCGAGGTCGGCTCGAAGAAGACGTACGACCCGCGCACCTGGGGCAAGCTGGCCGAGGCCGGTATGGCCCAGCGTGTCGCCGAGGCCTGCCAGGCGCTCCGCTCGGCGGGCACGAAGCTGAAGTAGGCGCGGGCGGGTGGGGCGTCGTACGGCGCCCCGCCACCGCACCCGGCGGGCCCGGCATCGCACAGCGGCGGTGCCGGGCCCGCTCCGTTCCACGATCGGCCGAAGCGGCCGGAGCGGCCCATGCCGCCGAGCCGGCCGGGCGGCCCGAGCCCGCCGAGCCCGCGGGGCCACGGCCCGGCCTGCCCGGCGGCCCGGTGGCCGCGCGTTCTCGCGACCTCGACCCGCAGGAGGGCACCATGGAGCACGAACCGGCGTACGACTTCGACACGGTGGTGGGGATACGCGGCACCGGCTCGTTCCAGTGGGACGTGCTGCCCGAGCTGTACGGCGAGCCGGACCTGGTGCCGTTCACCATCTCCGACATGGACTTCCCCCTCGCGCCCGAGGTGCTGGACGCCGTGCGCCGGCGCGTCGAGCGCGGGGTGTTCGGCTACACCGACTGGCGGCACACCGGCTTCCCGGAGGCCGTACGGGACTGGTACGCGCGCCGCCACGGCGTGGACGTCGACCCGGCCGCGCTGGTCTTCGCGCCGTCGGTGGTGAGCCAGCTCGCGCAGCTCCTGCGGATGTGGACGGAGCCCGGTGACGGCGTGGTGGTGCACACCCCGACGTACGACGGGTTCCTGAAGGCGCTCGACGCGCACGGGCGGCGGCTGAGGGGCGTACCCGTCGGCGACACCGAGGCCCTGGAACGGGAGCTGGCCCGGCCCGACAGCCGGATGCTGCTGCTGTGCTCGCCGCACAACCCGACCGGCCGGGTGTGGACGGGGGCGGAGCTGGCGGCGTTCGCGGCGCTGGCGGAGCGGTACGACGTGGCCGTCGTCAGCGACGAGATCCACGCGGACCTGACACACGAGGGGCACCGGCATGTGCCGTGGCCGTCGGTCGCCCCGCGCGGCTCGCGCTGGGCGCTGGTCTCGTCCGGCTCCAAGGCGTTCAACTTCCCGGCCCTGAACGCCGCCTACGGGATCGTCGGCGACCCGGACGACCGCACCGAGTTCGAGCGGCGCGTGGAGCGCGCGGAGGGGCTGAACTCGCCGTCGGCGCTCGGGCTCGCCGCGCACACCGCCGCGTACCGGCACGGCGCGCCCTGGCTGGACCGGCTCCTGCCGTACGTGCGGGGCAATCTGCGGCTGCTCGCCGACCGGCTGGAGGAGGCGTTCCCCGGCCGCGCCCTGTACGCGCCCCCGCAGGCCGGGTACCTGGCGTGGCTGGACCTGCGGCCGCTGGGCGTGGACGACGAGGCGTTCGGCCAGGAGCTGGTCGCGCGCGAGAAGGTCGCCGTGCGGCCGGGCGCCGTGTACGGCGCCGACGGGTTCGTGCGGATCAACCTGGGGTGCCCCCGCTCCAAGGCCGCGCACGGGGTGGACGCGGTGGTCCGCACCCTGGCCCGCATGGCGGTGTGACCGCCCGGCCGGGCGGTCACACCGCGGCCGGGCGGGCGGGGCGCAGCCGCCGCGCGTCGGCGCGACGGTCGCGTCAGCGCGTCAGTTCGTCGTACGCCTCGGCGCTGCTGTCCCGGAGGAACTGCCGGCAGCGCTCCGCCTCGTCCTTCTCGCCGATCTCGCCGGCCGCACGGGCGAGGGCGGCGAGGCAGCGCAGGAACCCGCGGTTGGGCCGGTGCTCCCACGGGATGGGCCCGTGGCCCTTCCAGCCGGCCCGGCGCAGCGCGTCCAGGCCCCGGTGGTAGCCGGTGCGGGCGTACGCGTACGACTCGATCACCCGCCCCGCCTCGAAGGCGTCGTCGGCGAGCATGGCCCAGGCGAGCGAGAAGGTGGGGTGCTGCGCCGCGACCTCGGCCGGGGACTGGGACTCCTCTCCCAGCAGGCGGTACGCCTCCTCGTTCTCCGGGAGGTGCGTCGGGTCCGGGCCGCCGAGCAGGTTCTTGTGCGTCGTCATGGCGCCAGTCTGCCACCTGCCCGCGGGGCCGCGGGGGGTCAGGCGGGGGCGTAGGTGAGGCAGTCGACCTCGCTCTGCTGGTAGCCCACGGTGATGCCCGGGGCGCGGCACTCGTAGTCGGTGTTGTGACGGCAGGAGGAGACCTTGCACGCGCCCACCCGGCCGGTGTTGGACGGGTCGCCGCCCTTGTGCCGTGAGGTGAAGAAGGTGTCGCACTGCGGGTTCCGGGCGTCGCCCACGGTGATGGCGAGGGCGTGGCAGGCGTGGTCCCGGTTGTAGGCGCAGTCCTCGACCGCGCATGCGTTGATGACGGGCATATCCATGACGTCGGTCTCCTCGGGTCGGTGCCTCCTCCCGCGCCTTGGGGGCCGCGCGGGGGCGGGCGGAGCGCGGTGGCCGCCTCCGTCGGGCGCCGCGGCCACCAGGTCGAGCATCGGTGCGGGAGCCGTCGCGGGCCACCGGGCGGGGGCCGAACGGGGGCGCTGACGGACCGCGCGGCGCGGTCGTGGCCGGTGCCTGCGCGGGTGTGCGCGGGTCGGCGCGGCGCGGCCGGAACCGCCGTGTGTGCGGGTGCGTACGGGCCTCCGTCGGTGGCGGAGGCCCAACGGGCCTGTGGCCGGGGCCACTCGGGGAGCGTGTCCGAACCGGCCGGTACGATCGCACAGAACATCGAATTCCTGTGCCGGACCACCCCCCACCCGGCCACGACACGGGGAGAGGTCTGCAGTGGGCAAGCGAGGAGCGCCCGCCTCGCGGCGTCGGCGCGGCAAACGGGTGCCCCCCGGCCGGGGAGCCCGGGGCCGGGGCGGCGCCCGCCGGCCGTTGGGCCGCATCGTGCTCGCGGGCGCCGCGTTCGGCGTCCTGTCCCTGGGCGGCGGCGCCGCCCTGGCGCACTGGCACGCCGGAGGCGAGCCGGCCGCCGCCTCCCGCCCGGCCGCCGCTCCCCCGCCGTCGCCCGGCGCCTCCGCCGTCCGCTCCCCGCAGCCGCCGCCACCGTCCCCGAAGGCCGGCGCCTCCCCCTCGCCGTTGCCGTCGAAGAGCGCCGAGGAGGAGCCGGACCCGCCCGCCACCGTGCCGCTCACGGGGGCCGGCACGTTCACCACGGCCCAGGCGTCCGGCGAGAAGACCGGCACGGGCCCCCTGCGGCGCTACCGGGTCCAGGTCGAGGACGGCAGCGGGGTGTCGGCCGCCGACGCCGCCCGTGAGATCGAGGGGATCCTCGCCCACCCGCGCGGCTGGGCCGCCCACGGGCGGGGCACGTTCCAGCTGGTCAGCGCGAACGCCGACTTCGTCATCAGGATCGCGACCCCGAAGACCGCCGACAAGCTGTGCCTCGCCCAGGGCCTCGACACCCGAGGCGAGTACAACTGCGAGACGACCGAGGGCGTCGTGGTGAACCTCAAGCGGTGGCTGCGGGGCTCCCCGACCTTCACCGGCACCCCCGCCGAGTACCGGCACCTGATCATCAATCACGAGGTGGGGCACGAGATCGGCATCCGCACCCACATGACCTGCCCCGGCCCCGGCAAGCCCGCGCCGGTCATGATGCAGCAGATCAAGGGGCTGCGCGGCTGCGTCTCCAACGCCTGGCCGTACGACGAGAACGGCCGTTACATCACGGGCCCGGTCGTGCCATGATGCGCGTGGGACCGCAGGCGCCGATCGCGCCCGGTCCCGAGGGGACCGGGGCTCCACCCTGCGGAAGGAGCAGACCGCTACCCGGTAGCACGCATTGACGGAGACAGCGATGTCTACTTCGCCTACTACCCCCCCTGCCCACGAGACCGGTTCGGAGGACATGCCGAACCTGGACTTCGCGGGCACGACCCCCTACGAGGACTACGTCAAGGCCGACGTCCTCACCCACCTCCAGCACCCGCGCTCCGAAGACCCCGGAGAGATGGTCTTCCTGGTGACCACGCAGGTCATGGAGCTGTGGTTCACCGTCATCGTCCACGAGTGGGAGACCGCGAGCCGCGCGCTGCGCGAGGACCGGATCCCGGACGCGATGGCGGCCCTGCGCCGCTCGGCGCACGAGCTGGAGGCGCTCAACCACTCCTGGAACCCGATCGCCCGCCTCACCCCGGCGCAGTTCAACGCGTACCGCGCCGCGCTCGGCGAGGGCTCCGGCTTCCAGTCCGCGATGTACCGCCGCATGGAGTTCCTGCTGGGCGACAAGTCCGCGTCCATGCTGGTGCCGCACCGCGGCTCCCCCCGCGTCCACGCCGAGCTGGAGAAGGCGCTCGCCGAGCCCAGCCTGTACGACGAGGTGCTGCGGCTGCTGGCCCGCCGCGGGTTCGACGTGCCGCAGGAGGTCCTGGACCGCGACCTCACCCAACGGTACGAGCCGTCGCAGCGGATCGAGGAGGCCTGGGCGCAGCTGTACGCCGACCCGGACGCCCACCGCGACCTGGTCGACCTGGGCGAGGCGCTGACGGACGTGGCCGAGCTGGTGTGGCGCTGGCGCAACGACCACCTGGTCGCCACCCGCCGCGCGATGGGCTCCAAGGTCGGCACGGGCGGCTCCGCGGGCGTGGCCTGGCTGGAGAAGCGGGCCGGCAAGAACGTGTTCCCCGAGCTGTGGACGGCGCGCAGCCATGTCTGAGCTCCTGCACGACGAGACCGAGGGCGCCGGGACCGGGCGCGGCGGGACTGCCGCGGGCGCGGGCGCGGACGCCGAGACCCGGGTGCCCGGCGCGGCGGCCACCGAAGGCGTACCGGCCACCGAAGGCGCACCGGTCGCCGGGGACGGCGGGCTCGCGGCGCGGGCCGCCGCCCTGGACGCCGCCGACCCGCTGGCGAAGCGGCGCGAGCTGTTCGCCCTCGACGACGGCGCCGTCTACCTCGACGGCAACTCGCTCGGCGCCCTGCCCCGCCACGTACCCGCCCGGATGGCGCACGTCATCGCCCACGAGTGGGGCGAGCTGCGCATCCGCTCGTGGGGCGAGAGCGGCTGGTGGACGGCGCCGGAGCGGATCGGCGACCGGATCGCCCCGCTGGTCGGCGCGGCGCCCGGCCAGGTCGTGGTCGGCGACTCGACCAGCGTCAACGTCCTCAAGGCGCTGGTCGGAGCGGTCCGCCTGGCGGACGCGTACGCCGGCGAGGGCCGGGACGGGGGCGGGCCCGTCCGGGACGAGATCCTGGTGGACGCGACGACGTTCCCCACGGACGGCTACATCGCCGAGTCCGCCGCCCGGATGACCGGCCGCCGCCTGGTGCCGGTCGCGCCCGGAGACGTACCGGACGCCGTCGGCCCGCGCACGGCCGCCGTACTCGTCAACCACGTCGACTACCGCACCGGCCGCCTCCACGACCTGCCCGGCGTCACCGCCGCCGTGCGGGACGCGGGCGCCCTCGCGGTGTGGGACCTGTGCCACAGCGCGGGCGCACTCCCCGTCGACCTGGACGCGAACGGCGTCGACCTGGCCGTCGGCTGCACGTACAAGTACCTGAACGGCGGGCCCGGCGCCCCCGCGTTCCTGTACGTCGCCGAACGCCACCAGGCGCGCTTCGACTCGCCGCTGCCCGGCTGGAACTCGCACGCGGACCCGTTCGCGATGACGCCCGGCTACGCGGCGGTGGACGGGGCGCGGCGCGGTCGCGTCGGTACGCCCGACATCCTGTCGATGCTGGCCCTGGAGTCGGCTCTCGACGTGTGGGACGGCGTCGCGGTGGGCGAGGTGCGGGCCAAGAGCCTCGCGCTGACGGACTTCTTCCTGGAGTGCGTCCGCGCGTACGTCCCCGAGGGGCGGCTCACCTGCCTCACCCCGGCCGCGCACGCGGAGCGCGGCAGCCAGGTCGCGCTCTCCTGCCCGGACGCGCCCGCCGTCATGGAACGGCTCATCGAGCGGGGCGTGGTCGGCGACCTGCGCCGCCCCGACGTGCTGCGGTTCGGCTTCACGCCGCTGTACGTCGGGTACGCCGACGCCGAGCGCGCCGCGCGCGTGCTGGCCGAGGTGTGCGCTGAGGTCGCGGCGGAGGGCTCCACGGAGCGCTCCACGGAGGTCTCCGCAGCGCGGTAGCGCCGCCGTGGGGCCGGTCTGCGGGGGCCGTCGATGCTGATACGGTCCCCGCAGGTCAGGCCAATTCGGCCCCGTCACCGAAAGGTTGAGCAGCATGCCCGACCGCGCCGCTCGCGACGCCGCCGAGGAGGCGTCGGCCCTGTCGCACCCGCCCGTCGCGCCGGACTCCACCGCCTCATACGGCGAACACCCCGACCAGGTGGTGGACTTCTACGCGCCCCGCGACCGGGACGACCGGGTGCCGCTCGTCGTCGTCCTGCACGGCGGTGCCTGGCGGGCCCGCTACGACCGGGCGCACGTCTCGCCGTTCGCGGGCTTCCTCACCCGGCACGGCTTCGCCGTCGCCAGCGTCGAGTACCGGCGCGGCCCCGGTGACCCCCCGGGCGCCTCCGCGGCTTCCGGTGCTTCCGGCGCCTCGGGCGGCGGTACCGGTACCGAGGGGGCCGATCCGGTGGCGGGGCGGTGGCCCGAGACGTTCGACGACGTGGCGGCGGCGCTGGACGCGCTGCCCGCGCTGGCCGCCGCGCACCTGCCGCGGGCCGACCCCCGCCGCACGGTCGTCACCGGCCACTCCGCCGGCGGGCACCTGGCGCTGTGGGCCGCCGCCCGGCACGTCCTGCCGGCCGGGTCGCCGTGGCGGCGGGCGGAGCCGCCCGAGCTGCGCGGCGTCGTCGCGCTCGCCCCGATCGCCCACTTCGGCAGCGCGGTCGAACTGGACGTGTGCGGCGGAGCCGTGACCCAGCTGCTGGGCGGGGAGGCGCTGTCCAAGGAGCGGGCCGCGTCGGCGGATCCCGCGCTGCTGCTGCCCACGGGGATCGCCACGACCGTCGTGCAGGGCCGCGCCGACACGGTCGTCCCGGCGGCGGTCGCCGAGGCGTACGTGGAGGCGGCGGCGCGGGCCGGCGAGATGGTGGGCCTGACCGTCCTCGACGACGTGGGGCACTTCCCCCTCATCGACCCGGCGGCCGACGCGTGCGCGGTGGTGGCGGAGGAGATCACCCAGCTCGCCTGGTGACCGGCCGGCCTTCCGGGCCCGCCAGCGGCCGGGGCGGCGCCCCACCCCGTACCACGGTGGGCGCTCTCCCCCCTGCCGTAGTACTCAGGGGGGACCCCTCAATACCCTCTGCGGTCCGACGCCGGGCAGGGGACCGCCTGCGTACGGTGGCGGTGTGACGGACACGACGACGCAGCGCATCGACACGGGCGGCCGCACCCCCGAGCTCCACCACGCCGTGGGGATCCTCCAGGGGCTGCGGGCCGACCTCTTCCACGACGCCTTCGCCTACCGGCCCCTGGCCCCGATGGTCGCGGAGGGCCCCCTCACGCGGCGGCTGCCGTCGCGGATACGGCGGTACGCGGTCTGGGCCCCGCATGCCCTGGTCGCCGCGGCGGCGCTGCTCGTCTTCGTCGCCGGGTACGAGCGGTCGGCCTTCGCGCCGGTGGCGCTGGTCCCGGCGGTGGTCGTGCTGCTGACCCTGCTGAGGCCGGTGGCGGCCTTCTGGGCGTCGCTGGCGACCGCGGGGGTGTACGCGGTCTTCCTCGGGGGAGGGCTGATCTGGTCGCCGGCGGTGTTCCTGGCGCACCTGGTCGTGCTGGTGGTCGTCGCGGCACGGACCCGGCCGCGGGCGGCGGCGTGGATGTGGGTGCTGACCGCGGGGTACGGCATGGTGAGCGGGACGGTGCTGGCCGCGTACGACAGGGACACGACGGCGCAGCTCCTCTTCTTCGCGGCGCTCGCCCTGCTGGCCATCACCGTGTGGCACGTGCGGCGGGACGCGCGCGAGGAGGTCACCGCCGAGCGGACCGTCACGGCGCAGGAGCGGTCGATGCGCACGCTGCTGGAGGAGCGCACCACCATCGCCCGCGAGCTGCACGACGTGGTCGCCCACCACATGTCGGTCGTCGCCATCCAGGCGGAGGCCGCGCCGTACCGGGTGGAGAACGCGCCGCCCGAGCTGGAGCAGGCCTTCGCGACGATACGGGAGAACGCGGTCGCGGCCCTGACCGAGCTGCGGCGGGTGCTGGGCGTGGTGCGGGCGGAGGACTACGAGGCGCCCGACGCCCCGCAGCCGACCCTCGCGGACCTGGACGGGCTCCTCGCCAATGTGCGCGACGCCGGGCTGGACGTGGAGAAGGCGGTGACCGGCGGGGTGCGGGAGCTGCCGCAGGGGGTGGAGCTGTCGGCGTACCGGATCGTGCAGGAGGCCCTGTCGAACGTGCTGCGGCACGCGCCGGGCGCGTCGGCCCGCGTCGAGATCGGCTACGTGCTGGGCGGGCTGGGGCTGCGCGTGGTGAACGGGCCGCCGCGCGGCCTGGTCAAGCCGTCGCCGGGCGCCGGGCACGGCATCACGGGGATGCGGGAGCGGGTGGCGATGCTGGGCGGCGAGCTGACGGCGGCGGCGACCGGCGAAGGCGGTTACGAGGTGGCGGCGTTCATACCGGTGGCCAGGGACGAGGCGGCGGCGTGACGATCCGCGTGCTGGTCGTCGACGACCAGGTGATGGTGCGGGAGGGCTTCTCCGTCCTGCTGAACGCGATGCCGGACATCGAGGTCGTCGGGGAGGCGGTGAACGGGCGGGAGGCGGTCCGCCAGGTCGCCGCGCTGCGCCCGGACGTGGTGCTGATGGACATCCGCATGCCGGAGATGAACGGCATCGACGCGACGCGGGAGGTCGTCGCCGCGGACGGTGACGCGAAGGTGCTGGTGCTGACGACGTTCGACCTGGACGAGTACGTGTACCAGGCGCTGCGCGCCGGGGCGTCCGGGTTCCTGCTGAAGGACGCGTCGGCACGGCAGCTCGCGGACGGGGTGCGGATCGTCGCGTCGGGGGAGGCGCTGCTGGCGCCGACGGTGACGCGGCGGCTGATCACCGAGTTCGCCAAGCGGGCGGAGTCCCCGCGCATGGCGCCGCTGTCCCGGGTCGGGGAGCTGACGGAGCGGGAGACGGAGGTCCTGGTGCTGATCGCGCAGGGTCTGTCGAACGCGGAGATCGCGGCGCACCTGGTGGTGGCGGAGTCGACGATCAAGACGCATGTGAGCCGGGTCCTGGTGAAGCTGGGCCTGCGCGACCGCACGCAGGCGGCCGTCTTCGCCTATGAGGCACGCCTCGTCACGCCCCGCTAGCGCCCTGCCCGTTCGGGTGCTTGACTCGCCGGGACGGGCGGGGGCGTCTCCGCCCGCGACCTGATGTCTCGACCGGATGTCTCGACCGGATGTCTCGACCTGATGTCTCGACCAGGCGTCCGGTCGGACATCGCGACCGGCCACCGACGGGGGCACCGGGGTGGGGAATCGCGGTGGGGAATCGTGGGGGGGAAGAGGATGAGCCGATTACGGGGTACGGCGCTCGTGGCCCTGGTGGGCGCGCTCGTGTGGACCACGGGGTGCGTGAGCACGGACGACGGTACGAGGAGGGGCGCGGCGGGGCCACCGTCCACCGGAGCCCCGGCCACCGGCCCGGCCACAGGCGCCGGAGCCCCGGCCGGGGGCGCGGCCACGGGTCCGGCCACCGGTGCCGGGGCGGCTGGAGCCCCGGTCACGGGCGCCGCGCCGTCCGCCGCCCCGTCGCGGGGGCCCGTACCGCTGCCGGAACTCCAGCCCGGACACCGGCGGATCGCCTCGGCCGGGCCGGCACGGGGCGACGCGAGCCTGGGCCGGGTGAAGGTCGGCGCGGGCACCACGTGGGTCAACGTCAACTGCGCCGCCGACGGCGGTCCCAGTCCGCTCACCCTGGAGGTGGACGGCGTCGCGCGGTTCACCGTCACGTGCGGCGGCACCGAGTCCGGCACGTACGCGAACCGGCTCGATCTGGGCACCGGCGGCGAGGGCCGCTTCCACGTCGACACGTCCGAGGCCGTCCGCTGGGCCGCCGACATCCAGGTCCCAGCGGAGGGACGGGCGGGGTAGCGTCCGGTCCATGGAGACGTTGTCCGACCCGTCGTCGCCCTTCGACCCGTCGTCGGCGCGGTTCGTCGCCGATCCGTACCCCGCGTACGCGGCGCTCCGGGAGGCCGGGCGGGTGCACTGGTTCGCGCCGACCGGGCAGTACCTGGTGCCGCACCACGCGGACGTGTCGGCGCTGCTGCGGGACCGGCGGCTGGGGCGCACGTATCTGCACCGGTTCACGCACGAGGAGTTCGGGCGCACCCCGCCGCCCGCCGCGCTGGAGCCGTTCACCACGCTCGACGGCCACGGGCTGCTCGACCTGGAGGGGGTGGACCACACGCGGGTCAGGCGGCTGGTGGCGAAGGCGTTCACGCCCCGCACGGTCGAGCGGCTGGGGCCGTTCGTGCACCGGCTGGCGGACGAGCTGGTCGACGGCCTCGTCGCGGACGGCGGCGGCGATCTGCTCACCCGGGTCGCGGAGCCGCTGCCGGTCGCGGTGATCGCGCGGATGCTGGGTGTCCCGCCGGGCGACCGGCACCTGCTGCGGCCGTGGTCGGCGGCGATCTGCGGGATGTACGAGCCGGCCCCGGACGAGGAGACCGCCCGCCGCGCGGTGGCCGCCTCCGTGGAGTTCTCCGCGTACCTGCGGGAGCTGATCGCCCGGCGGCGGGCGGAGCCGGGCGGCGACCTGGTGTCCGCGCTGATCGCCGCGCACGACGAGGGCGACCGGCTCACCGAGCAGGAGATGGTCTCCACCTGCGTCCTGCTGCTCAACGCCGGGCACGAGGCCACCGTGAACACGGCCGTCAACGGCTGGTGGACGCTGTTCCGGCATCCGGAGCAGCTCGCCGCGCTGCGCGCCGGCCGTGTACCGCTGCCGACGGCCGTGGAGGAGCTGCTGCGCTACGACACCCCGCTCCAGATGTTCACCCGGTGGGTGCTGGACGACATCGAGATCGGCGGGACGACCGTGGAGCGCGGGTCGCGGGTGGCGCTGCTGTTCGGGTCCGCGAACCGGGACCCGGCGCGGTTCGCGGACCCGGACCGCCTGGACCTGGGCCGTACGGACAACCCGCACGTCGGCTTCGGGGCCGGCATCCACTACTGCCTGGGCGCGCCGCTGGCCCGGCTGGAGCTGACCGCCGTGTTCGGCGCGCTCCTGCGCCGGGCCCCGGGGCTGCGCCCGGCGGCCGAGCCGGAGTGGCGGCCCGGCTATGTGATCCGGGGCCTGAAGGAGCTGCCGGTCACGGTGTGAGGAGGTCGCGGCGGCGCCCGGGGCGGCACGCGGCGCCGGCGGCGTTCACGCCGTCACGTACCCGGGTCACGTAACCGGGTCACGTACCCGCCGCGTACCGCCGCGTACCCACCACGCACCGGCGGCGCTCACGCGGTGAGGTGCGGGCAGGCGTCCGCGCGGTGGCGCACCGGCGGCGCTCACGCGGTGACGAGGTCGCGGCGGCGCAGTCCCGCCAGCCCCGCCGCGACCAGCAGCGCCGCGCCGGCCGTCAGCACCAGCACCGGCGGCCACTCCATGGCGGCGCCGGGCAGCTTCGGCAGGTGCCCGAACGGCGACAGGTTCAGCACGGCCTGCGGCAGGTCCAGCGCCGGGCCGATCCAGCCGACGGCGACGGCCAGCCCGGCCACGGCCCACGCGGCGACGGCCGCCTTCGGGACGGCGCCGTGCAGCAGCACCGCCACCGCGCCCAGCAGCCACACGGCGGGCAGCTGCACGGCCGCAGCGGCCAGGACGCCGCCGGGGTCCCGCCCGTACGACAGGTACATCCCCGTCCCGGCGGCGAGGAGCAGCAGGACCGACCCGGCGAACGCGATCACCAGGTGCCCGGCGGCCCAGCGCAGCCGCCCGACGGGCGCCGCGAGGAGCGGTTCGGCGCGCTGCGAGGTCTCCTCGCCGTGCAGCCGCAGCACCGACCCGACCGCGTACAGCGAGGCGACCATCCCGAACAGCCCGAGCAGCGCGCTCAGGAACGCGTCGCTGAGGGCCTGGGCGCCGCCCATCCGCTGGAAGATCTCCCGGGCCTGTGCGTTCTGCCCGACCAGGTCGGCGGCGCCCTCCACCATCCCGCCGAAGACGGCCCCCGCGACGAGGAACCCGGCCGTCCACCCGGCGAGCCCGCCGCGCTGGAGCCGCCAGGCCAGGGCGCCCGCCGTCGCGAGCCGCCCCTCGGCGGGGCCGGGCCGGGCGGGCAGGAAGCTCATCCCGACATCGCGGCGGGAGGCCAGCTCGTACGCGGCGAGGCCCTGGAGCAGGACGGCGGCGACCGGCAGCAGCAGCACCCACCAGCGGTCACCGGCGAAGGCGCGGAGGTTCTCCGCCCAGCCGACCGGCGACAGCCAGGTCAGGAGCGACCCCCCGGCGGCGTCGCCCGCGTCGCCCGCCGCGCGCAGCGTGAACGCGGCGCCCAGCACCGCCGCCGTGAGGCCCTTCGCGAGCCGGGCGCTCTCCGTGAGCTGCGCGGCGACGGCCGCCGCGGTGGCGAAGACCATGCCGGTGAGGCCGACCGCGAGGCCCAGGGCGAGGGCGCCGCCCGCGCCCCGCCCGGCCAGCCCGGCGGTGATGATCAGCGCCAGGGCGGTGTTGGCGACCAGTGCGGTGAGGAGTGCGGCGGTGAGCGGGGCCCGTCGCCCGACCACGGCGGCCGACAGCATCTCCTGGCGGCCGGTCTCCTCCTCCTCGCGGGTGTGCCGCACGACGACGATCAGGCTCATCACGGCCGCGAGGACGGCGGCGAACACCCCGAACCGCCAGGCGACCAGGGCGCCGACCGAGTCCCCGAACACCGGCCCGTACAGGGCCCGCAGCGAGCTGTTGGCGGTCATGGACGCGGCGAGGACGGCCCGGTCGGCGGCCGTCGGGTAGAGGGCGGCGATCGATCCGTTGCCGCTGACGACGAGGGTGCCGAGGACCAGGACCCACACGGGCAGCATCACCCGGTCGCGGCGCAGCGCGAGCCGCAGCAGCGCGCCCGTGCCGGCCAGGTGGCGCGGCCCGCCGGAGGCCCCGCCGCCTCCGGAGCGGCGCGCGGCGGCGTGTGCGGTGCCGGTGGCGCTCATCGGGCCGCCGCCTCGTCCTCGTAGTGGCGCAGGAACAGCTCCTCCAGGGTCGGCGGCGCGCTGGTCAGCGACCGTACGCCCGCCTCGGTGAGGGTGCGCAGCACGGCGTCGAGCCGGTCGGTGTCGACCTGGAGCCGTACGCGGGTGCCGTCGACCCGCACGTCGTGGACGCCGGGCAGCCCCGCGAGGCCGTCCGGCGGGGCGGCCAGCTCGGCCTCGACGCCGGTGCGGGTGAGGTGGCGCAGCTCGGCGAGGGAGCCGGACTCGACGGTGCGGCCCCTGCGGATGATGCTCACCCGGTCGCAGAGGCTCTCCACCTCGCTCAGGATGTGGGAGGACAGCAGGACCGTGCGGCCCCGGTCGCGCTCCTCGCGGACGCAACGCTGGAAGACGCCCTCCATCAGCGGGTCGAGCCCGCTGGTCGGCTCGTCGAGGATCAGCACGTCCACGTCGGAGGCGAAGGCGGCGACGAGGGCGACCTTCTGCCGGTTGCCCTTGGAGTACGTGCGGCCCTTCTTCGTCGGGTCCAGCTCGAAGCGCTCGACCAGCTCGGCGCGGCGCGCCTTGTCGAGGCCGCCGCGCAGCCTGCCGTACAGGTCGATGACCTCGCCGCCGGACAGGTTGCGCCAGAGCGTCACGTCGCCGGGGACGTAGGCGACGCGGCGGTGCAGCTCGACGGCGTCCCGCCACGGGTCGCGGCCCAGCAGCCGGGCGGTGCCGGAGTCGGCGCGCAGCAGTCCGAGCAGGACGCGGATGGCGGTGGACTTGCCGGAGCCGTTGGGCCCGAGGAAGCCGTGCACCTCGCCGGTGGCGACGGCCAGGTCGAGGCCGTCGAGCGCGTGGGTGCGCCCGAAGGACTTGTGCAGTCCGGTGACGCTGATGGCGTTGGTCATGGTCCAACGCTACGCCGACGTTCACAAAGTTGTGAAGTTAAGGAATCGTATAAAATCGCTGGCGTTCGAGAACGACGGGAGACGATGGGGCGCATGAGCACCGATGACCGGCTCGCGGAGGCCGACGACCAGCGGCTCGCGGCGGAGACCGGCGACCGGACGCCCCGGACCGGCGACCGGCTCGCGGGGATCGACGGCCCGCTCGCGGAGCGCGGCGGGGAAGCGGCGGGCGGCGGCCTCGCCGGGCGCAAGGAGGCGTCGGCGCTCGGTATGGCAGGCCGCGACGAGGAGGCGGTGAGCCGCTTCGTCGAGCGCTTCGCCGGGGAGCTGGCACAGGCCGGGATGCAGCGGATGGCGGCCAGGGTCTTCGCCGCGCTGCTCGTCTCCGACGGGGCCGCCCTGACCGCCGCCGAACTGGGCGAACGCCTCCGGATCAGCCCGGCCGCCGTGTCGGGCGCCGTGCGCTACCTGACGCAGGTCAACATGATCGGCCGCGAGCGCGACCCCGGGTCCCGGCGCGAGCGGTACGTGCTCCACGAGGGCATGTGGTACGAGATCTTCACCCGCCGCGACGAGATCCTCAACCGCTGGCAGAAGACCCTTCTGGAGGGCGCCGCCACCCTGGGCCCCGGGACGGCGGCGGGGGTGCGGCTGTCGGAGACGGCGGAGTTCTTCCAGTTCCTCAACGAAGGACTGCTCCAGCTCATGGAGCGCTGGCGCGAACGCAAGTCGCTCGGGTCCCCGCCGCCGTCGTGAGCGGACGGGCCGGGGCGCAGGGCGCGGCGCGAGCCGTGCGGGCCGCGTACGAGCCCCCGCGCCATCCGGGTCCCCGCCCATCCGGGCCCCCGCGCCATCCGGGTCCCCGCCCCATCCGGGCCCCCGCGCCATCCGGGTCCCCGCCCCATCCGGGCCCCCGCGCCATCCGGGTCCCCGCCCCATCCGGGCCCCCGCGCCATCCGGGTCCCCGCCCATCCGGGCCCCCGCGCCATCCGGGTCCCCGCCCATCCGGGCCCCCGCGCCATCCGGGTCCCCGCCCATCCGGGCCCCCGCGCCATCCGGGTCCCCGCCCATCCGGGCCCCCGCGCGCCCCACAGCCCCGCGCGCCGCTACTGTCCGTCCGCCGGCAGCGCCCGTGCCGGGACCAGCAGGGTCCAGGCGCCCGGCCGGACCGTCCAGGTGCGCGTGGGCACCGGGCCGGTCGGCTCGGCGTCCGCCCGGTAGCGGTAGCACTCCCCGCCGGCCCCCGCCACGGTGACCGTACGGGCCGTCCACCGCCTCGGGGGCGCCGCCCGGGGGCGCACGACGACCTCCGCCGCGCCGTCCCGGGCCACCACCGTCACGCCGTCCACGGGGTCGTCCACGTCGGCGAGCAGCCGCCCGTCGGCCTCGACCCGCAGGCGCTGCCCCCGCGCCGACGCCACCCGCCCGGCGCCGGGCCCGACCAGCGTGCGCACCAGCGAGCGGCACGTGCCCCACACCGAGGGCCCCCACACCGAGGGCCCCCACGCGGCCGGCCCCCAACCGGACGTCGTCCCCGACCCCGAGGGCCCCGCTCCCGGCGTGCCCGGCCCCGAGGGCCCCGCCCCCGAAGCCCCCGCGCCCGAAGCCCCCGGCCCTCCGCCCCCCGAAGGGCGGAACCGCGCCTCCGGAGCCACGACCGGCTCCGGCGACGGCGTCCCCTCCGGGATGCGCACCCCGCCGACGACCACCCCGCCCCGGTCGTCCACCAGCAGGTCGAGCCGGCGCGCCACCCCGCCGAGCACCGCCCGCGCGGCCGTGACCGCACCGGGCGGCGCGCCCAGGGACACCCCGAGCCGCACCGTCTCGCGGGGCCCCACCGGTACCAGCGACAGGGCGTTCCCGCCCAGGTCACCGCCGTGGTGCAGGGCTCTCACGGCCCGTACGAGCGCCCGGTCGTCGCCGATCACCACCAGGCGTCGCGAACCGCGCCGGGCCAGGGCCCGCACGAACTCCTCCGGGGTGCCGGGGACGCAGACCTTCGCCGCGGCGCCGCCGCACAGCACATCCCTCGCGATCCGTACCGATTCGCCGTCGCAGCGGCGCGCGACCGGGTCGATGACCACCAGCAGCTGGTCGGGAGCCGACACCTCGGTCCTTCCTCGGGTAGCATCTTTGTGCAAGAGCCCCTTGCGCTATTGCGCCAGGGGCTTCGTCTATACCGGGGCACCGGTCCACGGCTCGGGCTGCCGTCGTACACCGCCGTACGACATCTTCCGTCCCTGGCCTTGGACATGCCCCGCCCGGAAGGGGTGTACGCCTGTGCCCGCACTTGTGCTGCTCGGTGCTCAGTGGGGTGACGAGGGCAAGGGAAAGGCCACCGACCTCCTCGGTGGATCCGTCGACTACGTGGTGCGCTACCAGGGCGGCAACAACGCCGGTCACACGGTCGTCGTGGGCGACCAGAAGTACGCGCTGCATCTCCTTCCCTCCGGCATCCTCTCCCCGGGGTGCACCCCCGTGATCGGAAACGGCGTCGTCGTCGACCCGGCCGTCCTGCTCTCCGAGCTGAGCGGGCTGAACGAGCGCGGTGTCGACACCTCCAAGCTCCTGATCAGCGGTAACGCCCACCTGATCACCCCGTACAACGTCACGCTCGACAAGGTGACGGAACGGTTCCTCGGCAAGCGGAAGATCGGTACGACCGGTCGCGGCATCGGCCCGACGTACGCCGACAAGATCAACCGCGTGGGCATCCGCGTCCAGGACCTCTACGACGAGTCGATCCTCGCCCAGAAGGTCGAGGCGGCGCTGGAGGGCAAGAACCAGATCCTGGCGAAGCTCTACAACCGGCGCGCGATCGAGGCCGGGCAGATCGTGGAGGAGATGCTCCAGTACGCGGAGCAGATCAGGCCGTACGTCGCCGACACCACGCTGATCCTGAACAACGCGCTCGACGAGGACAAGGTGGTCCTCTTCGAGGGCGGCCAGGGCACCCTCCTCGACGTGGACCACGGCACGTACCCCTTCGTGACCTCGTCGAACCCGACCGCGGGCGGAGCCTGCACGGGCACCGGCGTCGGCCCGACGAAGATCAGCCGCGTGATCGGCATCCTCAAGGCGTACACGACCCGCGTCGGCGCCGGCCCGTTCCCGACGGAGCTGTTCGACGAGGACGGCGAGGCGCTGCGCCGCATCGGCGGCGAGCGGGGCGTGACCACGGGCCGCGACCGGCGCTGCGGCTGGTTCGACGCGGTGATCGCCCGGTACGCGACCCGCGTCAACGGCCTGACGGACTTCTTCCTCACCAAGCTGGACGTGCTCACCGGCTGGGAGCAGATCCCGGTGTGCGTGGCGTACGAGATCGACGGCCGCCGCGTCGAGGAGCTGCCGTACTCGCAGACCGACTTCCACCACGCGAAGCCCGTCTACGAGTACCTGCCGGGCTGGTCGGAGGACATCTCCAAGGCCAAGACCTTCGCCGACCTGCCGAAGAACGCGCAGGCGTACGTGAAGGCGCTGGAGGAGATGTCGGGCGCCCCGATCTCCGCGATCGGCGTCGGCCCCGGCCGCACCGAGACGATCGAGATCAACTCGTTCCTGTAGCCCGACCCGTACGGCGGCCCGCCCCGTCCGCGCGGCGGCCCGCCCCGTCCGTACGGCGGCCCGTCCCGCCCCGTCCGTACGGCGGCCCGTCCCGCCCCGTCCGTACGGCGGCCCGTCCCGCCCCGTCCGCGCGGCGGTTCCGTCCCGCCCCGTCCGCGCGGCGGTTCCGTCCCGTCCGCGCGGCGGCCCCGCGGGGCCTGTTCGGCTCGTCCCGCCGGTAGGGCGCGGGCCGGTCAGGCCGGCGGCCGGGCCGCGCCCCGGGTGGGCTTCCCGGACGCTCAGGGCACGCCCCCCGCACCGCCCCCGGTGCGGGGGGCTTCGCCGTGCACGTGGCGGGCGGCACAGGCCGAGGGGGCCCGCGGAGGGGCTCGGGGGGTGTGGTCCGGTCGCGGAGGGCGTAGGTTCGGGGGAGTCGAGCTCCGCCGCGCCGGGGCCGCGCGCCTCCTGTCCGCCATCGGACGCCGGGGCGTCGGCCACGGGGAGGCGGGGAAGTGAGGGGGGCGGACACTGGCACCGGGCGTGGGCCCGGTCGGGGCGGGAGGCGGACGAAGATGACGGCTTTGGGCACGGGTGGCCCATCCGGCGGGGTACCGCCGGCCGGCTCCCGGCATGTGCTCGCCGAAGCGCTGGGCGCGATCAGGGCGGGCGCCTTCCTGCTGGACGAGAGCGGCCGGATCCTCGCGGCGAACGCCCCGGCGGAGGGCATCCTCGGCTGGTCCGCCCTGGAGCTGGTCGGCCGGGACGCCCACGATCTGCTGCACCGGGACCGGCACGGCGACCCGACGCCCCGGGCGCGCTGCGCGCTGCGCCACGCCATGCTCGCCGGGCGGACGGCCCAGGGGGCCGGGGAGTGGGCGCAGCGCGGCGACGGGACGCTGCTCGCCCTGTCGTGGATGGCCACGCCCTGCGTGCCGACCGCGGCGTCGGCCGCCGCGCTGGTCGTCTTCCATCCCGTCGGCGAGAGCCTGCCCCTCCCGTCCGGGGAGCCGGCCGCCGCCGGGCCGCTGTCGGAGCTGGAGCGGCTCGCGCTGCTCGCCGAGACGACGACGGCGCTGACCTCCACGCTGGACGTGGACGAGGCGCTGCGACGGCTCGTGGGCCTGGTGGTGCCGCGCCTCGCGGACTGGGCGGTCATCGACCTGATCACGGAACAGGACGAGGTGTGGCGCACGGCCGTCGTGCACGCCAAGGGCGACGCCCTGGTCCACGAGGAGCAGCTGGAGGGGCCGATGCCGCCCATCCCCGCGGAGTCGGGGATGCCCCTGTCGCGGGCGCTGCGCGGCGAGTCGTCGGCGCTGGCCGGGCCGGAGACGTACCAGGGGCCGCCGGACTCGGGGGTCGCGGTGGAGCAGCGCCGCCTGTTCGAGGTGACGGGCATGCACTCGGCGGCCATCGCCCCGATCCGCGGCCTGCGGGAGATCCTCGGGGTGCTGACGCTCGGGCGCTCGGAGCGGCCCGAGAGCTTCACCGGGGCCGATGTGGCGCTGCTGGAGGACATCACGCGCCGGGCGGGCCTCGCGCTGGCCAACGCCCGCCTCTACCAGCGGCAGCGGAAGGTCGCGGAGACGATGCAGCGCCATCTGCTGCCGCAGCTCCCCGACGTCCCCGGACTGGGGATCACCGCCCGGTACCTCCCCGCGCCGGACGCCTCGCACGTCGGCGGCGACTGGTACGACGCGTTCAAGCTGAGCGACGGCGTGCTGGCGCTGGTGATCGGCGACGTGGTGGGCCACGACCTGGAGGCCGCGGCGGGGATGGCGCAGCTGCGGAACATGCTGCGGGCGTACGCCTGGTCGCAGACGGAGCCGCCGAGCCGGATCGTCGACTGGCTGGACCAGGCGTCGCAGCACATCGCCGAGGTGTCCATGGCGACGCTGGCGTTCGGCCGGCTGACCGTGCAGGACGACGGGCGGTCCGAGCTGACCTGGACCAACGCCGGGCACCCGCCGCCGCTGCTGGTCACCCGTGAGGGCGTGGCGCGCTACCTGACGGACGCCCACGGGGTGCTGCTGGGGCTCGGCGCCCACCGGATCGCGGTACGGCGCACCGACGCGACGGCGGAGCTGCCGCCGGGGTCCACGCTGCTGCTCTACACGGACGGCCTGATCGAGGCGCCCGGACGCTCGCTCGACGACGGCCTGGAGCGGCTGCGGCGGCACGCGGCCTCACTGGCGCACCGCCCGCTGGAGTCGTTCGCGGACGAGCTGCTGCAGCGGGCCCGTCCGCCGCAGAACGACGACGACGTGGCGCTGCTGGCGCTGCGCATCCCGGACTGAGGGGCGGCGTTCTCCCGGACCGAGGGGCCCGCGCACCCCGCGGCGAGGGCACGTCGGCGGCCACGCGCGGTGCGACCGCCGACGCATGGCCGTACCTCCTCCTGCCGCTGCTGCCCCCGCCGCATGCCCCCGCCGCATGTCGGCACCGCGTGCCCGTACCGCGTGCCCGTACCGCATGCCGGTGACGCGCCGCGGGGCAACGCCCCTCGACTGGGGCCTGTTGCGAAAGTGGCGCGGTCGCCCGAAGGGCGGCCACGCGGCAGGCGCCGCTTCGTATCAGGTTCCGGAGGACCGCTGTCCCTGGGAGCCGTGGGCCGCGAGCGGAAGACTGCGCAGCGACAGTGCGCTCGGCGCCGGCAGCGGTCCGTGGGCCGCCTCGGCGCGGAACGACTGGAGCAAGTACGCCACCAGACGCCGGGACGCCGCACGGTCACCCGGCAACGCGGTGACCAGACCGCAGTGGGACAACAAGGCCACGGCAATGTCGGAGGGGTGGAAGTCGGCCCGCAGCACGCCCGCCGCCTGAGCCCTGCGGACCAGGGTCATGAAGTCCTGCTCGGCCTGTTCCCGTACCCGCGCGTGTTCTCGCGTGCTGTCCGGGAAGGCCGCGACGAATGCGGCCGGGAAGCCCCGTTCCTCCCGTTGTAGTTCGCAGACCGTCTCGACCAGTCGCTGGAAGCCCTGCCACGGATCGGGGTCGGCCAGCGCCTCGGTGAGCGTCCGAGCACAGATGTCCATCTGGTGCGCGAACGCGGCCCGCACCAGGGCCTCCCGCGTCGGGAAACGCCGGTACAGCGTCGCCACGCCGACCCCCGCCCGCCGGGCCACGGTCGCCATGGGCGCGTCGATGCCGTGCTCGGCGAAGACCACGCGGGCAGCCGAAAGGATGCGCCGCCGGTTGCGCCGGGCGTCCGCCCGCAGACTGTCCTGCCCCGCGATCCGAGAGGATTCCCCCACCGCTGTCTCTCACCTCCGGTCAAATGGACGATCTCGTCCGTTTGCCAGCCTACGCTCGGCGCCACGATCCCCCGCACGGCCACTGGTGGCGAAGGTGAGAACGCGACGATGGACGACCGCACGATGAAAGCCGTACTGTTCGACCGCTTCGGCGGCCCCGAGGTGCTGTATGTGGGCCGGGTGCCACGTCCCGGACCGGCACCCGGCGAGGTCCTCGTGCGCGTGCGCGCGTTCAGTGTGAACGGCGGCGAACTGGCGGCCCGTTCCGGTCGGGCCCGCCTCGTCACCGGCCGGAAGTTCCCGCAGCGCATCGGGCTGGACTTCACTGGCGAGATCGCCGCACTCGGCACCGGCGCGACCGGCGTAGCGGTCGGCGACCAGGTGTGGGGCGTCCTGGGCCGCAGCTCCGGATTCGGCAGCGCCGCCGAGTACGTGACGGTACGGCCCGAGCGGCTCGGCCGGGTCCCGGACGGACTGGACCTCGTGGCCGCTGCCGCGCTGCCGGTGGCCACCACGGCCATCACGGCCCTCCGCGACAAGGCCGCACTGCGCCCCGGCGAACGGCTGCTTGTACGGGGCGCGGCGGGCGGCGTCGGCAACGCCGCCGTCCAGCTGGGACAGGCGTACGGTGCCGAGGTCACGGCCCTGGCCCGCGCTGCCAACCTCGACTTCGTCCGTACGCTCGGTGCCCACCACGCCGTCGACCACCGGACCGTGTCCGCTGCGGAACTGGGACTGTTCGACGTGGTCCTCGACACGGCGGGCACCGACCTGCGTACCGTACGGCGGATGCTGAAGCCGGGCGGACGCATGGTCACCGTCGCCTTCGACCTGACGCGGCCCGCCGCCTCGCTGGGCTACATCGCGGCCAGCGCCGTCCACGGACGCGGCCGGGTGCGCTTCTTCAGCGGCAACCCCGAACGTGCGCTCTTCGACGACCTCGCCCGCCAGGTGACAGAGGGGAAGCTGCGGCCGGCGGTGGACACGGTCTTCCCGCTGAATGAGACCGCGGCCGCACACCGGGCGCTGGAGGCGGGCGGTGTGCGGGGCAAGTACGTGGTCAGGGTCGACTAGGGTTTGTTGGGAAGGTGCTGGTCACAGCCACTCGTCGAGGACTGCACGGGTCCGCCACCGAATGCCGTCCATCAGCTGCCGTCGCGTCCACACCGGCGGACGGCCCGGCTTGATGCCCTGCGGCAACAACGGCTCAAGCCGGACCCACTGCCCATCCGTCAGATCACCACGCCCCGCAGGGCGTGATCAACCACGACCAAGATCCACTTTCGCAGCAGCAGACCTTAGCCGCGACCTGACACGCGATCGACCCGTGTCCCCGTCCATCACTTGTCTGGTCCGGACCTATTGACAGGTCCAGACCAATGCGGTGAAGTGGGCCGCCACCCCCCGCTTCGAAGGAGTGTTGACGTGTCACGACGCCTCGGCGCCCTGCTGGCCGCGTTCGCCACGGCCGCGGGCCTGACGGTCCTGCTCCCCGCCTCGACGGCCTCCGCGGCCGACTGCGCGGCGCCCTGGAGCGCGTCCTCGGTCTACTGGGGCGGCAACACCGCCTCGTACGACGGCCGCAACTGGCAGGCCAAGTGGTGGACGCAGAACGAGCGGCCCGGCGCGGCGGCCGTCTGGGCCGACCAGGGCTCCTGCGGCTCCGGTACGCCCGACCCCGACCCGACCGACCCGCCCGCGCCGTCCGGCTTCGTCGTGTCGGAGGCGCAGTTCAACCAGATGTTCCCGAACCGGAACCCGTTCTACACGTACAGCGGCCTGAAGGCGGCGCTCAGCGCGTACCCGGCGTTCGCGACGACGGGCGGCGCCACGGTCAGCCGCCAGGAGGCGGCGGCGTTCCTGGCGAACGTCAGCCACGAGACGGGCGGCCTCGTCCACATCGTGGAGCAGAACACGGCCAACTACCCGCACTACTGCGACGCGACCCAGCCGTACGGCTGCCCCGCCGGACAGGCCGCCTACTACGGGCGCGGCCCGATCCAGCTCAGCTGGAACTTCAACTACAAGGCGGCCGGCGACGCCCTCGGCATCGACCTGCTGAACAACCCGCACCGCGTCGAGCGCGAGGCGGCCGTCGCGTGGAAGACGGCCCTCTGGTACTGGAACACCCAGAACGGCCCCGGCACGATGACCGCGCACCACGCGATGGTGACCGGCGCGGGCTTCGGCCAGACGATCCGCTCCATCAACGGCGCGCTGGAGTGCGACGGGCGCAACCCGGCCCAGGTGCAGAGCCGGGTGACCAAGTACCAGCAGTTCACGCAGATCCTGGGCGTGGCACCGGGCGCCAACCTGTACTGCTGACCCGCCTCCCCGCGAGCGCCCCGGCCCCGCTCCCTCCCGCGATCCCGGAGGGGGCGGGGCCGCGACGTGCGTCCGGGCACTCGGACCCTCGCACCCGGTGGCGCCCGGAAGGCACCCGGAAGGGCGCCCGGAAGGCACCCGGAAGGGCGCCCGGAAGGGCGCCCGCCGCTCAGGCGCCCGTGTGGCGCAGGATCGCCTCGGCCAGCGGGCCCAGCACGGGGGCCGGGAGGGCGTGGCCCATGCCGGGGACCTCCACGACCCGCGCTCCCCGGATCACCTGCGCCAGGTGCCGGGCGTGCGGCGGCGGGAACACCGGCTCGGCGGTGGCGGACACGACGAGGACGGGCACCCTTGTCGCCGCGAGCGCCTCGGTGCGGACCATCCCGTCCGGGGACGCCTGCGCGTGGGCGGTGCTGACGCGGGCGTGCCCGGTGTGCGCGAGGATGCGCCGCTCCTGCTCCCGTACGGCCTCCGCGTCGAACGGCAGCGCGTCGCCGTGGAGCAGCCGCCAGTGCTCGACCCGCCATTCCAGCTCGCCCGCCTCGTCCAGGTCCTCCGGCCGGTTCGCCCACATCTCCAGGATGCGCGGGTCGATGCCCGGCAGGTCCTCGACGGGGGTCGCGGTGCCGTCGGGCGCGGTGTACGGGGTCGTGCTGAGCGCGCAGGTGCCGATGAGCGTGGCGCTGAGGACCCGCTCCGGGTGGTCGGCGAGCAGGAGCTGGGCGAGCATGCCGCCCAGGGACATGCCGACGAGGTGGGCGCGCTCCACGCCGAGGGCGTCCAGCACGGCGAGGGCGTCGCGCGCGAGGTCGGTGATCGCGTACGGCTCCGTCTCGTACGACCAGGTGGAGCGGCCCGTGTCGCGGTGGTCGTAGCGGATGACCCGGTGGTGGGCGGCCAGGGCGTCGACCAGTTCCCCGGGCCAGGCGAGGCCGGACGCCTGGGCGCCCATGACGAGCAGCAGCGCGGGGGCGTCGGCGGCGCCGCGCTCCTCGACCCACAGGCGGACGCCGGGCGCGGTCTCGACGAGGTGTTCACGGTGCATGGACAGACCCCCACGGTAAGAGCTAGACGAGACGTCTCGTCTCGTTTGATGGGTGGAGCGTAGCGCACCCGCCGCGCGCACGCACCCCCCTTGCCCGTGCCCGTCCTCGCGGGGCGCCCGACCACCCCCGCGGCTCAGGCCAGCCGCAGGTCCACCCACGGGATCGTGTCGCCCTCCAGCAGGTACCGCTCGATCTCCACGAAGCCGCGCCGCAGTGCGAAGCGCAGCCCCGACGCGTTGGAGGAGAGCACCACGGTCTCGACGACGCCCGCCCCCAGCTCCCGCGCCCGCCGCAGCCCCCGCTCGTACAGCTCCGTGCCGTGGCCGCGGCCCCGGTACGGGGGGAGCACCCGCGCGATCACCGTCGCGGTGTCCGGGGCCTCGCCGGTCGGCGGCCGCACGGTGGCGCACCCGATGGCGGTGCCGCCGAGGTAGGCGACCTCCAGGATGTTCCGCCCGGCCCGCTCGCGGACGTCGTCCGGGGACAGCGGGTGCGTGGGGATGATCTCGTTGTGGATGCGCCGCCAGTCCTCCGCGAGGCCCCCGGCTCCCGCCCCGGTCCCGCCGTCCACCCGCTCGATGCGCAGTTCGCTCATCCCCGCAGCCAACCGGCCGCCCCCGCCCCTGTCCACCGACTTCCGCCCTCCGGGGGCCCGTACGGGCGGTTCAGCCGTCGTCGCGGTGCGGGGGCGGCGACGGGTCCCGGGGAGCCGCCTCGCGGGCCGGGCCGGGCTCCCCGGTGCCGGCGGCGGCCATGCGGTGGCCCAGGCGCCGGCACGCCTGGGCGAGTTCGGGCGGGTGGAGGTCGCTGAGCCCGGTGTCGAAGGTCGCGAGGATGCCGGCGACGCCGGCCCAGGACCAGGCGCCGAGGGTGAGCCGGCAGTGCTCGCCGTCGAGGTGCTCGATGACCGAACCGCCCGGCGCCCAGCGGGCGACGACACGGGCCGGCAGGTCGAGTCGGGCGGAGCCGGTGCACGGCCACGCGGCGGGGGAGTCGCCGCGGTCGTGACTGCTCGTCACGAAGTGGGCGAGGTCGCCGTGGGGCAGCTCGCGTGCGCCGAAGGACCGTGTCGTGGGGCGGGCGCGCAGCCGGTCGACACGGTGCACCCGCCACCGCTCGTCCTGGAGGTCGTAGGCGACCAGGTACCACCGCCCGGCCCAGACGACCAGGTGGTGGGGTTCGACGCGGCGCGCGGGACGGAAGTCGCCGTCGCCGGGACCGGGGCGCGAGCCGTCGGCTCGGAGCGTCTCGGTCACCAGGACGCGGCGATGGCGCACCGCGGCTCCCACGGCGGTGAGCGCGGCCGGGTCGATGGGAGGCGCCGGGAACTCCCAGTAGTTCCGCAGGCTGGTCAGGCGCAGCGACTTCGTGGTCGCCCGCAGGGCGGTGGGCATGGCCTGCTCCAGGGTGACCAGCGCGCGTGCCGCGCCCTCTCCGAGGCCGAAGACCGAGCTGGGCGCGGTCTGCAGGGCCACCGCGACCGCGACCGCCTGGTCGTGGTCGAAGACCAGGGGTGGCAGCGGGTGGCCCGAGCCGAGCCGGTATCCGCCGTCGGGTCCGTGGACGGTCGTGACCGGGTACCCGAGCCGGCGCAGCGTCTCGATGTCACGGCGCGCGGTGCGCTCGCTGACGCCGAGCGCGGTGGCGAGCTCGCGAAGCGGCCGCAGCGCGCCCGTCCCGAGCAGTGACAGGAGGCGCAGTGCCCGGTGTGAGGTGCTCGCCATCCTCCCATCATGGCCGGTGGTGGCCACTCGGTGTCCACCACCGCTGCCACGGTGGTCCCCGTCCGGCGAGTCGGCGGTGGGAAGGAACGGTTCGGCATGCGTGTGGTCGTGGTCGGTGGCGGGATCGGTGGACTGGCGCTCGGGGCGGGACTGCGCCGCCGGGGGTACGAGGTGGCGGTGTTCGACCGCGACACCGATGTGGCGCATACGGGTGGGTACCACATCACCCTGGACGAGCGGGCCCAGTCGGCGCTGCGGGAACTGGTGGAGCCGCACCTCGTGCGGCGGCTGCTGGCGTCGGCCTCGGCGCTCCGGCACCGCGACCGCGACGCCTTCTGGGACCGCCGCGGACGGCTGCTCGGCTTCGGGCCGGAGCTCGGCGGCGGTGCCGGTGTCGACGTCGACCGCATCACCCTGCGCACGCTCCTGGCGGAGGCGGTCGGCGACGACCTGCACCTGGGGCGGACCGTGTCCGGTGTCGAGCGGGGCGGTGCCGACCGGGGTGGTGTCGACCAGGGCGGTCTCGACCGGGGCGGCGCGGGGCGGGGCGGCGACGGCGCGCCACGGGTGCTGTTCGCGGACGCGGCACCGGTCACGGCGGACCTGGTGGTGGGCGCGGACGGCACCCACTCCCTGGTCGCCCGGCACCTGGCGGGGGGCCCGGTGAACAGTCCGGCGGGCATCGTCGGAGTCTCCGGCCGCACGGCCCGCGGCGACCTGAGCGCGGGTGAGCGGCGGCGGCTCGGGCTCCGGTCGGGACTGGCGACCGGCCCGCGGGGCTCGGCCCTGTACGTCGGCTTCCTCGACCCGGTCGGCAACGCCGCGCTCGACGCCCCGGAGCTGAGGATGTCCCGCACCACCGGCCCCACCTACATCTGGGGCGCCATGGTCGCCGAGGCCGCCGCGGCCTGTCTGCGCGGGCTGCGCGGCGCCGAGTTGCGGGACGCGCTTCCGGGGCTCTTCCGCGAGCGGGGGTGGGCCGGGCACACACTGGAGGTCATCGCGCGCGCCGACCCGGACAGCGTGGCCGCGTACCGGTTCCACGCCGCCTCGACGCGGGCCGGGGACCTGGCGCCGTGGCCCGCGGGCCGGATCACCGCGCTGGGCGACGCCGTGCACGCCACGCCGCCCACGGCCGGCATGGGCGCCGGGGCGGCGATCCGCGACGCCGCCGCCCTGCTGCGCCACCTGGGCGACGCCGACGCCGGTGAGGGGGGTACGGCGCTGGTCGAGGCGGTCGGCCGGTTCGAGGCCGGCATGCGCCGGCGCGGCAGCGAGGTCCTCACCCTCGGCATGCGGACGGTGCGCCTCATCCTGGCCGCCGACTCCCCGGTCGACGCGGCCGCCGAGGTGGGCGGCCTCCGGTAGCCGTCGGGGTCGGCACCTCCCCGCCCGTGGGGCCGGCCCGACCGGAGGAGCCGCCCCGGCGTGGTCGCCGTCCGTCCGGGGCCGGTGCCCCGCTACCTCGTCGGCGCGTACGAGCGGAGCAGGCGGGCCAGGTGCCGGCCCGCGGCCCGCAGGGGCTCGTCGGAGCGGCGGACCTGGGAGGTGACCTCGGCGCCCTCCAGGGTGGCGATGACGGTCGTGGCCAGGTCCCGGGCGTCCTCGGCGGCGAAGCCGGCGCCCGCCAGCTTCTCGTACACCAGGCGCTCCCAGTCGCGCAGCGCCTCCGCGCAGGCCCGCTGGACCCCCGTGTCGGTGCCCAGGGTCTCCAGGGCGGCCGCCGTGACGGGGCACCCGTCGGTCCACCCCGAGGCCCGCAGCGCGCGGGCGAGGTGGTCGGCGCAGTGCGCGACGGCCTCGGCCGGGTCCTCCGTGCTCTCCAGCGACTCCCGCAGGAGCGCCGCGAACTCCGCGCCGCCGTGCCCGATCGCGGCGACCGCCACGGCCTCCTTGCCGCCGGGGAAGAAGTGGTAGACGGAGCCGAGCGTGGCCTCCGCCTCCGTGGCGATCTGCTTGATGCCCGTCCCGACGTACCCCTGGCGCTGGATGAGGCGCGCGGCGGTGACGACGATCCGTTCGCGGGTCCCGGCTGTCTGCATGGGGCGATCGTACCGAGCGGTTGAGTAGAGCGTTCGTTCTAGAGGCGTGCTACGTTGCTCTCGTGTCTGGATAGAGCGTTCGTTCTAGAACGTGCCGTCCGGTGTCGTCCGCATGTCTGAGAGGTGGAATCCATGAGCAGCAGCCCCACGCCCGCACCCGCGACCACGACCGCCCCCACACCCGGCCCCGTCACCGTCATCGGTCTCGGCCCCATGGGCCGTGCGATGGCCGGGGCCTTCCTCGACCGCGGCCACGCGGTCACCGTCTGGAACCGCACCGCCTCCCGTGCCGACGCCCTCGTCGGTCGCGGCGCCCGTCTCGCGGGCTCGGTCGAGGAGGCGCTGACCGCCGCCGAGGTGATCGTCCTGAGCCTCACCGACTACGACGCGATGTACGCCGTGCTGGGCGGCGCCGACCCCGCCGCCCTGCGGGGCCGCGTCCTGGTGAACCTCACCTCCGACACGCCCGACCGGGCCCGGGAGGCCGCCGCCTGGGCGGCGGAGCGGGGCGCCGCCCAGCTCACCGGCGGGGTCCTCGTCCCGCCGTCGGGCATCGGGAACGCGGCCTCCACGACCCTCTACAGCGGTCCGCGCGACGTCTTCGACGCCCACCGCGCCACGCTGGAGGCGCTGACGGGCGCCGACCACCGGGGCGAGGACCCGGCGCTGGCGGCACTGCTGTACCAGCTGAACATGGTGATGTTCTGGACCGCCCTGTCCGGCTACTGGCAGGCCCTGGCGGTGGCGGGAGCCCACGGCCTCACCGCCGCCGACCTGCGGCCGCTCGCCGTGGACGCCCTGGACCTGCGGCAGTTCGTGGAGTTCTACACGCCCCGTGTCGACGCGGGCGACCACCGGGGAGACGTCGACCGGATCGCCATGGCCCTGGCCAGCACCGAGCACGTCGTCCACACCGTCGCCGGCGCGGGCGCCGACACGGCCCTGCCCGAGGCCGTCGCCGCGCTGTTCCGGCGCGCGGTGGAGGCCGGGCACGGGGCGGACAGCGCGACCCGCCTGGTGGAGGTCCTGCGCGAGCCGGCGGCCTGAGCCGGGAGGGAAGGGGGAGGGGGCGGTCGTGCGACCGGGCCGGGTCAGACGTACACGACCCGCACGACCGTGACCGTCGAGACGCCGCGGCTCACGTAGTAGCGGATGACCACGCCCGAGACGGTCGCCTCCCGCCGGTCGTCGTCCGTGCCGATGGGCACCGAGCCGTACCCGTACGGGTCGGGGACGAGCCAGGTGCGCATCCCCGTGTCGAACCGCGAGCGCAGCGCCGCGCCCATGGAGTCCAGCGCGAGGTCGGCGGGCGGTGCGTACTGGAGCCGGTAGCGGGTCACTCCCGCACGTCCTCGCCGCGCGCCAGGCGCTCGAACAGCTCGGCGTCCTCCCGGTCGGCGTCCGTGGTGGACAGCGCCCACCGCGCCAGCGCGACCGGCAGCTCCGCCACCGGCACGTGCGGGATCTCCGCGTCGAAAGCCGCCGCCCGGTCCGCGTCCAGCGCCGCCCGGATCGCCGCGATGGTGCCGGGCAGCTCCACGAGCCGCCCGGCGATCACGGTTCTCACGGCGTGGTCGTGGCGCCCGCGACGAACGCCGCCCACGCCGAGGGCGCCACGGCGAACGTCCCGCCGTCGGGGTCCTTGGAGTCACGGACATGGACGGTGTGCGCGCAGGCGGCGACCTCGACGCAGTCGCCGCCGCTGCTGCTGCTGTACGACGACTTGTGCCAGTCGAAGGCCACTTCGACGCAGTCGCCGCCGTTCGGGTTGCTGTAGCTCGACTTGAACCACCGCAGGCTGCTGCTCACTGCTGATCTCCTGCCAACCGCTCGATGAGGCCCAGCGATTCACGGGGAGCAAGGGCCTGTCCCCGGATCCTCGCATACCGCTGCATGTAGGTGCTGACCTTTGCCGGGTCGCTGATCAGGAGGCTCTCGTCCTGGGGTTCCAGGTAGACGAGGTGTTCGTGCTCCTGCGTCTCAAGGACATTCAGCTGCCCCTGGTTCCCTGCGTACTCGCCGTGCAGCGCGCAGTCCAGGGGCAGTACCTGGATCGTTACGTTGCGCCTGCGGGCGCACTCCGCGAGGAAGCGCAACTGCCCCCGCATCACCGCCTGGTCGCCGATGGGCCGGAGCAGCGCCGCCTCGTCCAGGACCAGCTCGATGAGCGTGGGGGGCTCCCGGTCGAAGACCTCCCGCCGCGCCACCCTCGCGTCGACCAGCTCCTCCACCCGCTCCTCCGTGAGGATGGGGAACCCTCCGGCGATGAGCGCCCGTGCGTACTCCTCCGTCTGGAACAGCCCGTGGACGACCGGAGTCGCGAACAGGTGCAGGTTCAACGCGGCCCGCTCCAGCAGCGCGTACTCCTTGAACTGCACCGGGCACTTCTCGATCCGCAGGTACAGCCGGGACTCCTGGAAGAAGCCCATCCCGTCGCCGATGGCCTCCTCCAGTTTGACCAGCATCTGGTCGCTGGCCGGTTGGGCGCATGTCTCGACGCCGCTGATCGCCGCGCCCGAGAAGCCGCACATCTCGCCGAGCTGCTCCTGGGGCAGTCCCTTCTGCTTCCGCAGGGTGCGGGTCATGTGGGCGACGAGTTGCGCCGTCGGGGTCGCCTTCTCCTTGTTTTCCTGCCCAGCCATTTTCGCTCCACGCATGGACTCGACCGGTCTCGACCGATCTCAACTGATCGCCCTCGAATTCGACTGCACGGCACGGCGTATGCCCAGGTCAGGACCGTTGTCGCGGTCCTTCGGCAGCCATGGAGAACGCTAACCCCGAGCGCGCACAATGACCCAGTGATGTCGAGGAATCACCGAGAACAGCTTGACTGGGTCCCGCTTTCGGGATATCTGCTCCGCAAAGCCGGGGTGCAATTCGACGCCGTGCGGCTCGACGGCCGGGGCGCGCGGCTCGTGGCCGACTGCCTGGAGGGCATGACGGACGGCGAACCGGGGCCGGTCGTGCACCGGGTCAACGGGCGGCGGAGCATGTACTTCCTCTTACCGCCGGGCAGCACGTATCGCAGGCCCTGGCCGGCCGTGGCCGTGCGGTTCAACGGGGAGGCGGGGCGGATCAGTTACGTGCCGGTGCCCGCGCTGGAGGGGGACACGTGGCCGCTGACGTGGCGGTTCCCGCCCACGGAGCCGGGGCGGTTCGTGCACCCGCTGCTGCTGCGGAGCGCCGTCGTGGCGCTGCTGCTGAACCGCCCCGGCACGCTCGGCGGCGGGTGAACGGGGGCGGGGCGCTGTGCCTCCGCCCGGTGCTACGCCTCCGCCCGGTCCTCCGCGCGGGGCGGGCCGGGCGGCAGGACCAGGGCGGTCAGCCACAGCACGGCGGCGATGAGCAGGGCGGAGGGCCGGGACGCCGTCTCGATGGACCAGGCCCACCACTCGGGGACGTTGTCCTCGCCGACGCCCAGCAGCAGCGTCGGGCCGAAGGTGCCGAGCGGCAGCAGCCACGCCAGACCGCTGCCGAACAGGCGGGCGCTGATCACCGCGAGGCCCAGGTACCCGGCGGCGTTGCGGGCGGACGCCGCGAACACCTCGAAGGGCAGCCCGGCCGCCATGGGCAGCGCCGACAGGACGACGGCGAGCAGGGTCAGCGCCACCAGGTGCACCCGGCGGTACGCGCCCATCGGCTGGGCCGCCGTGTGCTCCAGGTCCGCCATGGGGGAGTGCACGGTGGTGCCGAGGACCACCGCGTACGCCACGGGCGCGACCGCCGCGACCGGGACGCTGAAGTCCACCAGGTACCGGAAGTCCGGGACGTCCACCCGGACGCTGGTGAAGGCGGTCGCGGCGAGCGCCACGAGCAGCGAACCGGCCGCCGCGCGCGGGACGTTGCGGCTGCGGGCGAGGGCGGCGACGGGGTTCACCGGGCGGTCACCGGGGCAGCGGGGGGACGGGGCGGCAGGCGCCGATCGCGCGGGCGGCGGCTTCGAGCCAGGCGTTCTGCGCGGCGGCGGGCGCCTTCCGGACCCGCTCGACGGCCTCCGCGAACCGGTCGCCGTAGTACGGGGCCGGGGACCCGGCGCGCGCGTGCACCAGGGCCTGGACGAGGAACGTGTCGGGGTATCCGCCCGTCTCCCGCATCACGTGCGGTTCGCACTCGTACGGCGGCTGGGGGAGCGACGCGTCGAGCATCGCCTCCGCCATGGACCGCCGGTCCAGCACCGGCTGGTTCACGGGCAGTTCCACGGCTCCGGGGGCGCCCCCGGAGCCGGTGGCGCCGCCGGCGCCCGTACCGTCCGCGCCCTCCGGGACGGTGAGGCCCGTGGCGTAGAAGCCGCGGTGGAAGGCGGTGAGCGGGCCCAGTGCCCGGTCCACCGTGCGGACCGCCGCCCCGGCCTCCGGCAGCAGGTGCCGGTCGGCGGGCCACAGGCACGCCGTCGTGCGCCCCTCCGTGACGCAGGCCGGCCGCTCCGGCTGCCCGGCGGGCACCGCCCAGAACGAGTGCGACTCCGGAGCGCGGAACGACAGCAGGGCGCCCCCGGCGACCAGCGCCACCACGGCCGGGACCACGGCGAGCGGTCCGGGCGACAGCACCTCGCGGCGCACCAGCGCGGGCACGGCCAGCAGGGCCAGCGCGGCGGCGGCGCACCAGGCCGCCGCCACCAGGAGGCGGGCCGTGTGCGGCGCGTACGCCGTGTCCAGGTGCTCGTCGATCGCGGGGAAGAGGCGGGCCGGGGGCAGGTCCGGCACGAAGGCGAAGACCACGAACATCGCGTACCAGAGGAGGCCCATCACCGGCGCGGTGATCCGCGTGGGCAGCAGCGTCCCGGCGGTGACCCCGGCGGCGATCTGGAGGCCGGTCATCGCCACGCCCAGCAGGAGCGGGGACCACACGGGCTCGGTGACGTCGCTGACCGACGCGGTGCGCTGGAAGGCGACGGCCGTCATCACGGCGTACGCGACCAGCGACCACAGCCAGGCCGCCGCCCACAGCAGCAGGGCCTGCTGCCAGCCGCCGCGCGGCGTCGTGTCCGCCCACAGGGCGGTGCGGGTGCGCCGGGCGCGGCTCGCGCTCCACGCGGCGGCGGCGCTCATCAGGGAGCCCATGACGATCACGCCGAAGATCTGGACCTTGATGGACGCCTGGTTCCACCAGCCGATCCAGTCGCTGGACGCGGGGTCGGCGGACGCCAGGTACCAGACCCCGGCGAGGGCCGACAGCACGGCGACCTTGCCCGCCTCGCCGCGCCGCATCTCGTGGAGGAGGACCCGCGTCATGAGGCGGCCCCGCTTCCCCGGCCTGCGTGGCCTCCCTGACCCGTGCGGCCTCCCTGGTCTCCGTGGCGCTCCACCACGGCCAGGTAGCCGGACTCGACGGCCGGGCCGGTGACCTCGACGGGCTTCCCGGACCGCGCCGGGCCCCGCGCGCACAGGTCGGTGAGGGAACCGGTGAAGCGCACCCGCCCGTCCAGCAGGACGTGGACGCGGTCGCAGACGTGGGCGACGTCCTCGGCGAGGTGGGTGCTCATCACCACGGCGGAACGCTCCCCGAGATCCTTGATGAGAGCGCGGAAACCGACCCGCTGGGCCGGGTCCAGCCCGACCGTCGGCTCGTCCAGCAGGAGGAGGGCCGGCTCGTTCACCACGGCCTGCGCGATGCCGGCGCGGCGCAGCATGCCTCCGGACAGCTCGCCCATGCGGCGGTCCGCGTGCTTCTCCAGCTCGACCAGGCGCAGCGCCTCGCGGGTCCGGTCCGCCCGCCGGGCGCGCGGCACCTTCCGCAGCCAGGCCGCGTACTCCACGAACTCCCGCACGGTGAAGCGAGGGTAGTAGCCGAAGGACTGCGGCAGGACGCCGACGCGGGCGCGCACGGCGCGCACCCGCGCCCGGCCGCCGACCGGCTCGCCGAGCAGCGACACCGTGCCCTCGTGCGGGCGGCGGGCGGTGCTCAGCAGGGACAGCAGCGTCGTCTTGCCCGCGCCGTTGGGACCGAGCAGCGCGGTGGTGCCGGGGCGGAACTCCGCGCTCACGCCGTCGAGGGCGACCACGGTCTTGTAGCGGACCGTGGCGCCCTCGACGGCCGCGACCGCCGCGGCCGGCTCGGTGCCGGCCGCGGCGGTGTCACTTTCTACGGACACGACTTCCCTGGTCAGTTATGGGCGGAGACGAAGCCGACGGCACGGCTGCCGGGCACACCCGCCCAGGTCGCCTTGGTGTAGTAGTTACCATTCCGGGTCGTCGTGCCGGCGGAGCCGCAGCCGAAGGCGTCCCTGTAGTTCCGGGACGTCGAGGCGATCTTCGGGTCAGGCATCAGCGACTTGTCCTGGTAGACGTACGCGCTGAAGGTCTTCAGATCGTTCGTCGGGACGTCACCGCACGCCTTGGCGCGGTTGGTGCTGGTGCCCTTCCAGCGGTCGCCGTCCTCCTTCGACCCCGCGGTGGCGATCGAGAAGGGCAGACGGCTGTTGGTGATCTCGCCGGCCACGGCGGCGCCGACCGGGAAGGCCAGCGCCGCGGTCAGGCCGACGGCGGCTATGCGAGCGCGGGTACGCGTCATGGTGTTCCCCCTGTTTTCGATGTTCGGTTGTGTGGTGGTCAGCCGCCGTCGACGCTAGTCCGAGATCGGCCACGTTCCTGTGAGAGGGGTCACGATGCGGTCGGGTTGGCTGGAAAGTGTGCTGGTGGAGGCGGAGTTGCCCCGTGGGGCCGGGGGGACCGGCGGGGGCGGGCGGGGGGGATTGGCGGGATCCCGCCGTCAGGGCGGCGGCCGGGCGGTCAGCGGCGGCGGCGGGGTCGGTCCGCGGCGTAGGCCGGGCGGTCAGCGGCTGGGGCGGGTGGCGATGACGACCGTCGCGTAGCGGTCGTCGCATGTCGCCACCCGCGCGGTCAACTCGCCGTCCGCCTCCGCGACCAGGGCCGCGGCGGGTGCCTGGGCCTCGCTCGTCTCGAACAGCAGGCTGCCGCCCGGTGCCAGCCAGCCACCCGCCCCGGCCGCGACCCGGCGCAGCACGTCCAGGCCGTCCGGGCCCCCGTCGAGCGCGACCGGCGCCTCGTGGACGCGGGCCTCGGCGGGCAGGAACGGCACCTCGGCCGTGGGTACGTACGGGACGTTCGCCAGCAGTACGTCCACCCGGCCGCGCAGGCCGGGCGGGAGGGCGGCGAACAGGTCGCCCTCGTGGACCCGGCCGCCCAGCGGCGCGAGGTTGCGCCGGGCGCACCGTACGGCCGCCGGGTCGATGTCGGCCGCGTGCAGGTCGGCCGCCCCGCCCAGCGCGGTCACCAGGGCGGCGCCCAGCGCGCCCGTACCGCAGCACAGGTCCACGACCAGGGGGCGCCGGTACCGCCGGGCGAGGACGGCGGCCCGCTCCACCAGGAACTCGGTGCGGCGGCGCGGTACGAAGACCCCCTCGTCCACGGCGACCCGCAGCCCCGCGAAGTCGGCCCAGCCGACGACGTGTTCCAGCGGATGCCCGGCGGTCCTGCGCGCCACCATCGCGGCCAGCTCGCCGGGGGTGCGGGCGGCGGCCAGCAGCAAGGCGGCCTCGTCCTCGGCGAACACGCACCCGGCCGCCCGCAGCGCCGCGACGACCCCGGCGGGGGCGGTGACGGGCGGGGTGGATGCGGAGGGGGTGGCGCCGGGCGTGGCGGCGCCGGGCGCGGCGGGGCCGTGCGGGGCGGGTGCCTCAGGGGCGTGTGCGTCGTACGGGTCGTGTGCGTCGTACGGGTCGCACGGGTCGTGTGCGTCGTACGGGTCGCACGGGTCGTGTGCGTCGTACGGGGCGTGCGCGTCGTGCGGGGAGGGTGGGTGCGTGGGCACGGGAAGCCTTTCGGAGCCGCTGGTGCGATGCGGCGCTCCCCGAGGTCCCGCTACGGTCGCGGCGTCGCCGCCGTACCGCCCGTGGAGGGAAGCGCCCAGCCTTGCCTGGCGTTGATGGGTGCCACCTCCTTGTTCCCTCGTGCGTCCTGTGACGCCCCGTGATGTCCCGCGCACCCTACCCGACGGCCCTCCCGGCCGGCCGTACCGCCCCCGGCCACCGCCGGCCGCTCACCTGCCCCCGGGCTTCCCGGAGGCATCCTGCGCCCCAGGCCCCCCGGCTGCCTCCGGCGGCCTGGAGTCCCCGGACGCCTCCGACGCCGCGGGGCGCGCGGGCGCCTCCGGCTCCTCCGCGTTCAGCAGGGCGTACGCGGCCGGGTCCGAGTCGTGGAACAGCCGGTACCAGGCGTCCAGCCGCTCCCCCTCGAACACGCCGAGGCGGCCCAGCACCTCGCGGGCGAGCGCCACCGGCTCCGTCGACCCGGCGGTGATCAGGTCCCCGGCCGTCACGGCGTCCGCCTCCACGTAGTGCCCGCCGCCCCGGTAGCCGGTGGCCTCCAGGTAGGCGGCGGCGGAGCTGGTGTGCGGCCGGTCGTCGAGCAGCCCCGCGCGGGCCAGCCCGGCGGTCGCCCCGCAGATGGCCGCGACCGGTACGCCCGCGTCGAGGAACGCGCGGGCCTTCGCGGCGAACGGCGCCAGCTCGTCCGTCGTGTCCCACAGGTCCGCGCCGGTCAGCACGAGCAGGGCGCTGTCGTCCGCGAACAGGTCGGCGAGCGCCATGTCGGGTGTGATCCGCAGGCCGCCGATGGTGGTGACCGGATCGGTGGTCGGGCCCACCGTGCGGACCTCGTACCCGCCGCGCGCCAGCCAGGCGGTCGTGTGGCCGGTCTCCCAGTCGGCGAACGAGTCGTAGACGGCGAGGTGGACGGTTCTGCGGGGATGGGGGGTGGTGCTGGTCATGGCGGCCTCCTGGACGCTGCTCCGTGCCCGTACCTTCACATGCTGCGCGACCGATGACGGTTGCCGTCGAGCGTCCGCACCGCGCGTCGGCAGGACGGCGAGCCGTCACGGCGGCCGGGGTCGACCGGACACCCTGCCGACCCCGGCGCCCACGGCCATACAACCTGGCCATGTCGCCGGGCGGCGAGCGCTTTTACGCTCACCGCATGACCGCTGACGCAACCTCCCGCCCCGCCCCCGCCCCGGCTTCCGGCGCCCCCGCCCCCGCGCCGGCCCCCGCCCCGTCCCCGGCCTCCGGTGCCGCCGGCCCCGCCCCCGGGCTTCCGGCACCCGGCCCCGCGACGGGCGCCGCCGTGAAGGCCGCCGACCGGGCGCACGTCTTCCACTCGTGGTCCGCGCAGGCGCTCATCGACCCCCCGGCCGTCGCCGGCGCCGAGGGCGCGTACTTCTGGGACCACGACGGCAACCGCTACCTCGACTTCACCAGCGGCCTCGTCTTCACCAACATCGGCTACCAGCACCCCAAGGTCGTCGCCGCGATCCAGGAGCAGGCGGCCCGGCTCGTCACCTTCGCGCCCGGCTTCGCCGTGGACGTGCGCTCCGAGGCGGCCCGGCTCATCGCCGAGCGCACCCCCGGCGACCTGGACAAGGTCTTCTTCACCAACGGCGGCGCCGAGGCCGTCGAGAACGCCGTCCGCATGGCCCGGCTGCACACCGGCCGCCACAAGGTGCTCAGCGCCTACCGCTCCTACCACGGCGCCACCTCCGCGGCCATCCACCTGACCGGCGACCCGAGGCGCTGGCCGTCCGACACGGGCGCCGCCGGGGTCGTCCACTTCTGGGGGCCGTTCCTCTACCGCTCGCCCTTCCACTCCGGCAGCGAGGCGCAGGAGTGCGAGCGGGCGCTGGCACACCTGGAGGACACCCTCGTCTTCGAGGGGCCGGGCACGGTCGCGGCGATCGTGCTGGAGACCGTCCCCGGCACGGCCGGGATCATGCCTCCGCCGCCCGGCTACCTGCGGGGCGTGCGCGAACTGTGCGACCGCCACGGCATCGTCCTCGTGCTGGACGAGGTCATGGCGGGGTTCGGGCGGACGGGCCGCTGGTTCGCGGCCGAGCACCACGACGTGGTCCCCGACCTGCTCACCTTCGCCAAGGGCGTGAACTCCGGGTACGTGCCGCTGGGCGGTGTCGCCATCTCGGCGGAGATCGCCGCGACCTTCGACCGCCGCCCCTACCCGGGCGGGCTCACCTACTCCGGCCACCCGCTGGCCTGCGCGGCGGCCGTCGCGACGATCCGGGCCATGGAGGAGGAGGGCGTCGTGGAGGCCGCCGACCGGCTGGGTGCCGAGGTCCTCGGGCCGGGCCTGCGCGCGCTGGCGGCCCGCCACCCGTCGGTGGGCGAGGTGCGGGGCCTGGGCGCGTTCTGGGCGCTGGAGCTCGTACGGGACCGGGAGACGCGCGAGCCGCTCGTCCCGTACGGGGCGACCGGCGAGGCCAACGCCCCCATGGCGGCCTTCACCGCCGCGTGCCGGGCGCGCGGGCTGTGGCCGTTCGTCAACATGAACCGCACCCATGTCGTGCCCGCCTGCAACCTGACGGACGCCGAGGCGAAGGAGGGCCTGGCCGCCCTGGACGCGGCGCTGTCGGTGGCGGACGAGCACACGGCGGGGGCCTGACGGGCCGACCGCGCCGACCGCCCCGAACGGCCGGGACGCCGGGACCGGGCGGGCGACCGGCCGCTGCCGTCCGATTCCGTACTGTGACGCGGCTCCTGCCGGTGACCCCTCCGACTGGGCTTAAGGTGTCCGAAACCGGACGGAGGGGACCTGCCCATGCCCGCGAGCGCACCCGTGACCCGCAGCACCCTGCGCCAGCAGATCGCGGACGCGCTGCGTGACGAGGTGCTCGCGGGGCGTCTCCAGCCGGGGCGGGAGTTCACCGTCAAGCAGATCGCGGAGCAGTACGGCGTCTCCGCCACGCCCGTGCGGGAGGCGCTGGTCGACCTGTCGGCGCAGGGCCTCCTCGACTCGGACCAGCACAAGGGGTTCCGCGTCCACCAGTTCACGGTGCGGGACTACCGGGACATGGTGGAGGGCCGCGCCCTGGTGGTGGACGGCATCCTGCGCCGCCACAAGGCGCGCGAGGCCGGCCCCGCCCGGCCGTGCGTTCCGGAGGCGGCGCTCGGCTCCGTGCGGCGCCGGGCCGAGGCGGCGGCGCGGGCCGCGCGCGCCGGGGACCTCGACGTGCTGATCGGCTACGACCTGCGGTTCTGGCGGGAGCTGGCCGGACTGGTGGCCAACCACTACATCGCGGACTTCCTGCACCGGCTGCGCGTCCACGCGTGGGTCTTCGCCGTGCCGTACCTGCGGGGCGACCGGCGGGTGCGGGACTGGCTGTGGAGCGGCCACGAGGAGCTGGCGGACGCCTTCGCGGCGGGTGACGCGGGGCGGTTGGTGGCCGTCCTGGACGCGTACCACGTCCACTCGCTGAGCTGGGCCGACCACCTGGAACGGCTCCCCGCGCCCCGCACGGGGCCCGAACACCCGGCGTGACGCGGGGGCGCCGCGCCGCCCGCCGCGAAGACCCGGCCCGTCTCCCGTCCGGCCCTCGGCCCGGTTCCCGCTCGGGCCCGTGCCCCGGCCCGTGCCCTGGCTCCTGCCCGTGCCCTCGGCCTGGTTCCCGCTCGGGCCCGCGCCCCGCTGCCGCCCCTGGGCGCACGGTGGCGGGCTTCGGCGGCGGGGCCGCCGGGTATCACTGTGACCCGGCTACTCTGTGCCGACCGTCGGTGCCTACCGGCTCCCGCAGCAGACGCCCCGATCCGAGAGCGAGCCCACCTTGGCCTGTGACCTGTGGCTGGTCCCCCTCGTCGACGTGCTGTGCCACAGCCCTGACAACCCGTTCGCCGAGGAGATCGCCGCGTACGACCGGGCGCTGACCGAGTCGGGACTGCCGACCGTGCCGGTCTTCGCGTACATGCCCGGCCTGTCCGGGGACGTCGCGCCCGTCGCCGGATTCGACTACGACGCCCTGCACTTCCTGCGTCGCGCCTACCTGCTCCAGGTGTGCGGCCTCGCGGTCACCCCCGTCGACGAACTGGGCGGCGACTACGAGCAGTTGCTGGAGATGTTCGAGCCGACCGCGCAGCGCTCCCACCTGGTGTGGCACTACGACCACGCGGGCGCCTACGTGCCGGTCGACTTCCCCGCGCCGCTCTCCACCGAGGAACTCCTCGCGGGCGGCGGCCCGCTGGGCTCCGCCCAGGGGCTCCTGCGCGAACTCGAGTACGTCGCCCCCTCGATCGGCATCGACCCGGCGAACCCGCCGGCCGCGCCCGAGCCGCCGAGGCACCCGACGTCCCTGGAGGAGCCGGCGGCCCCGATCCCGTACGAGGACAGCCCGTTCGCCCGCGAGCGGCACGTGTGGCTGGGCCTGCACGCGGCGGCCACCCGGAGCCTCGGCCAGGGGTCGATGATCATCTTCAGCTGACCGGGCCCCGGCTGCCGGGTCCTCCCGGGAGGCCGTCCCTCGGCTCCCGCCCCTCGGCCGGGTCCCGCCCCTCCGGGTGCCGAGCCCTTGCGGCCCCGAACCCCCGGCCCGCCCCCCGGCACCGCCCCGGTACCGGCACCGCCCCGGTGCCGACACCGTCCCCGCCCCGGCGGCGCGCTCCGGGACCGCCGCCGTGCGGCCCGCTCAGCGGGGTTCCGGGGGCCGCTGGCGGGGCATGTTGGGGCGGGCCGACGGGGGCAGCAGCCGCCCCGCGCCCGCCCCGCCGCCGGAAGTCTCCGCCCGCGCGGGCGCGGCCCCCAGGGACTGGGTGGCGAGCGGCGCCGGGCCCGCCCGGAACTCCACCATCCAGTCCGCCGTCTCCGCCCGGACCAGCTCCGTCACGTCCTCGGAGAACCGCCGCAGCACCACCAGGCACCGCTCGGCCGCCTCCGCGGACGTGCCCTCCGCCGGGCCCAGCACCTCCCGCACGTTCTCCGAGGCCCAGTCGAACTGCAGCGCCTGCAGCCGCCGGTGGACCGCCTGCGAGGTCGCCACGTCCCGCATCCAGCCCGAGGTCAGCCCGAAGTACCGGTCGCAGGCCAGGCACGCCCCCGCGAGCAGCAGCGACAGGTAGCCCCACCCCGCCGCCCCGTCCAGCGCGTCCGTCAGGTCCAGCAGCGGCAGCGCCGCGCCCAGGACCCCGCCGAGCGCGGTGCCGAACCGCAGGGTGCGGGCCCCGCGGCGCTTCCACACCCGGTCGGCCAGGTACCAGCCGGCGGTGCGCAGGGCGTTTCCCTCCACCCACCGGTACAGCTCGTGGAGCCGCTCGGCCGGCTCACCCCAGTCGCCGAGCGGGAACGGCCGTCCCGTCAGGTCCTCCCCCCGGGCGGGCCCCCCGGGCTGCATCTCCGGCTGGCTCACCGGGGCACTCCTCTGCGCTCAGCGTGACACCGTGTGACGAATGTGACGTACGGTGATGGGAACGAGGTCGTGGCGGCGTGTGGCGTCCGCCGCGGAGCCCCCTTCCTACCGCCGAATGGCGGCCACCGGAGGCGTAATCCGGGGATTTCCGCACGGAAGGGGGCCTTGATCAGGTGGGCGGCGCGCCCGGGGTTCACTCGAAAGAGCGGCTCGGTGTGCGTGGGGCGCGCCGCGCGGGGACCACGTAGGCTCGGCGTAACCGAAGAATCGTCGTCGACGCGCAGGAGTGACCGTGATCCCCGGTGGTGGCCAGCCCAACATGCAGCAGCTGCTCCAGCAGGCCCAGAAGATGCAGCAGGACCTCGCCCGTGCGCAGGAGGAGCTGGCCGGCATGGAGGTCGAGGGCCAGGCGGGCGGCGGCCTGGTGAAGGCCACGGTCACCGGAGCCGGCGAGCTGCGGGGCCTGGTCATCGACCCGAAGGCGGTGGACCCCGAGGACACGGAGACCCTCGCGGACCTGGTCGTCGCGGCCGTGCAGGCGGCGAACGACAACGCGCACCGGCTCCAGCAGGAGAAGCTCGGCCCGCTCGCCCAGGGGCTGGGCGGCGGCGGAATGCCGGGCCTCCCGTTCTGACCGCCCGGACACCGCGACCGGCCCGGACGGCCGGCCCGGACCGGACCGCCGGTTCGGACCGGTTGGGCAGGCAGGGCCCCGCGACCGGCCGGAGCGCACAAGTGAACCGGGCGCACCGGGCCGGCCAGGCGCCCGCACGGGCAGGCCGGCCGGCCGTACGGATCGGTCAGGTGCCCGTACGGGCGGATCGGCCGCCGTGCGAACCGGTCGGGCCACCGCCGGGCCGGCCCGGCGGCGGAGGCCCCGGCTCCGGCCGTCGGCCATCCGTTCGACGCGGCGGGTTCGCGCCGGGTCTTCTGCGGTGCACCCCGCAGCTACTACCGTAACCATCAAGACTGCACTCCCGGAGAGGCGTTCCGTTGTACGAAGGCGTGGTCCAGGACCTCATCGACGAGCTGGGCAGGCTGCCCGGCGTCGGTCCCAAGAGCGCGCAGCGGATCGCCTTCCACATCCTCCAGGCCGAGCCGACGGACGTCCGGCGGCTGGCGCACGCGCTGCTGGAGGTCAAGGAGAAGGTCCGGTTCTGCGCGGTCTGCGGGAACGTCGCCCAGGAGGAGCGGTGCGGCATCTGCCGTGACCCGCGCCGGGACGACGCGGTCGTCTGCGTCGTCGAGGAGCCGAAGGACGTCGTCGCCATCGAGCGGACCCGCGAGTTCCGGGGCCGGTACCACGTGCTCGGCGGGGCGATCAGCCCGATCGAGGGCGTGGGCCCCGACGACCTGCGGATCAGGGAGCTGCTGGCCCGGCTCGCGGACGGGACGGTCACCGAGCTGATCCTGGCGACCGACCCCAACCTGGAAGGGGAGGCCACCGCGACGTACCTGGCGCGCATGGTCAAGCCCATGGGCCTGAAGGTCACGCGCCTCGCCAGCGGGCTCCCCGTCGGCGGGGACCTGGAATACGCCGACGAGGTCACGCTCGGTCGTGCGTTCGAAGGGAGACGACTCCTCGATGTCTGACGCCACGCTCCACGCCCACTCGCCGGACCCCGACAGCTTCGCGGTCCAGATCGCCGACTCCATCGAGTCCTTCATCGTCGCCACCACGGAGGTGGCCAAGGGCGACGAGCCCGACAGCGCGATCCCCTTCCTGCTGCTGGAGGTCTCGCAGCTCCTGCTCGCCGGGGGGCGGCTGGGGGCGCACGAGGACATCCTCCCGGAGGAGCGGTACGAGCCGGACACGGGGCCCGACCTGGACGTCGACGACCTGCGCGAGCGGTTCGCGGCGCTGCTGGACCCGGTGGACGTCTTCTCCGAGGTCTTCGACCCGTACGAGCCCCGCAAGGCGCCGGTGCCGTTCCGGATCTCCGACAACCTGGCCGACATCATCACGGACCTGCGGCACGGGCTGGCCCACTACCGGGCGGGCCGGACGACCGAGGCGCTGTGGTGGTGGCAGTTCTCGTACTTCTCCAACTGGGGCCCCACCGCCTCGGCGACCCTCCGGGCGCTCCAGTCCCTCGTCTCCCACGTCCGGCTGGACCAGCCGCTGGCGGAGCTGGACGGCCTCGACACCGACGAGGACGTCGCGGACGACGCCCTGGCCGAGGAGGCGGGCCGCGTGATGCTCCGGGAGATCGCCGCGCCGCTGGGCATCCGTACCCGCAAGTAGGCGCGGCCGCCCCGGCGTGAGCCCGGACACATTCCGCGTGAGCCCGGTGACGGTGGGCAGGGACTCGCACGGCCGGGTGACGCCCCCGAGGTGATCACAAACCGAGCGGGACATCTCAGGATGTGACATCCCAGGGGCGTTTCCCGGCCGCTCGATAAACTGAGTCGACCGAAAACGGACTGAGCGAGGAGCGCACGTGGGCCTTGTCGTGCAGAAGTACGGAGGCTCCTCCGTCGCCGATGCCGAAGGCATCAAGCGGGTCGCCAAGCGGATCGTGGAAGCGAAGCAGAACGGCCACCAGGTGGTCGTCGTCGTTTCCGCGATGGGCGACACTACGGACGAGCTGATCGATCTCGCCGAGCAGGTATCCCCGATGCCGGCCGGACGCGAGTTCGACATGCTGCTGACCGCCGGAGAGCGGATCTCCATGGCCCTGCTGGCCATGGCCATCAAAAACCTGGGCCACGAGGCCCAGTCGTTCACCGGCAGCCAGGCGGGCGTCATCACCGACTCGGTCCACAACAAGGCGCGCATCATCGATGTCACGCCGGGCCGCATCCGCACCGCCCTGGACGAGGGCAACATCGCCATCGTGGCCGGCTTCCAGGGCGTGTCCCAGGACAAGAAGGACATCACCACCCTCGGCCGGGGCGGCTCCGACACCACCGCCGTGGCGCTCGCCGCGGCGCTGGACGCGGAGGTGTGCGAGATCTACACGGACGTGGACGGCGTCTTCACCGCCGACCCGCGGGTCGTGAAGAAGGCCCGGAAGATCGACTGGATCTCCTTCGAGGACATGCTGGAGCTCGCCAGCTCCGGCTCCAAGGTGCTGCTGCACCGCTGCGTCGAGTACGCGCGCCGATACAACATCCCGATCCACGTCCGCTCCTCCTTCTCGGGGCTCCAGGGCACGTGGGTCAGCAACGAACCGCGAGGGGACCGCAAGGTGGAGCAGGCCATCATCTCCGGTGTCGCCCACGACACCTCCGAGGCGAAGATCACCGTCGTCGGCGTGCCGGACAAGCCGGGCGAGGCCGCCGCGATCTTCCGCGCCATCGCGGACGCCGAGATCAACATCGACATGGTCGTGCAGAACGTCTCCGCCGCGTCCACGGGCCTGACGGACATCTCCTTCACGCTGCCCAAGACCGAGGGCCGCAAGGCCATCGACGCCCTGGAGAAGCAGAAGGCGTCCATCGGCTTCGACTCCCTCCGCTACGACGACCAGATCGGCAAGATCTCCCTCGTCGGCGCCGGAATGAAGACCAACCCGGGCGTCACCGCCTCGTTCTTCGAGGCGCTGTCCAACGCGGGCGTGAACATCGAGCTGATCTCCACCTCGGAGATCCGCATCTCGGTCGTCACCCGCGCCGACGACGTCAACGAGGCCGTCCGCGCCGTCCACACCGCCTTCGGTCTGGACAGCGACTCCGACGAGGCGGTCGTCTACGGCGGCACGGGCCGCTGACCGGGCCGCCTCCCAGGTAGCCGACCGGGCCGGGCAGCTGTGCAGACAGCCGCCCGGCCCGGTCGTGTCTCACCACCGCCACCGCCACCGCCACCGCCACCGCCACCGCCACCGCCGCCCGCCCGCCCCGTCTCGGCGGCCGTACCGCCCACGCCGAGCGCCCCACCGCGTGTGCGGCCGCACAGGTTCCCGTACGCGCCCCGCACGGACCGGACCGCCGAGCCGGCACCGCCGACCGGCGGCGGACCACCGGACCCGGGCCGCGGGCTTCCGGGACGCCCCGCCGGGCGGATCCCCGGTGGACGCGGCGCCGCGCCTTTGTAGGATCTGTGAAAGCCCTGGGGGAAGGCCGTCGGCCGGCCCCGCTTGATCCGGGGCGATGGCATGTTCGACGACGTCCCCGCCCCCCTGCCCCGACCGGTGGCCGGCGGCCGGTGGGAGACGTCCTCGCGGTCGCTCCACGTGCTGCCGCGCGAACGGGGCAATGGGGAGAGCGGATACGTATGAGGGCGAACGACGCACCGTCAGATCCGGCGGTCCGCGCGTACAACCCTGACGGGGGGCGACGTGTCCAACAGACGTGCCAGAGGTACTCGACATCACAGCAGCGGCCCCGCTTGTCGGCGGCGCGGCAGTCCTCCCGCTCCCGCGTCCGCCCCAGCGGGCCCCGCGCGACCCGGCTCCGGGTGACCGGGCGCCGGCCGAGCGGCCCCGGGGCGGCCGGGTTCCGGCCGACCGGGTTCCCGGTGGCCGGGCCGCGCCCGCGCGGCGCCGCGGCGGCGGCATGCCGGTGATCGCGCCCATGCCCACCACGCGCCGCGCCCGCGTCCCGTTCCGGCGGGACGACGCCGTCGAGACGACGGTGTCCGGCACCACCGTCGACCACCTCACCGAGACCTACCGCGCCCACTACCGGTCGCTGCTCGGCCTCGCGGCCCTCCTCCTCGACGACACGGCCTCCTGCGAGGACGTCGTGCAGGAGGCGTTCATCCGCGTCCACTCGGCGCGCAAGCGGGTCCGCGACCCCGAGAAGACCCTCGCGTATCTGCGCCAGACCGTCGTGAACCTCTCCCGGTCCGCCCTGCGGCGCCGAATACTCGGGCTGAAGCTGCTCTCCAAGCCGATGCCGGACATGGCGAGCGCGGAGGAGGGCGCGTACGACCAGCTGGAGCGCGACGCGCTCATCAAGGCCATGCGGGGACTGCAGCGCCGCCAGCGGGAGGTGCTGGTGCTGCGGTACTTCGCGGACATGACGGAGGCGCAGGTCGCCGAGACCCTGGGTATATCGCTCGGATCGGTGAAGGCGTACGGCTCGCGGGGCATCGCCGCCCTGCGGGTCGCCATGGGAGCGAAGGCATGACGCAGCACAACGGGCCGGACGGGCCGAGGAACGACCGGACTGGAAACGACGCAGTGAACCCCGCCCAGCAGCCCGCCGCACCGCGGCCCGACAAGGAGCCGCAGACCCCGCAGGCCCGGACCCCGCAGGCCCGGACCCCGCAGACCCGGACCCCGCAGACCCGGACCCCGGAGGCGCATACCCCGGAGACCGCCGGTACCGCCGCACCCGAGGCCCACCAGGCCGACGGGGCCCCCGGCACCTCCCGGGCACCCGGCACGCACGGCACGCACGACGCGGCGGCCAACCCCGCCCCCGGCCTCCCCACCGCCCCCGGCATTCCCACCACCCCCGACGCGACCGACACCACCGAGGTGTTCGAACTCGGCGGTGACGAGCTCGCGCTGCGGCGCCTGCTCCAGGGTGCCGTCGGTGGCCTGGAACCCTCCGAGGGCGCCCTCGACCACCTCCGCCGGGCCGTCCCGGCACGGCGGGCCCGGAAGCGGCAGGCACTGGTCGGCGCCGCCGCGGCGGTCATCCTGCTCGGCACGGGCGTCCCGGCCGTCGTGCACGTCGCCGGGTCCGGCACGGACTCCGACGCCAACGCGATCAACGCGGGCCACGGCGCCCAGGTCCAGGGCGGCACCGGTGACGACGCCGGACCGGCCGGGGAGCAGGCGGCGGGCAGCCCGTCCGGGGAGCTGAGCGGCGCCGGGAAGGGCCGTACCAGCCCGTCGGCGGCCCCGCCGAGCGCGGACTCGGGCGTCTCCGACGGCGTCGGCGGCGCCCCCGACGCGTCCGCCTCCTCCCCGGCGCGGGCACCGGTCTGCCAGGCGGGTCAGCTCGCCGTGAGCGCCGCCGAGGCGGGTGGCCCCGCCGAGGACGGCGCGGTGTACGGGACGTTCCGCATCACCAACGTCTCCGGCGGCGACTGCACGGTCGACGCCGGCGGCACGGTCGCCTTCGGCACGGGCGGCGCGGCCGACCCGGGGCGCATCAGCGTGGTCCGGCACGGGGCGGGGTCCGCCGCGTCCGGGCTGCCGGCCCCGTCGTCGGCCGTCGCGAGCCTGGTGCTGAAGCCGTCCGGCGCGTACGAGGTGCGGTTCGCCTGGGTGCCGAGCGAGACGTGCCCGGTGAGCGGCGGCAGCGGGAGCGGCGGTGGCGGGCAGTCGCCCGAGCCGACCCCGTCGCAGACGACCGAGGAGCCACCGCCGACGACGGGCGGGACGACCACCGGCACGCCGGAGGGCGGCGGCGCGGACGCGGGGCCCGCGGTGGAGCCGCAGACGCTCCGGGCCGACGGCCACGCGGAGGGCAGCGTCACGGTGACGCACACCCCGAGTGCGGGCGGGCCCACGGCGACGGTCACCGTGCCGAACGCCTGCGCGGGCACCATCTACCGCACCGGGCTCCTCCCCGCGGGATGACGTCCCGCGCCACCGGCTCGGCCCCGTGCGGTGCGGCCCACCACGGCCCCACCGCACGGGACGCCCCGGCCATCCCGGCTCGGTTCGGAGCCGGTGCCGGTGACGGTGCCGCACCAGCGTGCAGCGCCGGAACGGCCGACGGCGCAGCCGCGCGCCGGGCCGTACGCGCCGGGCCCCGCGGACGGTCTCGCCGAAGTCCGTGGTCGCCGGCCCGACGGGCGCCGTCATGGAGACCGGCGGACCCGACGGCATGCGGCCCCTGTTCCCGAACCGGCCCACGACGACGTCCGACGGGACGGAGACGGCCCCGCGCAGGTGGTCGACCGCGCACGCCGGGCAGGCCCGCGAAGGCCGGGCAGGCCCGCGAAGGCCGGGCAGGCCCGCGAAGGCCGGGCAGGCCCGCCCACGCCGGGCAGGCCCGCCCACGCCGGGCAGGCCCGCGAAGGCTACGGCTCCAGCCCGAGGGCCCGGTCCCGTTCGGTCTCCGCCTCGCGCCGCACCAGGCGCACCCACATGAACAGCACGAAGCCCGCGAAGACGAACCACTCGCCCGTGTACCCGAGGTTCTGGAACGCCTTCAGGTCCAGCCCCGTGCCGACCGCCGCGGCCGCCGGTACGGGCGTCAGCCCCTCGGGCGACTCCCTCAGCGTCACCCACGCGTCGTACACGTCGTCCGGCACCAGGTTGACCAGCGAGGCCGCGCTGATGATGCCGACCTGTCCCGAGGGCAGACCGCCCGCCGCGCGGACCCCGGCCCCCCCGGCGTGCTCCGACGCCTGGAGGGCGCCCGTCACCGTCTGCTCGCCGGCCGGCGGCGCGGGCGCGGGCGCGCCCTCGGGGAGCCAGCCCCGCACCACCGGCAGGGCCTTGCCCTCGGAGGTGTGCAGCAGCGTCAGCACGTACGACCCGGTCTCGCCGTCCAGCTCGCGGCCCGGCACCAGGAACTGCTTCCCGTAGCGGCCGCTCACCTCCGCCAGGCGGCCCGACGTCTCCTTGTCGACGGGCAGCAGCTCGGCCAGCGGCACGGCGTCCTGTGCCGCGGCCGCCGCGGGCCGCCGCTCCGCCTCCCGGTGGGAGTCGACGCGGTCCTCGAACCTGCCCAGCTGCCAGATGCCCATGAACAGGCAGAACGGGATCGCCAGCAGCACGAAGACGTTGATCCCCCACCAGCGGGGTGTCGTCAGGAACCGGTACACCCCTCCACGGTACGGAACGCCGTCACCCCCCTTCCGGCCGGGTCCCGGTCGCGGAGGGCAGGTGTCGCGCCGCGAACTCCAGTTCCTGGCGCACCTGCTTGATCCGTTCCTCCACCACCAGTGAGCCGTGTCCGGCGTCGTACCGGTACACCTCGTGGACCGCGCCGCGGGCGGCCAGGCGCTCCACGTAGTTCTCCACCTGCCGGATCGGGCAGCGCGGGTCGTTCAGGCCCGCCGCGATGTAGACCGGTGCCCGCACCTCGTCCACGTACGTGATCGGCGACGAGGCCCGGAACCGCTCCGGAACCTCCTCCGGTGACCCGCCGAACAGTGTCCGGTCCAGGGGCCGCAGCGCCTCCATCTGGTCCCGGTAGGCGGTCACGTAGTCCGCCACCGGCACGTCGGCGATGCCCACCGCCCACACGTCGGGCTGGGTCCCCAGCCCGAGCAGGGTCAGATAGCCGCCCCAGGAGCCACCGGTCAGGACCAGCCGCTCCGGGTCGGCGAGGCCGGACGACACGGCCCACTCGCGGACGGCGGTGACGTCCTCCAGCTCGATCAGCCCCACCCGGTGGCGCAGCGCGTCCGTCCACTCCCGGCCGTACCCGGTGGAGCCGCGGTAGTTCACCCGCACCACCGCGTAACCGTGGTCCAGCCACGCCGCCGGGCCCGCCGCGAACGTGTCGCTGTAGTGCCACGCCGGACCGCCGTGCAGGTCGAAGACGGTGGGCAGCGGACCCGCCGCCCCCTCCGGCCGCTGCACCAGCGCGTGGACACGGCCGCCCGGCCCGTCCACCCACACGTCCTCCACCGCCACCGACGGCGGCGCCTTCGGGCCGGGCGGGTCGAGGACCACGGCGCCGGTGGACGACCGCACCACCGGCGGCTCGGCCGCCGAGGACCACAGGTACTCCACCGAGCCGTCCGGCCGGGCCGTCGCCCCCGACACCGAACCGGCCGGCGTGTCCAGCCGCGTCAGCCGCCCCGAGGCGATGTCGTACCGCCACAGCTCCGTACGCGCCTCGAAGTCGTGGGCGATCAGCAGCCCCGACCCGTCGGGGAACCACTCCGCGCCGACGTCACCCGGCAGGTCCAGGCCCAGCTCCGTCTCCCGCCCCGACGCCACGTCCCAGATCATCGGCTCCCACCGGCCGCGCCGCTGGTGCCCGATCAGCAGCCGCCCGTCCCCCTCCACGGGGGCGAAGCCCATCACCGTCAGCCCCAGGTCCTTGGTGCCGCCCTTGGTGTCGTCCAGCTCCGCCACCAGCGAGCCGTCCAGCCGCACCACGCGCAGCGCCGCGTGCATCGCGTCGCCGTGCTCGGTGTGCTCCAGCGCCACGAGCGTCCCGTCCCGCGACAGGTCCCCCACCCCGGCCGACTCGCGGTGCCGGTAGATCTCCACCGGCAGGCCCCCGGGCCGGACCACGTGGACGGTGGTGCCCTCCTCCTCCGTGGACCGGCCGACCACCGCCGTGCCGTCCCTGCCGAGGGCCAGGCCAGCGGGGTAGGAGGCCGCCAGACCCGCCACCGCCGGCTCGTCCGGGCCGCCGGCGAACGGCTGCCGCATCCACACCCCGAACTCGTCGCCGTCGGTGTCCGCGAACCACCAGATCCACTCGCCGTCCGGCGACAGCACGCCGTCCGTCGTCCCGTTCGGCCGGTCGGTGACCTGCCGCTGCCCGCCCGTGTCCCGGTCCCAGGCGTACAGCTCGTACGTCCCCGTCGCGTTCGACACGAACAGGGCTCGCGCGGGGGCGTCCTCCGCCCAGTCCGGCAGCGAGACCCGCGGCGCCCGGAACCGCTTCTCCCAGTCAGGCAGCCCCGCCCAGGAAGCGGCGGAGCCAGAGGCAGAAGCAGAGGCAGAGGCAGAGGAGGCGGTGGACAGGGAGGACTCGGGAAGTCCGGTCGGCTCAGTCATGCCGTCCATCATGCTCCGCCGCACCGACATCCCGCCGGGCCTGTGGATAACTTCCCGCGGCCATCCCCGGGCCGCCCTCCGGGCCACCCCCCACCGGGGCCCCTCCCGCTGCTCCGACAAGGCCCACGCCTCCACCGTCCCGATCCGCGCCACCCCCCACCGCGCCGCACCGCCCCCCGTCGATCCACACCGCGCCGCACCCGCCCCACACCCCTCCCGCCGGCACTCCTCGACGCCCGCCCGGCCACCACCCTCCACCGCCCTCACGGCCAGGCGCCACAGGAGGCGCGCGGCCTGAAGACCGGCGGCCAGGGCGGCGCCGAGCACGGCGAGGGACAGCACGGCCCGCAGCGCTCCCGGACCCGTCAGGCGGTCCAGCGCCGCCCTCCCGGCCAGCGCCGTGACCCACCCGGCCACGGTCATCGCGGAGAGCGCCACCGAGACGGGCAGCCCGCCCAGCCCGAGCGCGTCGAGCGGGACGTCCCCGTCGAAGGTGCCCGTACCGGCGGCACCGCAGAGGACCAGCAGCCAGAAGGCGATGACGACGACGAGAGCGACGGTGAAGAAGAACACCGGAAAGGAGACCGCGACCCCGGCCCACTCGCCCATCCCCGCCCCTCCGGCCCTCACAGCGTGGTGCGGGACATGCCGAAGCCGGGACGCGCTTCCGCATCCCGGCACCGATCGGCACCCCCGTTTCCGACTCCCGCATCGTGACAGGGGGTCCGGCGACGGCGCATTGCCGGACCCCGGCAGTCTTGATGCCCTCCTGATGCCGGACGGCCCAAACCGGGACGGGCGGGTGCGCGGTGTTACAGCCGGACCCTCCGCGGCAGCCGCGTACAAGCTGGCGCCATCGTGGTGCCACGTGGTGCCATGATGCCCCTGCGGTGCCCTTCTTGGCGGGTGTCAGGGCCGGGATGTCTCGCCGACGTGCAGCGTTGCCTGCGTAGAACGCCAGCTCACAGCCGGTCTTCGCGGGTTCGGGCCGCGAGTGACGCCAAGGGTGGTTGCGCGTGGCGCCATAGTGGTGTCATGATGGCGTCATGGACCTCACCCCGTACGTGGACTCCCTCCGCCGTGAGCTCGCGGTGGCCGCCGAAGCGGGCGGCGACGAAGCCCGCGAGCTGGCCGAGAGGCTCACCGCTCCCCTGGAGTCGGCGACCCGTCTGACCATGCTCCATGTGCTCTCCGCGGCCATGGACGAGATCACCCGCGAGCTCGCCCCCGGATCGGTCGACGTGCGGCTGCGCGGCCTGGACCCGGACTTCGTCGTGACACCGCCGCCCGGCGGCGGCGCTCCGGCGGAGCCGGCCGAGGCGGCCGAGGCGGCCGAGCCGCTCGCGGCCGCGACGCCGCCCGCGGTGGAGGGCGAGGAGGGCGGCGCCACCGCCCGCGTCAACCTGCGCCTGCCGGCCCACCTCAAGGCCCGCGCCGAGGAGGCCGCGAGCCGCGAGGGCCTGTCGGTCAACGCGTGGCTGGTACGCGCGGTGTCCGCCGCCGTCGACGGTGGCGCGCGCCCCCGGCCCCCGGAGAGGACCCGCAACGTCGGGCAGAGCTTCACGGGCTGGGTGCGCTAGCCGCACCCGGCCCAGGCCGCCCACCAGCACCGCACGCCCCCACCCCACCAGGCCCCACCCCACCAGGCCCCACCGCACCAGGCCCCACCGCACCACGCCCCCACCGCACCACGCCCCACCACACCAGGCCCCACCGCACCACGCCCCACCAGGGCCCACCGCACCACGCCCACGTCCCGCCGGCGGGGGCGCCCCACACACACCACGGACCCAAGAGGACGGAACAGCCATGCCTGCTTTCGACACCCCGAAGCCGATCTCGGTCACCGCGCGCGTGGAGGCCGGCTCCATCCAGTTCACCGCGGCCGACCGCCCGGACACGGTCGTCGAGGTGCGCCCCCGCGATCCGGGGAAGGACCTGGACGTGCGCACGGCCGGCCAGACCGAGGTCGCCTACGCGAGCGGCGCACTCACCGTCACGGCCCCGAAGCCCAACCTGTTCGGCCGCGTCGGTGTCGTCGACGTGACGGTCGAGCTGCCCGCGGGCTCACGCGTCGACATGACCGGAGCCTGGACCCAGGTGCTCGGCGAGGGCCGGCTCGGCGAGGTCCGCGTGAAGACCTCGGCCGGCGACGTACGCCTCGACACGACCGGTCCGCTGCGGCTGACCGCGGCGCACGGCTCCATCTCCGTGGACCGGGTCGAGGGACCGGCCGAGATCGCGACCAGTTCCGGCAGCCTGCGCGTCGGCTTCGTCGACGGCGCCGCCGTACTGAAGAACTCGCACGGCACCACGACCGTCGGGGTCGCCACCGGCGAACTGCGGGTCAGCGGCGCCAACGGCGACATCAGCGTCGACCGCGCCGAGGACTCCGTCACCGCCACCACCGCCCACGGAACGCTGCGCGTGGGCGAAGTGGCGCGGGGCGCCGTGCGGTTGGAGACGAGCCACGGCGCGATCGAGGTCGGCGTCCGCGACGGCACGGCCGCCTGGCTCGACGTCAGCTCCGGCGCCGGCCAGGTCCGCAACGCGCTCACCGCCTCCGGGGCGCCGCAGGAGACGGACGAAACGGTCAAGGTCCAGGCCCGCACCAAGTACGGCAACATCGACATCCGCCGCGCCAGGCCCTGAGTGCTCACGCAACCGGCTGAGCCCCACCGCGCCGCCCCGTAAGCGGCACCCCCACACCCACCACGCCCTCCGAAAGGGAGCACCATGCGCAACCGTGTCATGCCCATGCAAAGACGCCATCCGGGCGATCAGCCGCCGTCGGCAGCGGCCTCCGCGGCGATCTCCGCCGCCGGACTGCGCAAGTCGTACGGCGACAAGACCGTCCTCGACGGCATCGACCTGCACATCCCGGCCGGGTCCGTGTTCGCGTTACTCGGACCGAACGGCGCCGGCAAGACCACCGCGGTGAAGATCCTCTCCACGCTCGTCCCCGCGGACGCCGGACAGGCCCGGGTGGCGGGCCACGACCTCGCCGCCGAACCGCAGGCCGTGCGCGCGGCGATCGGCGTCACCGGCCAGTTCTCCGCGGTCGACGGCCTGATCACCGGCGAGGAGAACATGCGCCTGATGGCCGACCTGCACCACCTCTCCAAGCGCGAGGGCCGCCGGGTCACCGCCGAGCTGCTGGACCGGTTCGACCTGACCGAGGCAGCGAAGAAGCCCGCCTCCACCTACTCGGGGGGCATGAAGCGCCGCCTCGACATCGCCATGACCCTCGTGGGCGGCCCGCGCGTCATCTTCCTCGACGAACCGACCACCGGCCTCGACCCCCGCTCACGGCACGACATGTGGGGCGTCGTCCGCGAACTGGTCGCCGACGGTGTCACCGTCTTCCTCACCACCCAGTACCTGGAGGAGGCGGACGAACTCGCCGACCGCATCGCGGTCCTGAGCGACGGCAGGATCGCCGCCGAGGGCAGCGCCGCGGAACTCAAGCGGCTCGTCCCCGGCGGGCACGTCCGGCTCCGCTTCTCCGACCCGGCCGCGTACGGGAACGCCGCGACCGCCCTCCCGGAGGCGCAGCGCGACGACGAGGCGCTCACCCTCCAGGTGCCCGGCGACGGAGGCCAGCGCGCACTGCGCGCCCTCCTCGACCGGCTCGACGCGGCCGGCGTCGAGGCGGACGAGCTGACCGTGCACACCCCCGACCTCGACGACGTCTTCTTCGCCCTCACCGGCGGAGCGGGCGTTGCCGGCCCGTCCGAGGAGGACGTCCGATGAGCTCCCTCACCCTCGCCGCGCGCGACTCCGCCACGATGCTGCGCCGCAACCTCCTGCACGTCAGGCGCTACCCGTCCATGACGCTGAACCTGCTGCTCACACCGGTCGTCCTGCTGCTGCTCTTCGTGTACGTCTTCGGCGACGTGATGAGCGCCGGCATCGCCGGCGGAGCGGACCGGTCCGCTTACCTCGCGTACCTCGTGCCCGGCATCATGCTGCTGACCATCGGCGGCACCACGATCGGCAGCGCGGTATCCGTGGCGATGGACATGACCGAGGGCATCATCGCCCGGTTCCGGACGATGGCGATCCACCGCGGTTCGGTGCTGATCGGGCACGTGGCCGGCAGCGTCCTGCAGTGCATGATGAGCGTGGTCGTCGTCGGAGCCGTCGCGGTGGCCATCGGGTTCCGGGCGACGGACGCCACCGCGCTGGAGTGGCTCGCCGCCGCGGGGCTGCTCGCCCTGGTCTCCCTGGCGCTCACCTGGGTCGCCGTGGGGATGGGCCTGACCAGCCCGAACGCCGAGGCGGCCGGCAACAACGCCCTTCCGCTGATGGTCCTGCCGCTCCTGTCCAGCGCCTTCGTACCGGTCGACGCCATGCCCGGCTGCTTCCAGCCCGTCGCCCGGTACCAGCCCTTCACCCCGGCCATCGAGACGCTCCGCGGCCTGCTCCTCGGCACGGAGATCGGCCACAACGGCTGGCTCGCCGTCGCCTGGTGCCTGGCCCTGGCCGCCCTCGGCTACACCTGGTCCAAGTCCCTCTTCAACCGCCCCCCGAAGTAGCGCCCCGGTCCCGAGGCGCCTCCCCACCCCGAGGCGCCCCCCACACCCAGGCGACACCCCGCACCCGAACCAGACCCCCCGAAAACCACTCAGGGGCCTGACCCGCTAAGCGGATCAGGCCCCTGACCTGGTACTTCACTGTCGGGGTGGCGGGATTTGAACCCACGACCTCTTCGTCCCGAACGAAGCGCGCTGCCAAGCTGCGCTACACCCCGATGTCGCCCGTGTTGTCCTGGCGACGTCGTTTACTTTAGCCCACCGGCGGCCGGAGACGAAATCCGGTTTCCCGGCCCTCGGCGGTCGGCGTTCAGTCGCGGGGGGCCAGGGTGAGGAGGGTGGCCTCCGGGGGGCAGGCGAAGCGGACCGGGGTGTAGCGGTTGGTGCCGCAGCCGGCGGAGACGTGGAGGTACGCCGTGTGGCCGCCCGCGCGGTGGGTGGAGAGGCCCCTGGCGCGGTCCGTGTCCAGGTCGCAGTTGGTGACGAGCGCCCCGTAGAAGGGGACGCGCAGCTGGCCCCCGTGGGTGTGGCCGGCCAGGACCAGGGGGTAGCCGTCGGCGGTGAAGGCGTCCAGGGAGCGCAGGTACGGGGCGTGGACGACGCCCACCGCGAGGTCGGCGTCCGTCTCGGGGCCGCCCGCGACCTTCTCGTACCGGTCCCGCTTGATGTGGGGGTCGTCGAGGCCGGTGAAGGCCAGCTCCAGGCCCTCCACCTTGAGGCGGCCGCGGGTGTTGGTGAGGTCCAGCCACCCGGCCGCGTCGAAGGCGTCCCGGATGCCCTCCCACGGGTTGTGGACGGCGCCGACGGCCGGCGGGTTGCCGTTCAGGCCGTGGCGGCCCTGGAGCTTCTCGAACAGGTAGCGGGCCGGATTGCGCAGCTTGGGGCCGTAGTAGTCGTTGGAGCCGAAGACGTACACGCCCGGGTACTCCATCAGCGGGCCCAGCGCGTCCAGCAGCTCCGGCACGCCCCCCGGGTCGGAGAGGTTGTCGCCCGTGTTCACCACGAGGTCGGGGCGCAGGCCGGCCAGGGTCTGGAGCCACCGCTGCTTCTTGCGCTGCCCGCTCACCATGTGGATGTCCGAGACCTGGAGCACACGCAGCGGGCGCGTGCCGCGCGGCAGGACCGGGACGGTCACCCGGCGGAGCCGGAAGGAGCGGGCTTCGAAGCCGGCGGCGTAGGCCAGACCGGCCGTGCCCAGTGCAGTGATGGCGAGGGGGACTCCGTATCGCGCGCGCATGACGTCCATGGTCGCAGACCGGGGGAGGGGGTGCGACGCCCGCCAAATGCGCGGGCGTGCGCGGCGGTACACCTGTCATGCTGGTCCGCATGACCACGCTCAAGTCCAAGTTGCAGGAAGACCTCACGGAGGCGATCAGGGCGCGTGACGAGCTCCGCTCCTCGACCCTCCGGCTGACCCTCGCCGCGATCACGAAGGAGGAGGTCTCGGGCAAGCAGGCCCGTGAGCTCTCCGACGACGAGGTGCAGAAGGTGATCGCCAAGGAGGCGAAGAAGCGCCGCGAGGCGGCCGACGCGTTCGCGCAGGGCGGCCGTGCCGAGCAGGCCGAGCGGGAGCGGGCCGAGGGCGAGATCCTCGACGCGTACCTGCCGAAGCAGCTGTCGGACGGGGAGCTTCGCGACGTCGTCGCGCAGGCCGTCGAGGAGGCGAAGGCGGGCGGCGCCGAGGGGCCGCGGGCCATGGGCGCCGTCATGAAGATCGTGAACCCGAAGGTGGCCGGCCGGGCGGACGGCGGTCGTGTCGCCGCCGTGGTCAAGGAGCTGCTGGCGGGTTAGGGCCCCGTCTCCGGCGGGGCTCGTCCCCGGCGGGCCGGGTGTCACCCGGGGCGGCGGGGGCGGTGCCCCCCCTGGTGGGCCGGGCGTCCCGGGGGCTCTCCGGTGGGCGCCTGAGGCCGCGCCCGCCGCCCGGCGCCGATCGGGCGGCTGCCCGTGCGGGCTGCTGTGCATGGGCTGCCGTGTACGGGCTGCCGTGCACGGGCTTTGGTGTACGGCGAAGGGCGTCCCCCGGATCGGGGGACGCCCTTCGGCTGTTCGGCGGGCAGGCCTAGCGGTCGCGGCCGCCGTTGCCGCCGTTCCCTCCGTTGCCGTTGCCGTTGCCGCCGATCAGGTCGGTCGGGAAGGAGAAGCCGGGGAAGGGCTCGCGGCCGCCGTTTCCTCCACCGCCGTTCGCTCCGTTTCCTCCGTTGCCGCCGGCCCCGCCGTTGCCCGGCTTGTCGTCGCGGCCCGGGGCCGGGGGCTGCGGCTTCGGGGCGTCCGGGATCACGACGCTGGTGAAGCCCGGTGCCGGGTGGCCGTCCAGGGCGCCGGTCATGGCGTCCTTCCAGATCGGGCCCGGGACCTGGCCGCCGAAGACCTTGTCGTGGTACCGCCCGCCGATGGTGATGCCGACCATCTCCACCTGCTGGGTCGGGCTGCCGACCCAGACGGCGCCGGACATGTTCGGCGTGTAGCCGACGAACCAGGCGTTGCGGCGGCTGTCGGTCGTACCCGTCTTGCCGGCGCTGTCACGGGACTGCAGGCCGGCGGCCTGGCCCGTACCGGAGTCGATCACTCCGCGCAGCAGGGTGTTGATGGTGTCCGCCGTGCGCTCCGCCATCGCGCGCCCGCAGGCCGAGCGCGGGACCTTCAGGCTGCGGCCCTCGCTCGTCTTGATCGACTCGATCGCGGTCGGCGTGCAGTACGTGCCCCGGTTGGCGAAGGCCGCGTAGGCGGTCGCCATGGTCAGCGGGGACATGCCCTGCGAGCCGAGCGTCAGCGCGGACGGCTTCTCGGGCAGCTTCTTGTCGTCGCCCATGACGACGCCCAGCTTGTCGGTCATCTCGACGACCGGGCACATGCCGATCTCGCCGAGCATCTGCACGAAGTAGGTGTTGACCGACTTGGCCATGGCCTCCTTCAGCGCGTACGGGCCGACCTCCGACTCGTTCTCGTTCTCGACGTTGTCGTTGCCCACGTTCCGCCAGGGCTTCCCGCTGCACGACTGGACCGAGTCCGGGTAGGGCATCTTGAACGGCGACGAGTAGCTCTGCGTCGGCGGCTTGCCCTGCTCTATGGCGGCCGCGGCGACGAACGGCTTGAAGGTCGAGCCGGTCGGGAAGCCGAAGTTCGAACCGCCCATGCCCCGGTTGACCGAGTAGTTGATCTGCGTCTCGTTCTTGCCGAAGCCGTACGGCTTGGACTGGCCCATGGCGAGGATCTTGCCCGTCCCCGGCTGGACCATGGTGATCGCCGCGGCGACCTTGTCGTCCTGGTAGACGTGGTCCTTCAGCGAGTCCTGCGCGGCCTTCTGGGCCTGCGGGTCCAGCGTGGTGCGGATGGTCAGGCCGCCCCGGTTCCAGACCTTGGCGCGCTCCTCGCGGGACTTGCCGAAGACCGGGTCGGAGAGGAAGACCTCGCGGACGTAGTCGCAGAAGAAGCCGGCGCCGTCGCGCGCGGTGATGCAGCCGTTCTTCGGCCGGGTGATCTTCAGCTCGATCGGCTTGGCCTTGGCCTGGTCGGCCTCGGCATGGCTGATGTCGCCGACGGCGACCATCCGCTGGAGGACGACGTCGCGGCGGTTGGTGGCCTCCTGCACGTCGTTCACGGGGTCGTACCGGCTCGGCGACTGCACGAGCCCGGCGAGCATCGCGGCCTCGCCCAGCTCCAGGTCCTTGGCGTGCTTGGAGAAGTACCGCTGGGAGGCGGCCTCGATGCCGTACGCCTGCTGCCCGAAGAAGGTGATGTTCAGGTAGTTCTCGAGGATCTTCTTCTTGCCGAGCTCCTTCTCCACCTGGATGGCGTACTTCAGCTCCTGGATCTTGCGGCCCAGGGTCTGCTGGGTGGCCTGCGCGAACTTGTCGCGGTCGTCGCCCGCCTGCTCGACGAAGACGTTCTTGACGTACTGCTGGGTCAGGGTCGACGCGCCCTGGGCGACGCCGCCCTCCTGTGCGTTGCGGTTCACCGCGCGCAGGACGCCCTTGAGGTCGACGGCGCCGTGCTCGTAGAAGCGCGAGTCCTCGACGGCGACGATCGCCTTCTGCATGTACGGCGAGATGTCCTCCAGCGGGACGACCGTGCGGTCACGTGAGTAGACCGTCGCGATCAGGCCGCCGTCGGCGTCGAGGATCTGGGTGCGCTGGCTCAGCGGCGGCCTCTTCATGTTGGCCGGGATCTCGTCGAACCCCTGGACCGTCCCCTTCGCAGCGAGGCCCAGGGCTCCCGCCGCGGGCATCGCGATGCCGGCGAGGACGACTCCGGAGAGCACGCTGACACCGAGGAACTTGGCGGCCTGCTGGGTCGCGGTCAGACCCCCGCCCGAGCGGTTCTTTGGCATGGGGGAAGCCTACGTTCTCATTCGCCGGACACGCGTATATGCCTTGGCCTAAGGTGGTCACAACTGTCACAGCGGTCGCCGACGCGGGCCGCCGTGACCGGGATGACCACCCCCCCCCACCCCGACTCCCCTTCCCCTACGGGTCCACCGCGCCGCCCTCCGGGTGGCCCCTGCAAGTCCCGCGCGTCCTCTCCCCTGTCGATCCGACCCCCCGCGGCCCCCCCGCGCGCTCCTGCGTGTTCTCTCGTGCTCCTGCGTGTTCCCGCGACCTTCCGTGGTCGAGGGCGGACCCGGTGGTGCGGCCGACTCCCCGATGCGGCGCGCCTTTCGCGGAGCTTGCTCCGGTTTGCTCCGCACGACGTAAGGCAAATGACCCGTTTCAGGCGTATGGCCCGGCATGTCTCCGGGTCACTCCCCTGGGTGATCTGCCGCGTACGCATAGTCCGTTCGGGCCATTCAAGATTGGGCCCGACGGGGGTGTTGCGGTGTGACGACCTTCCGTAACGTCCTCAACTGGCAGCGGTGAATATGCCGCTGCCGCCGTGGGGGAGCCTCGATTCGGGAGAGGACGGCGCCGGCATGAGCTGGGTAGCTGACTGGAGTGCGCAGGCGGCCTGCCGCACTACGGATCCGGATGAACTGTTCGTACAAGGAGCGGCGCAGAACAGGGCCAAGGCGGTGTGCACCGGGTGCCCGGTGCGGACCGAGTGCCTGGCCGACGCGCTGGACAACCGCGTCGAGTTCGGCGTGTGGGGCGGGATGACGGAGCGCGAGCGGCGGGCCCTGCTGCGGCGGCGGCCGACCGTGACCTCCTGGCGGCGCCTCCTGGAGACGGCGCGCACGGAGTACGAGCGCAGCGCGGGCATCCTGCCGGTCGCGCTCAACGACGACGAGACGTACGAGACGTACGCCGCGGCCGGCTGAGCGCCGGCGCCCGTTCCGCTCCCAGGCCCGCGTGGGCACCCCCCGGCGGAACGACGCCCGATGAGGCCCCGCCGCGCGCGGCGGACCGGACGGTCGCCGCACAGCGGCCGCACGGCGCCGGGTGACCGCCGCACAGCAGTCGCACGGCCCCAGAGTGCCGGCCACACAGCAGCTGCGCGGTGCCGGAGTGACCGCCGCGCACACGGTCGGTTCGTAGCCGCCGAAGAGTCGGTCGCCGCCACGCGGGTGGCGCGTAGGCCGCCGCGCGGGTCGCCGCCGGGGTGTCGTCGCGCAGTGGCTCGTGCGCCGTTCCGTTGCGCGAGCCCTGCGCCGTTCGTGGTGGGCCGTGCCGGGACCGGCCGGCCGGGGTGCGGCGCGCGCGGCCGGTGCGCGCGGTCCGTACGTGCAGGGCCCGCTCACGCGCGGCCCTGCCGGTGGTGGCCCCGGTGCGCGGTCCGGTGGCCGTGGTGCGGTGTGGGTGGTCAGAGGTCCCGGTGCGGTGGAGACGCCAGGTGCGTGCCGATGGAGCGCAGCGCGGACAGGTCGTGGACGTCGGCGGCGAGCGCCGGGACCTCCGTCACCGGGACGTCCGGGTGGAGCGCGGTGAAACGGTTCCGCGTACGCCGCTCGCGGTCGAGTACCCGCATCCGCTCGGCGTGGAGGCGCAGCAGTCCCGCCGTCAACTGCGCCACGGCGGGCGGGATATCGGTCGTACGGGGGGAGCCGGTCGTGCGGGATGTGCCGGTCGGGCCGGTCGTGCGGTCGAGTGCGGGAGCCTCGGGGGAGGTGGCCGCGGGGCCACCGACACCAGTCTGCCCGTCCCCCTGATCCACAATCCCCGGCCCGGCAAGATTTTCCGCCGCGGTGAGTGCCCGCTCCGCCGACAGCCGACCGGCTCCGCTCCCGTGCACGCGGTTGAGGACCAGCCCCTCCAGCGGCATGTCGTCCGCCGCCAGCCGCTCCACGAAGTACGCGGCCTCCCGCAGCGCGTCCGGCTCCGGCGCCGCCACCACGAGGAACGCCGTGCCCGGCGCCTGGAGCAGCCGGTACGTCGCGTCCGCCCGCGTACGGAAGCCGCCGAACATCGTGTCCATCGCCGCCACGAACGTCTGCACGTCCCGCAGCAGCTGACCGCCCAGCAGCTTCCCGAGGGTGCCCGTCATCATCGACATGCCGACGTTCAGGAACTTCATGCCCGCCCGGCCGCCCACCTTCGCCGGGGCCGTCAGCGCCCGGATCAGCCGGCCGTCGAGGAACGAGCCCAGCCGCTTCGGCGCGTCCAGGAAGTCCAGCGCCGACCGCGACGGCGGGGTGTCCACGACGATCAGGTCCCACTCGTCGCGCGCCCGCAGCTGGCCCAGCTTCTCCATCGCCATGTACTCCTGCGTGCCCGCGAAGCCGGCCGACAGCGACTGGTAGAAGGGGTTCGCCAGGATGGCGCGGGCCCGCTCCGGGTCCGCGTGCGCCTCGACGGTCTCGTCGAAGGTGCGCTTCATGTCGAGCATCATCGCGTGCAGCTCGCCGCCGGCCGCGCCGTCGACGCCCGGCACCCTGCGTGGGACGTTGTCCAGTTCGTCGATGCCCATCGACTGGGCCAGCCGGCGGGCCGGGTCGATCGTCAGGACGACGACCCTCCGGCCCCGCTCCGCGGCCCGCAGGGCCAGCGCCGCCGCCGTCGTGGTCTTGCCGACCCCGCCCGAGCCGCAGCACACCACGATCCGGGTCGCCGGGTCGTCGATCAGCGGGTCCACCTCCAGCGCGCGCGGCGCACCGGCAGGCCCGTCCGGCGCCGCGGCTGTGGTGGTCGCCGGCCTGTCCGGGGTCTCAGCTGCACTGGTCGTCGGGTCGTCCGGCGTCTCAGCTGTGCCGGTTCGCCGCCCGTCCGGTGCCTCGGCGGTACCAGCTGGTGCCGTGTACGGCTCACCGGCCTCAGCCCCGGTCGGCATTCCGCCGGGCGCCCCGGCCGTGCCCCCCGCCCGTGTCGCCTCCGCGCCGGTCATGCGTCGCTCACCCCGAGGTCCCTCCGCAGCTCCCTTGCCAGGTGGTACAGCCCGGCGAGGTCCACGCCCCCGCCGAGCAGCGGCAGCTCGTACATGGGCACCCGCAGTTTCGCCAGCGCCTCGCGCTGCTCCCGCTCCAGCTCCACCCGCCGCGCGTGCTCGGCGGCCTGCTCGAACAGCGGGTCCACCAGCTGCTCGGCGCCGCCCACCCCGGCCGCCGCCAGGGCCCGCGCCACGTCGGCGCGCCGGTCGCCGGAGGGGGCCCGAACCGCGCCACCGGCATCCGCACGTGCCCCGCCTGCTGAGGCGGCCCGTACCGCGTCGTCGTCCAGCAGGCGCGGGCGGACCATGTTCACCAGGACGTTGCCCACCGGCAGCCCCGCCGCGCGCAGCTCCTCGACGCCGTCCGCGGTCTCCTGGACCGGCATCTCCTCCAGCAGCGTCACCAGGTGGACGGCCGTCTCCGGCGACTTGATGACCCGCATGACCGACTGCGCCTGGTGGTGGACGGGCCCCATCCGGGCCAGCCCGGCGACCTCGTCGTTGACGTTGAGGAAGCGGGTCACCCGGCCGGTGGGCGGCGCGTCCATCACGACGTGGTCGTAGACGAAGCGCCCGGACCGGTCCTTGCGCCGCACCGCCTCGCACGCCTTGCCGGTCAGCAGGACGTCCCGTACGCCCGGGGCGACGGTCGTCGCGAAGTCGATGGCGCCGAGCTTCCTGAGGGCGCGGCCGGCCGCTCCCAGCTTGTAGAACATCTGGAGGTAGTCGAGCAGGGCCAGCTCGGCGTCGATCGCGAGGGCGTACACCTCCCCGCCACCCGGTGCGACGGCGATCTTCCGCTCCTCGTAGGGGAGCGCCTCCGTCCCGAAGAGCTGTGCGATGCCCTGTCTGCCTTCGACCTCGACCAGGAGGGTGCGCTTCCCCTCCGCGGCGAGGGCGAGGGCGAGGGCGGCGGCGACCGTCGTCTTACCGGTACCGCCCTTGCCGCTGACGACCTGGAGCCTGCTCACAGGGCGAGCGTATCCAGTGGCGCCGCGGCCCACGCAGGAGGCTGCCCCGGGGCCGCGCGCGGCAGCGGATACAGTCGGCCCATGACCAAGTGGGAATACGCGACCGTGCCCCTTCTCGTGCACGCGACCAAGCAGATTCTGGACACCTGGGGCGAGGACGGCTGGGAGCTGGTCCAGGTCGTCCCCGGCCCGAACAACCCCGAGCAGCTCGTGGCGTACCTGAAGCGGGAGAAGCCGTGACGGGCCGTGTCGAGGCCGCCCTCGCGGAGCGCGGTCTGACGCTGCCGCAGGTGGTGCCGCCGCTGGCCGCCTACCAGCCGGCCGTGCGGTCCGGGGTGTACGTCTACACGGCGGGCCAGCTGCCCATGGTGGACGGCAAGCTCCCGGTCACCGGCAAGGTCGGCGCGGAGGTGACGCCGGAGGAGGCCAAGGACCTGGCCCGCGTCTGCGCGCTCAACGGGCTCGCCGCGATCAAGTCCGTGGCGGGTGACCTGGACCGGATCGCGCGCGTCGTGAAGGTCGTCGGCTTCGTCGCGTCGGCGCCCGACTTCACGGGGCAGCCGGCCGTCCTGAACGGTGCGAGCGAGCTGCTCGCCGAGGTCCTGGGCGAGGCGGGCGTCCACGCGCGCAGCGCCGTCGGCGTAGCGGTGCTGCCGCTGGACGCGCCCGTGGAGGTCGAGTTCCAGGTGGAGCTGCTGCCGGAGGCCTGACCGGCTGCTTTGTGCCGGGGGGCCGTACCGGTTCCCGCGCCGCCCCGCGCGCGTGGGGGTGCGGGAACCGGTACGGCCCCCCTACGCGCGAGGGGCCGCGCTTCGGGCGCGGTGGGCCGTGTACCGCGCGAAGGGCCGCGCTCCGTCCGTGCGGAGGGGCGTCCCCGCGCGCGTGGGCCCGCGAGGACGAGGGCGCCGACCCCGTACGGCGGCGTCGGCGTCCCCGCGCGCGTGGGGCCCGCTCTCCGGGCCCGCGCGGCCGACCGGGGAAGCTCTCGAACATCCGCTCCGATCGGCATAGGCTCCGGCCATGTCCAATGGTCAGTGGTACCCACCGGAATGGCCCGACCGGATCCGCGCCCTCGCGGCCGGTGAGCTGACGGCCGTGGCGCCCAGACGGGCCGCCACCGTGATGCTGCTGCGCGCCGCCGGCGACGCCACCGAGGTGCACATGCTGCGCCGCCGCGCCTCCATGGCCTTCGCAGGCGGCGCGTACGCCTACCCCGGCGGAGGCGTCGACCCGCGCGACGAGCAGCCGGTGCGCTGGGCCGGGCCCGCCCCGGCGGAGTGGGCCGAGCGGCTCGGCGTGGCCACCGAGGCGGAGGCGCGGGCCATCGTCTGCGCGGCGGTCCGCGAGACGTTCGAGGAGGCGGGCGTCCTCCTCGCCGGGCCCACGGCCGACTCGGTGGTCGACGACACCACCGGCGACGACTGGGAGGCGGCCCGCGCGGCGCTGGTCGCGCGCGAGCTGTCGTTCGCGGAGTTCCTCGACGGCCGCGACCTCGTCCTGCGTTCCGACCTGCTGGGCGCCTGGGCCCGCTGGATCACCCCCGAGTTCGAGCCGCGCCGCTACGACACCTGGTTCTTCGTCGCCGCGCTCCCCACCGGCCAGCGCGCCTCCAACGCCTCCACGGAGGCCGACCGGACGGTGTGGATCCGCCCCGCCGACGCGGCGGCCGGGTACGACCGCGGCGAGCTGCTGATGATGCCGCCGACCATCGCCACGCTGCGCGCCCTGACCGCGTACGGCTCCCCGCTCGCCGCCCTCGCCGCGGCCGGCGACCAGGACCTCGCGCCCGTGCTCGCGCGGGCCCGCCTCGACGGCGACCGGGTGGTGCTGAGCTGGCCCGGCCACGACGAGTTCACCAAGCACGTGCCGGGCGCCCCCGGTGAAAGCACCGGCGCGGTCGCCTCCGGCAGGACCACCGGCACGGGCGCCGCCGCCCCCGCCTCCGGTACGGCTCCGGGCGCGGTTCCCGCCTCCGGGGCGGCTTCCGGTACGGCTCCGGACGCGGCCCCCGCGTCCGCCGGAGGTGCCGTATGACCGACGCCGCCGCCCTTCCCGGCCAGCCGCGCGGCGCCGTCGTGTCCGGCCCCGCCACCGAGCGGGCCGTCAACGTCCTGGCGCCCAACCCGTCCGCCATGACCCTGGACGGCACCAACACCTGGCTCCTGTCCGAGCCCGACTCGCCGCTCGCCGTCGTCGTGGACCCCGGCCCGCTCGACGAGGGCCACCTCGCGCGCGTACGGGACACGGCCGAGCGCCTGGGCAAGCGCGTGGCCCTCACGCTGCTCACGCACGGCCACCCCGACCACGCGGAGGGCGCCGCCCGGTTCGCGGAGCTGACCAGGACGCGCGTGCGGGCCCTCGACCCGGCACTGCGCCTGGGCGACGAGGGGCTGTCCGCCGGCCAGGCCGTCACGGTCGGCGGCCTGGAGCTGCGGGTCGTGCCGACGCCCGGCCACACCGCGGACTCGCTCAGCTTCCACCTGCCGGCCGACCGGGCCGTCCTGACCGGCGACACGATCCTGGGCCGGGGCACCACGATGGTGGCGCACCCCGACGGGCGCCTCGGGGACTACCTGGACTCGCTGCGGCGGCTGCGCTCCCTGACCGTGGACGACGGCGTGCACACCGTCCTGCCGGGCCACGGGCCGGTGCTCGACGACGCGCAGGGCGCCGTCGAGTTCTACCTGGCGCACCGGGCGCACCGGCTCGCCCAGGTGGAGACCGCCGTGGAGGACGGCTACACGACGCCCGCGGAGGTGGTGGCGCACGTGTACGCCGACGTCGACCGGTCGCTCTGGCCGGCCGCGGAGCTGTCCGTACGGGCGCAGCTCGAGTACCTGGCGGAGCACGGGCTGATCTGACGCCGGCGGTGGCGAGGCCGGCGCGCGCCGACCACGCCGGTGTGCGGCACGCCCACGGCGGCCGGAGGCATCCGCCGGGGGCGTTCGGAGGCATCCGCGGGGAGCGTCCGGAGGCGTCCGCGGGGGGCGTCCGGAGGGGCCATGGCGGCGGCCGGGGGTGCCGCGGCGGCTTGTTGCGCGTCCGTGACGACGGGCGGGGCTCCCGGCGCACGGGCGATGCTTTAGCCTCCCTTTACATCAGCGTCCATCAAGCACACCTGCCGATGTGTCGCTTGTCGTACAAACGGGGGGTCGCATGTTCGTTCTGTCCATCCTGCTGCTCATAGCGGCGGTGGTGCTCTACTTCGTCGGGCGGGCCGCCGAAGGCCGCACCGGCTTCCGGCTCGGCGCGCTCGGCGCGCTGCTGGCCGGCCTCTTCGCGGGCGTCGTCAGCTGCGTGCACGTCGTCGGCGCGTACGAGGTCGGCGTCCCGGTGACCTTCGGCAAGGTCGGCACGCCCATGCACCCGGGCGTCAACGTCATCTCGCCGTTCACCAGCGTCACCAGCTTCTCCACCCGTCCCGTCGACCTCAGCCTGTCCGACAAGGACGTGGTGGAGGTCCGCTCCTCGCAGGGCGGGGTGATGTACGCGGAGCTGACCGTCAAGTGGGCGGTCAAGCCGACCAAGGCGGTCGAGCTGTACCGGCTCGCGGGCAACGAGGCGGCCATCCAGCAGCGGCTGGTCTTCCCGGACAGCCGCGAGATCGTGCGCAACGTCTTCGCGCGCCACACCAGCGAGGAGGGCTACACGTCCGCCCGCGAGAAGATCAACGCGGAGATCGGTGAGCTGATCAAGGAGCGCCTGGCGCCCCGCGGCATCGACGTGACCACCGTGAACCTGCGGAACGTGAAGCCGTCGGAGCAGCTGCAGGACCAGATCGACCGCAAGATCCAGCAGCAGCAGGCCACCGAGCGGGCCCAGGAGGCGGCCCGTACGGCCACGGCCGAGGCCGAGCGGCGCCGGATCGAGGCGGAGGGCATCGCCCGCGCCAACAAGATCCTCAACGACTCGCTCACCGACAAGGTGCTGCTCAACCAGTGCATCGACGCCTACAAGGAGGCCGCGGCGAAGAACCCGGTCTACGCGGTGCCGTGCGGCGGCGGCAGCGGTACGCCGGTGATCGTGGACGGCACCAAGAAGGACTGACGCGCCACCGGGCCGTACGCGTGTGAAGGCCCGCCCCGCGGTGACTGCGGGGCGGGCCTTCGTCTGTGCGTACGGGGGCCGAGGTGCGTCGGCGCCGACGCGCGCGCGTACGGGAGGCGACCCCGCGCGCGTACCGGAGGCGATCCCGCGCGCGTACGGGAGGCGACCCCGCGCGCGTACCGGAGGCGATCCCGCGCGCGTACGGGAGGCGACCCCGCGCGCGTAGGAGGCGCCGAGGCGCGCGTGCGGGACCGGGGGCCGCGCCCGGCGCGCCGTATCCGGCGGGCGGGCATGCGGGGCCGGGGCCCCACCGGGCGGGCGGCACCGGCGCCGTACCCCGGCGGGGCGGGGCGCCGGTCCGGTGGCTCAGCGGGAGCGCTTCGCCAGGCGCTCGACGTCCAGCAGGATCACGGCGCGCGCCTCCAGGCGCAGCCAGCCGCGGCCCGCGAAGTCGGCCAGCGCCTTGTTGACGGTCTCGCGGGAGGCGCCGACGAGCTGGGCCAGCTCCTCCTGCGTCAGGTCGTGCACCACGTGGATGCCCTCCTCCGACTGCACGCCGAACCGGCGCGACAGGTCGAGCAGGGCCCGCGCGACACGGCCCGGCACGTCGGAGAAGACCAGGTCGGACATCTGGTCGTTGGTCTTGCGCAGGCGGCGGGCGACGGCGCGCAGCAGGGCCGAGGCCACCTCGGGGCGGGCGTTCAGCCAGGGCTGGAGGTCACCGTGGCCGAGGCCGAGCAGCTTCACCTCGGTCAGCGCGGTCGCCGTGGCCGTACGGGGGCCCGGGTCGAACAGGGACAGCTCGCCGATCAGCTCGCCCGGACCGAGGACGGCGAGCATGTTCTCGCGGCCGTCGGGGGACGTGCGGTGGAGCTTGACCTTGCCCTCGGTGACCACGTAGAGCCGGTCGCCCGGGTCGCCTTCGTGGAAGAGGGCGTCGCCGCGGGCGAGCGTCACCTCACTCATCGAGGCGCGGAGCTCCGCGGCCTGCTCGTCATCGAGCGCCGCGAAGAGCGGGGCGCGCCGCAGAACGTCGTCCACGAGTTCACTCCTATGTCGACCTGCTCAGGGACGTTGGTCCCCATGATGCCGGACCGCGCGGCCCTCTTCCGGGGACGGAGCGCGACGCGGGCCCCTCCCGGGGGCCCGCCTCCGCCGGCCGACTGCCGTGCGATCAGTCACACCAAGTCTGACGTACCGGTACGGGTGCCCCCACGCCAGGGGCCCGATCGGGTCCACATCGCCGGTGTCCAGGGCGGATGTCGGTGGTGGCGCTTAGGCTGGCCGGGTGTCCAATTCGCCGGTGAGAGCGCACGCCGAGGGGGCCGGGAGCATGCCAGGGGAGCAGAATTCCGCTGTGGGCGAACAAGCCCCGGCGTCGGCTGGAAAGACCGCGCGGAAGCGCGTGAAGGCGACGAAGAAGGCGAGCGGGCCGGAATCGCGCCTCGCCCTGGTGCGCCGCGCGCGGCGGATCAACCGCGAACTGGCCGAGGTGTACCCGTACGCCCATCCCGAGCTGGACTTCCGCAGCCCCTTCGAGCTTCTCGTCGCGACCGTCCTGTCGGCGCAGACGACCGACCTGCGGGTGAACCAGACGACGCCGGCGCTCTTCGCCAGGTATCCCACCCCGGAGGACCTGGCGGCGGCCGTGCCCGAGGAGCTGGAGGAGATCATCCGGCCCACCGGCTTCTTCCGCGCCAAGGCCCGCTCCCTGATCGGCCTGTCCACGGCCCTGCGGGACCGGTTCGGCGGCGAGGTGCCGGGCCGGCTGGAGGATCTGGTCACGCTGCCGGGCGTCGGCCGCAAGACGGCGAACGTCGTCCTCGGGAACGCCTTCGGGGTGCCCGGGATCACCGTCGACACGCACTTCGGGCGGCTGGTGCGCCGGTGGAAGTGGACGGACGAGGAGGACCCGGAGAAGGTCGAGGCCGTCGTCTGCGACCTGTTCCCGAAGGCCGACTGGACGATGCTGTCCCACCGGGTGATCTTCCACGGCCGCCGCATCTGCCACGCCCGCAGGCCCGCGTGCGGCGCCTGCCCGATCGCACCGCTCTGCCCCGCGTACGGCGAGGGCGAGACGGACCCGGAGAAGGCGAAGAAGCTGCTCAAGTACGAGATGGGCGGGTATCCGGGGCAGCGCCTGGCCCCGCCCCCGGACTTTCCGGGCCGCCCGGCCGCCCCGCTGGGCACGGGCGACGCGGATGAAGCCCGGGAGGCGGTCTGACCGGGCGGAACGATCGGAGGGCCGGCAGGCGTTGGGTGAGCTGGGGGTGCCAATGACGCGCGCGAGAGAAGAGGCCGGGGCCGGTGGCGCCCCGCCGCGGGACGGCGGCGCCGGTCCGCGCGGCGGTGGCGCGGGTCCGCGGGGACGCGGTGCCGGGCCTCGGGGCGGTGGTGCCGGTCCGGCCGGCGGTGACGCGGCTGCGCCTGGCGCGGGCGCCGTGTCGCGGGACGGCGGTGGGGCCGGTCCGCCGGGCGGCCGTGCCACGCCGCGGGGCGAAGGCGCCGGCCGGCCGGCGGGCGGCGCCGATCCGCAGGCGGGCGGCGCCGATCCGGTGCCCGTCGAGGTCACGGTCGAAGGGCTGCCCGGCTGGCTGGAGCCCGTGGCCAAGGCGGCGCACACGGTCGCGCCCGAGCAGCTCAGCCGTTTCCTGCCGCCGCCGCAGGGCGGGCGCCAGGCGGCCGTCCTGATCCTCTTCGGCGAGGGCGCGCGCGGCCCCGAACTGCTGCTGATGGAGCGCGCCGGGACGCTCCGCTCCCACGCGGGGCAGCCGTCCTTCCCCGGCGGCGCCCTCGACCCCGAGGACGGCGACCCGGCGACGTACGGCCCGCTGCGCGCCGCGCTGCGCGAAGCCCGCGAGGAGACCGGCCTCGACCCCTCGGGCGTCCAGGTCTTCTCCGCGCTGCCCCGCCTCTACATTCCGGTGAGCGGCTTCGTCGTCACGCCCGTGCTCGGCTGGTGGCGGGAGCCGAGCCCGGTGGGCGCGGTGGACCCGGCCGAGACGGCGCGGGTCTTCACCGCGTCGGTGGCGGACCTGGCGGATCCCGCGAACCGCTCCATGGCCGTCCACCCCAGCGGTTACAAGGGCCCCGCGTTCCTGGTGGAGTCCGCGCTCGTCTGGGGCTTCACGGCGGGGCTGATCGACCGGCTCCTGCACTTCGCCGGGTGGGAGGAGCCGTGGGACCGGGGGCGCATGGTCCCGCTCGACTGGCGTGCATGACAGGCTGACCGCTGGGCTCCGCAGCCGTACGGGGCCGCCGGAGACGAATCTGCGAGGCTGACGACGGTGAACGTGCTGGACATCCTGCTGCTGGTCGCCGCCGTGTGGTTCGCGATCGTCGGATACCGACAGGGGTTCGTGGTCGGCATCCTGTCCGTGATCGGTTTCCTCGGGGGCGGGCTCGCCGCCGTCTACCTGCTGCCGCTCGTGTGGGGGCCCCTCACCGGTGACGCCGAGGTGTCCACCACCGCGGCCATCGTGGCCATCGCCGTCGTGCTGGTCTTCGCCTCCGTCGGGCAGACCCTCACCACCCACCTGGGCAACAGGCTGCGCGGCCACATCAGCTGGTCGCCGGCCCGCGCCCTCGACGCGACGGGCGGTGCGCTGGTCAACGTGGTGGCGATGCTCGTCGTCGCCTGGATCATCGGCGCCCTCCTCGCCAAGACGACGCTCCCGCCCTTCGGCAAGCAGGCCCGGGAGTCCCAGGTGCTGCAGGGCGTCACCCAGGTGATGCCGTTCGAGGCGACCGCGCTCTTCTCGGACTTCACGTCGATCCTCGCGCAGAACGGCTTCCCGCCGGTCTTCAGCCCCTTCGCCAACGAGCCCATCACGGAGGTCCTCCCGCCGGACCCGGCACTCGTCGACAGCCCCGTCGCCGCCCGGGCCAAGCAGTCCATCGTCAAGGTCGTCGGCACGGCCGGCGGCTGCGGCAAGGTCCTGGAGGGCACCGGCTTCGTCTTCGGCGAGCGCCGCGTCATGACCAACGCGCACGTGGTGGGCGGGGTGGACGAGCCGACCGTGCAGATAGGCGGTCAGGGCCGGCTGTACGACGCGACGGTCGTCCTCTACGACTGGCAGCGCGACATCGCCGTACTGGACGTGCCGGACCTGCGGGCGACGCCCCTGGAGTTCACCGAGGCGGACGCGCGCAGCGGCGACAACGCCATCGTCGCCGGCTTCCCGGAGAACGGCGCCTACGACGTCCGCTCGGCCCGCGTCCGGGGCCGCATCAACGCCAACGGCCCCGACATCTACCAGCGCGGGGAGGTCCGCCGCGACGTGTACTCGCTGTACGCGACGGTCCGCCAGGGCAACTCGGGCGGGCCGCTCCTGACGGAGGACGGCAAGGTGTACGGCGTGATCTTCGCGCGCTCGCTGGACGACGCCAACACCGGGTACGCGCTGACGGTGGACGAGATCCGCGAGGACATCAGCCGCGGTCTGAGCGCCAACCAGCAGGTCGACAGCCAGAACTGCGCGCTCTGACGGTCGCCGGCCGACGGCCGGTCAGTGGGCCGGGCGCCGCCGCCGGGCCCCGCGGTCCGGGCTCCGTTCACCGCTGACGCGGCGCCGAGTCCGTGCGGCGCCGGGCTGTGCGATGCCGGGCCCGTACGGCGGCTTCGTCGGCGTACGGACGTGTCGTCGGCGTACGGAGGCGAGGCGGGCCCCGGTGCGGCGACGCCACCGGCGGGCGCGGGGATGGCGCGGGACCGGCACGGGGCCTGCGCGCACGGCCGGTCAGTCGCGCTGGTGCCGGAGGCGGGCGGACACCCAGCGGGCACGGCGGCGCAGGATGTGCGGGATCCCGAGGCGGCCGTCCAGCTCCGGGTCACGCGGTCCGCCGCTCCTCTCGGGAGGCGGCACCGCGGCCGTGCGGCGGTTGCGTGCGGCGTCAACATGGTCGTGCGTCCAGCCCATACCCCGACGTGTGCCCGGGCCCCATGGTCGGTAACCTCCCGAGCGACGGCCAATCGGCCTATGCGCGGGGCATTTGGCCGATCGTGGGACCACGGTCCCCGCCGGTTCACGTCCCCTCGGCCGAACGGCCCGCGCGGCCCCGGCTCAGCGGTCCGGCTCGGGGTCCTTCAGCCAGTTGACGAGCTCCGAGGAGAAGGCCAGCGGGTCCTCCTCGTGCGGGTAGTGGCCCAGTCCGTCGAACAGGCGCCAGCGGTACGGGGCTTCGACGTACTCGCCGGAGCCCGCCGCGCTGCGGGTGCGCATCACCGGGTCGGCGGAGCCGTGCAGATGGAGCGTCGGCACGCGCACGGGGCGCTTCATGCGCCGGTTGAACTGGATGCCGTCCGGGCGGGCCAGCGAGCGGACCATCCAGCGGTACGGCTCGATGGAGCAGTGCGCGGTCGACGGGATCGACATCGCCCGGCGGTACACGTCCAGCGTCTCGTCGTCCGGCCCCGATGAGCCCGACGGGCCCGACGGCCCGGACCATTCGTGGATCAGCCTTCCCACGAGCGCCGCGCCGTCGGCGGCCAGCCGCCGCTCCGGCAGCCACGGGCGCTGGAAGCCCCACACGTACGAACCGGCGCGGGTCTGCGCGAAGTCGGAGAGCATCGCCGAGCGCCACCGCCGGGGGTGCGGCATCGACGACACGGCCAGGCGCCGCACCAGCTTGGGCCGCATCACCGCGGCCGTCCACGCCAGGTACCCGCCCAGGTCGTGGCCGACCAGCGCCGCGTCGGGCTCGCCCAGGGACCGCACGACGCCGGTGATGTCGAGGGCCAGGTTCGCCGGGTCGTAGCCGCGCGGGGTGCGGTCGCTGCCGCCCACGCCCCGCAGGTCCATCGCCACGGCGCGGAAGCCCGCCTCCGCGAGCGCGGGCAGCTGGTGCCGCCAGGTCCACCAGAACTGCGGGAAGCCGTGCAGGAGCAGGACGAGCGGGCCGTCACCCATCTCCGCGATGTGGAACCGCGCCCCGTTCGCCGCCACGTCGCGGTGCGTCCACGGGCCGTCGATCCGGACGGGGCCGCCGGGGGCGCCGGTACTGCTCTCAGGGACGGTCATGCGGACGAGCGTGCCACAACCGCCGCCTTCTCCCCGGCGGTCGGCCCCTCGGGGCGGGGGTGCGGCTTCACGTTCTGCAGCACCGCGGCCGTCTGCTTCACGGACGCGGCGGTCTTCTGCGCACCCTTGCCGCGCTTCGCCTTCTTGGCGAACACCGCGCCGATCAGGCCGAGAAGACCCGCCACGACCACGTTGACGGCGAAGGACAGCAGGAAGCACACCGACAGGTGCCAGCCGGTCCACGCACGGAAGCCGTACGCGAGCGCAAAGCTCAGCATCGGCAGCGAGAACAGCAGCACCATGCCCGCGGCCGTGAACCCCATGCCGCTGACGGCGCCGCGCTTGACGTCCTGCCGGAGCTGGGCCTTGGCCAGCGCGATCTCGTCGTGCACGAGCGCGGACATCTCGGCGGTCGCGGAGGCGACCAACTGCCCGAGGTTGTCCTCCGCACCGCTTCCGGCGATACCGGTCCTCCCGGCGGGGTCGCTCATCGTCTCGCTCCCTTACTCGTCTACGGTCCGACCTCAGATCATGCCGGACGGTCGCCGTTCGTGCGCGCTGCACCCGTCTCCTCGGCCAGGCGGCGGTGCTCGGCGGCCTTGCGCTCGTAGATGTCGGCGAGACGGCGGTGGTGCTCCGGGTCGTCCACCTCGTACACGTCGGGGATGCCGCTCAGGTCGTCGTCGCGCTCCTCCGCCTCGACCATCGCCTGGTACTTGCGGACGCGCAGCTTCAGCAGCACGGTGGCGAGGAGCGCGGCGATCAGCGAGCCGGCGAGGACGGCGGCCTTGACCTCGTCGGTCAGCCGGGCGTCGCCCTCGAACGCCAGCTCCCCGATGAGGAGGGAGACGGTGAAGCCGATGCCGGCGAGTGCGGAGACGGCGAACAGGTCGGCCCAGGCCAGGTCCTCGTTGAGCTTGGCACGGGTGAAGCGGGCGGTGAGCCAGGTGCCGCCGAAGATGCCGACGGTCTTGCCGACGACGAGGCCGAGGACCACGCCCAGGGTCTCGGGCTGGGTGAACACATCCCGCATGGCACCGCCGGACACCGCCACACCGGCGGAGAACAGCGCGAACATCGGCACGGCGAAACCGGCGGAGAGCGGGCGCACCTGGTGCTCGATGTGCTCGCCCGGGGAGTGCTCCTCGCCCTCGCGGCGGGTGCAGCGCAGCATCAGGCCCATGGCGACACCGGCGATGGTGGCGTGGACGCCGCTGTTGTACATCAGGCCCCAGATGGCCAGGGCGAGCGGCACGTAGACGTACCAGCCCCGGACGTTCTGGCGGAGCAGGAACCAGAAGAGGGCCAGCCCGGCGACGGCCCCGCCGAGCGCGGCGAAGTTCAGGTCGCTGGTGAAGAACACCGCGATGATCAGGATGGCGAAGAGGTCGTCGACGACGGCGAGGGTGAGCAGGAAGGCGCGGAGCGCCGAGGGCAGCGACGTGCCGATGACGGCCAGCACGGCGAGCGCGAAGGCGATGTCGGTGGCGGTCGGGACGGCCCAGCCGTCGAGCGAGCCGCCGCTGGTCGTGTTGATCACCACGTAGACGAGGGCCGGCGCGATCATGCCGCAGAGCGCGGCGACCACGGGGAGCGCCGCCGCCTTCGGGTCGCGCAGCTCACCGGCGACCAGCTCGCGCTTGAGCTCGATGCCGGCGACGAAGAAGAAGATCGCCAGGAGTCCGTCCGCCGCCCAGTGCTGGAGCGAGAGGTCCAGCCCGAGGGAGGAGGGTCCTATGTGGAAGTCCCGGACCGTCTCGTAGCTGTCGCTCAGCGGGGTGTTCGCCCAGAGGAGGGCAGCGATGGCGGCGACGAGCAGCAGGACGCCGCCTACGGTCTCGGCGCGCAGGGCGTCCAGTACGAACGTCCGCTCGGGCAGCGGGAGCCGGGAGAGGACTCTGCGCTCGGTGCCCTTCGTCTCGGTGGTCGCGGGGGCGCCGCCGGTCTTGTCGCTGCCGGGGGAGTGGGGCGTCTTGGGCGCGGTCACGGGTCGAAGACCTCCGGGGGTGTCGGTGGACATGGCTGTTCACATGCCGACCAGACTTCCCGGCGCCCCATTGGATTTTTATCGCTTTGTTGATGCGACGCACACCTTACAGGCAGGGCGCAAGGACTTATCTGACTATCGTGACTTTACGTGCGAAAAGGACACCCGGCACGGTGTGGCCGGGTGTCCTTCGCGTGCCCCGGGAGGCGCGGTTCAGTCCTGCCGCGCCCGCCGTCTGCCGGCCCCTGCGTGGGCCTGGCGGCCCCTGCGGGCCTGGCGGCCCCCGGAGGGCGCTGACGGCACACGGGGGGCTGACGGCCCACGGGAGGGCTGACGGGCCCCACGGGGGCTCTCCGTGCTCGCCCGCGTGCGTGTCAGTCCTCGCTGGGCGCCGCCGGCAGCTTGGCCTGGATCAGGCTCATCACCGACGAGTCGGTCAGGGTCGTGACGTCACCGAGCTCGCGGTTCTCGGCGACATCGCGCAGCAGGCGCCGCATGATCTTGCCGGAGCGGGTCTTGGGCAGCTCCGCGACGGGGAGGACGCGCTTCGGCTTGGCGATCGGGCCGAGCGTGGCGCCGACGTGGTCGCGCAGGGCGGCGACGAGCGCGTCGGTGTCCCCCTCGGCCTCCGCCGCCGCGTGCCCGCGCAGGATCACGAACGCCACGATGGCCTGGCCGGTCGTCTCGTCGGCGGCTCCGACGACGGCGGCCTCCGCGACCTTCGGGTGCGACACGAGCGCGGACTCGACCTCCGTGGTGGAGATGTTGTGGCCCGAGACCAGCATCACGTCGTCCACCCGGCCCAGCAGCCAGATGTCGCCGTCGTCGTCCTTCTTGGCCCCGTCGCCCGCGAAGTAGACACCCTCGAAGCGCGACCAGTACGTGTCGACGAACCGCTGGTCGTCACCCCAGATGGTGCGCAGCATGGACGGCCACGGCTCGGTCAGCACCAGGTAGCCGCCACCGCCGTCGGGGACCTCGCGCGCCTCGTCGTCCACGACGGTCGCGGAGATGCCGGGGAGCGGGCGCTGCGCCGATCCGGGCTTCGTGGCCGTCACGCCGGGCAGCGGTGAGATCATCATGGCGCCCGTCTCGGTCTGCCACCAGGTGTCCACGATCGGGCACCGCCCGCCGCCGATGTTCTCCCGGTACCAGATCCACGCCTCCGGGTTGATCGGCTCGCCCACCGAGCCCAGGACGCGCAGGCTGGACAGGTCGAACTTGGCGGGGATGTCGTCGCCCCACTTCATGAACGTCCGGATCGCCGTCGGAGCCGTGTACAGGATCGTGACGCCGTACTTCTGCACGATCTCCCAGAAGCGGCCCTGGTGCGGCGTGTCCGGCGTGCCCTCGTACATGACCTGCGTCGCGCCGTTGGCCAGCGGGCCGTAGACGATGTACGAGTGGCCGGTGACCCAGCCGATGTCGGCGGTGCACCAGTAGACGTCCGTCTCGGGCTTCAGGTCGAAGACCGCGTGGTGGGTGTACGCCGCCTGCGTGAGGTAGCCGCCCGAGGTGTGCAGGATGCCCTTCGGCTTACCGGTGGTGCCCGACGTGTACAGGATGAACAGCGGGTGCTCCGCGTCGAACGCCTCGGGCGTGTGCTCGGCGCTCTGCCGCTCCACGATCTCGTGCCACCAGACGTCCCGGCCCTCCGTCCAGGCGACGTCCTGCCCGGTGCGGCGCACCACGAGGACGTGCTCGACCCCCTCGACCCGGCCCAGGGCCTCGTCGACCGCCGGCTTCAGCGCGGACGGCTTGCCGCGCCGGTAGCCGCCGTCGGCGGTGATGACCACCTTGGCGTCGGCGTCCTGGACGCGGGCGGCGATGGCGTCCGCCGAGAAGCCGCCGAAGACCACGGAGTGCGCCGCGCCGATCCGTGCGCACGCCAGCATGGCCACGGCCGCCTCGGGGATCATCGGCATGTACACCGCGACCCGGTCGCCCTTGCGGACGCCGAGCTCCGCCAGCGCGTGCGCGGCCCGGCTCACCTCGTCCTTGAGCTGGGCGTACGTGATGGCGCGGCTGTCCCCGGGCTCGCCCTCGAAGTGGATGGCGACCCGGTCGCCGAGACCGGCCTCCACATGGCGGTCCACGCAGTTGTACGCCACGTTGAGCTTGCCGTCGGCGAACCACTTGGCGAAGGGCGGGTTCGACCAGTCGAGCGTCTCGGTGGGCTCGGTGGCCCAGCTGAGACGGCGCGCCTGCTCGGCCCAGAAGCCGAGCCTGTCCGACGCCGCCTGCTCGTACGCGGCCGCCGTCACATTGGCCTGCGCGGCCAGCTCGGCGGGCGGGGCGAACCGCCGCTCCTCCTTCAAGAGGTTGGCCAGGCTCTCGTTGCTCACGACATCTCCCATTCCCAGGGCGTCCGATGTGTCCCGGCTCATAGCTCACCAGCCCGACGCGCGGGTGACAAGGGTTTCCAGCGCATTGGTTTAGACCTCTCGGGCGGGTGGCCGAGCCGGGGCGCACCGGTCGGCACGTGCGGTCGGGCGGCCCCTCCCGTCGTCGGCGCGCGAGCACGGGCCACAGGCCACCCACCCCCACCACGTCCCCGCTCCCCGGCCGGTTCACCGCGCATCCACTCCAACGCCCGGCCCGCCGCTCCCGTGCCCGCCCTGCGCCCCCACGTCGCGAATCCGCCGGGATTCACCCGGGATGGTGATTAATCCTTCTATACGGCTTGTCATACCGTCTGTACGCGGGTTCGGGTGCGACGTTGGCGGCGCTCGCACACGAACCTGGCGAAACGGAAGGTCGGCCGATGAGGGCTGTCAGGAAGAGGATCACTGTCGGCGCCGTCGCGGTGGCGCTGATCACCGGGCTCGCGGGATGCGGCGGCTCCGACGAGTCTCCACAGAGCGGCGCCCGAGGCCCGGAGAAGGGCGCCGCCCCGCCCAAGAGCCCCGTCCGGTTGATCGGCGACGGCTCCACCGCGTACACCGGCGCCCAGCCGGGCCTCGCCAAGCCCACCCGCCTGGCCCCCGGCCAGCGGCCGCCGCAGTTCGTCGTCTTCTCGTGGGACGGCGCCGGCGAGGACAGCCAGAAGCTGTTCTCCCACTTCCGCGGCGTCGGCAAGAAGTACAACGCGACGATGACGTACTTCCTCAGCGGCGTCTACCTGCTGCCGGAGGAGAAGGCCGCCCTCTACAACCCGCCCGGCCACGCCCCCGGCCGTTCCGACATCGGCTTCAACGACACCGAGGGCATCCGCGACACCGTGCGGGAGCTGCGCGGCGCGTGGCTGGAGGGCAACGAGGTCGGCACGCACTTCAACGGCCACTTCTGCGGCCCGCAGGGCGGTGTGGGCACCTGGTCGGTCGAGGACTGGAAGAGCGAGATCGCCCAGGCCAAGTCGTTCGTGAAGAACTGGAAGACCAACTCCGGTCTGGTGAAGGAGGCGCCGCTCCCCTTCGACTACGACAAGGAGCTGATCGGGGCCCGGACCCCCTGTCTCGAAGGCCGCGAGAACTTCGTGAAGGCCGCGAGCGAACTCGGCTTCCGCTACGACACCAGCGGCGTCGGCAACCAGGTCTGGCCCAAGAAGAAGGGGTCCCTGTGGGACCTGTCCATGCACCTCGTACCCGTCCCCGGCCGGGCCTTCGAGACGCTGGCCATGGATTACAACTTCATGGTCAACCAGTCCGGCACCACCACCAAGGGCGACCCCGCCATGCACAAGTTCTGGGGCGACCAGATGCGGGACGGCCTCATCCAGGCGTTCAACCGCTCCTACCAGGGCAACCGGGCTCCCGTGATCATCGGCAACCACTTCGAGTCCTGGAACGGCGGCACGTACATGCGCGCCATTGAGGAAACGATTGCTCACGCCTGTGTGAAGCCCGAGGTCCGCTGTGTGTCGTTCCGTCAGCTCGCGGACTGGCTCGACGTCCAGGACCCCGACGTACTCGCCAGGCTGCGCACGCTGAAGGTCGGTCAGGCGCCGGCCGAGGGCTGGAACCGCTTCCTCGCGTCCGCGTCCGCGAAGGCGTCCTCGACGCCCGGCACGACGCCGTCGGACCAGGTGGCAGCCCGCGCCACCCTTCCGTCCGGGACCCGCGAGAACGGCTAGCCCCCGCCGCCCCCTCGCCTGCCGTCTGAGCCGGCCGTCTGCCCCACGCTGCCTGCCGCCTCCGGCCCGGTGCCTGCGGCCTCCGGCCCGGTGCCTGCGGCCTGGCGCCTGCGTCGCGCCTCGTTCCCGGTGTGCCGCCCTTCGGTGGAGGCGGCCCGGGGCGGCCGGCCCCGGCGCCAGGCTGCGGGTGTGCGCCGGCCGGCCGGCTCCGGGGCCGGGAGGGCAGTGGGATGCCGAGGCTCCGCGGGTGCCCAGGCCGCCGGTCTCCCGGAGTGTCAGACGGACAGCCGGCCGCGCGACTCCCCCAGGACGAAGCCGGGGTCGACCTGCGCCGCCAGATCGGCACCCGTCTTCGCGTTGCCCCAGCTCTCGGCGTTCTTCAGGTGGAAGTGCACCATCTGGCGTGTGTACCGCTCCCAGTCGCGCCGCGCGTACGTCGCGTCCACGGCGTCCCGCAGGACGCGCAGGGCTTCCCGGTTCTCCGGCTCGAGGGCCCCGAACGGGCCGGGGCGCCCCCGCTCCAGCGCTCGCACCCACTCCGACTGGCCCACCGTCGCCACCAGGTCCTCCCCAGCCGCGTCGCGCAGGAACTCCAGGTCGTCCCGGCTCTGCACCTTGTTGCCGACGACCTTGACGGTGACGCCGAAGTCCTGTGCGTACCGGGTGTACTGGCGGTAGACCGACACGCCCTTCCGCGTCGGCTCCGCCACGAGGAACGTCATGTCGAACCTGGTGAACAGCCCCGAGGCGAACGAGTCCGAACCGGCGGTCATGTCGACGACCACGTACTCGTCAGGGCCGTCGACCAGGTGGTTGAGGTACAGCTCCACCGCGCCGACCTTCGAGTGGTAGCAGGCCACACCCAGATCCGCTTCGGTGAACACCCCCGTCGCCATGATCCGGATCACGCCGCCGTCCAGCCGCAGCGGACGGGCGCACGCCTCGTACACCGGGTTGTCCTCCCGGACGCGGAGCAGTCGCGAGCCCTCACCGGGGGGCGTCGTCTTGATCATCGTGTCGGTGGAGCCGATCCGCGGATTCCTGCCGCGCAGGTACTTCTTGATCAGCGGCAGGTGCGCGCCCATGGAGGGCAGCGCCGCGGCCTCGCCCTCGCCGATCCCGAGCGCTGTGCCAAGGTGCTGGTTGATGTCGGCGTCCACCGCGACCACGGGGGCCTCGGTGCTCGCCAGGTGGCGAATGAAGAGCGAGGACAGCGTCGTCTTGCCGCTGCCGCCCTTCCCGACGAAAGCGATCTTCATGGTCACCTACAGTAGTGGGTCGATCTCGGTGGGTTGTCCATCCCTGCGGTCCGCCCTTATGAGGAACACCACTCGGGCTGGGTCGGCGCCGCCCGTGCGCGTAGCCTCGCTACTTATGAGTACGCATGCCGCCGACCCGCTGGCCGCCCTCGCCGCCCTGCCGGGTGTTCCCGACGCCGTGGACTCCGTGCGCAAGGCCGTGGACCGGGTCTACGGGCACCGTGTGATGCGCCGCCGCAGCAACGAGATCTCCTCGGAGGCCGCCCTGCGCGGCGCCCGAGCCTCGGCCGCGCTGTCCGGTGCCGACTGGGCGCTGGAGGAGGTCCGGAGGCGGACCGACTTCGGCGGGGACCCCGAGGCGCGCACCGTCGGCGCGGCGCTCCGGCTCGGCGTCGAGGTCGGCCAGCTGCTCTCCATCTGGCGTCAGTCCCCGCTCCGGGTGCTGGCCAGGCTCCACCTGGTGGCCGCCGGTGACGCCGCGGACTCGGTGGGGCGCCCGCGCAAGGCCGGCGAGGCGGTCGACGAACCGTTGATCGAGGCGCCCCTGCCCAGCGCCGCCGAGGTCGCCGCCCGGCTGGACGGCCTCGCCGAACTGGTCGTCGCCGGCACGTCCGCCCCCGCCCTGGTCACCGCGGCCGTGGTGCACGGCGAACTGCTGGCGCTGCGGCCCTTCACCACGCACAGCGGCCTGGTCGCGCGGTCCGTGGAACGCCTGGTGCTGATCGGCAGCGGACTCGACCCCAAGGCCATCTGCCCGGCCGAGGTCGGCCATGCCGAGCTGGGCCGCGCCGCCTACGCCGCCGCCTTCGACGGCTACCTGTCCGGGACCCCGCAGGGCATGGCCCAGTGGATCGCGCATTGCGGTCGTGCGGTGGAGCTGGGAGTACGGGAGTCCACGGCCGTCTGCGAGGCACTCCAGCGCGGCGCCGCCTGACATTTGCCCGCCCCACTCCGGCGGCGAGCCCGAACCGGGCTCGCGGCATACGCAAGGTCGAGCGCCTGGAAGGGGCTGTCGGAGAGAGCTGCGGAGAGGGTTGCGGCGGTACCGGAACCGGTACCGCCGCTGGCACGTCCGCCGAGTTACCAAGCGTCCTCGATATGTGCCCATCAGGCGGGGGACGTTGCCCTGCCTGGTGCGGCTGGCCCGTAATCGACGGGTCGACGTCGCGTGGGTGCTCGGCTTCCGTGCGGTGCGGTCCGTGGGGCCGTCTTGCTCAACAGGTGATCCTCGCGGATTGCCTTGGTCTCGCGGGCCGTACCTCCTTTGTACTACTACAGCCCGTGAAGCGGAAGTCCTCCCTGTAGGTCTTTACTTTTGCCTTCAAATACGGACATCTCGGGGTGGTGCGCCGACTCTGCCGACGCCTCTCGACGTCTCAGGCGGCCGGTGCCGGCTTGGTAGAGGTCGATCCGCCCAGTGCCGATCCGCCCAGTGTCGGTCTGGCCAGGGCCGGCTGGCGGCGCCGGCTCGCGTACCAGACGAGCCCCGCCGTCGCCGCCGCGGCCCCGATCGCGGCAGCCGCCATCAGCGCCGGACGCGGCGGCATCCGGAACGACGGCACCCGCTGCTTCAGCCGGACGGGCCGGTCGAAGACCAGGATCGGCCACTCCCGTGCCACGGCCTCCCGGCGCAGCGCCCGGTCGGGGTTGACCGCGTACGGGTGGCCGACGGCCTCCAGCATCGGCAGGTCGGTCGCCGAGTCGCTGTACGCGAAGCAGCGCGACAGGTCGTACCCCTCGGAGGCGGCGAGCTCTCGGACCGCCTCCGCCTTGGTGGGGCCGTACGCGTAGTACCCGATCTCCCCGGTGAAGCAGCCGTCCTCGCCCACGACCATGCGGGTGGCGACCACGCGGTCCGCTCCCAGCATTTCGCCGATCGGCTCCACGACCTCGGCGCCGGACGTCGAGACGATCACCACGTCCCGTCCGGCGGCGTGGTGTTCCTCGATGAGTGAGGCCGCCTCGTCGTAGATGATCGGGTCGATCAGCTCGTGCAGCGTCTCGGCGACCAGCTCCTTGACCTGCTGGACGTTCCAGCCCTTGCAGAGCCTGGAGAGGTACGCGCGCATCCGTTCCATCTGGTCGTGGTCGGCGCCGCCCACGAGGAAGACGAACTGGGTGTACGCGGTGCGCAGTGCGTCGCGGCGGTTGATCAGGCCGCCTTGGTAGAAGGACTTGCCGAAGGTCAGCGTCGAGGACTTCGCAATGACCGTCTTGTCCAGGTCGAAGAAGGCCGCCGTTCGGGGCGAGGAGTGGTTTTCCACGAGCCAGAGCATAGGTGCCCGCCATTCGGCGTACGCTGGCGCGTGTGGGTTTGCCTGAGAGGGCTCTCGGGTACACCATGGAAGTCACGGATCGTTCGCGACCGTGCTAACCCGGACCGGCTCCTCCCCCCCCCGAGTCGGCCGGATAGACGACCCCCGCTCTCCCCCCCGGCGGGGGTCGTCGCATGTCCGGATGGGTTTGCGCCTCTCGCGCCCGCCTTCTTCCCCTCATCGCGACTCCTCCTGTCGTGTCGTCGGCGCCGCCTGAGCGCTGCGCCTTTCCTCACTCAGAGTAGTCGAAGTGCTGCGCTGCGGAAGTCGCCGGTTCGGGTGATCGAGTTATTCACAAGCCGGGGCTTGTCCACAGTTTTCGAGCAAGATCCGCATGATTTCCGGAACCCCGGCACGGTGATTCCCACGCGGACCCGTGAGCGGAATCCGAGGATCTCCGGTCGCGCCGATGCGAACGCGGCCCGGTGCCCGTGCACCGAAAGCCGCACGCGCCTTGTGGATGGCACCTGTGCGCGACACGCGAGGGAAGCGCGGACACGGCGCCCAGACCGGTGCCGCCGCGAAGCGGAAGAAGGGGGCCAAGACCATGGAAGGACCCAGCGACGACTCCGGCACGCCGGCCGTGGAGAGCCCGCGGCCGGTACCGCTGATCGTGACCGAGGACCTCGAGCTCCTCGACGACCTGCTCAGACTGTGCGCCGCCGCGGGCTGCCGGCCCGTGGTGCACGCGGCCCCGCCCGACCGCGGAGCCGAGTGGGACGCGGCGCCGCTCGTCATCGTCGGCGATGACGCCGTCGCGCGTTGCCGGGGGCTGACGCGCAGGTCGGGCGTGGTGCTCGTCGGACGCGACCAGGACGATGCCGGGGTGTGGCGGCACGCGGTCGAGATCGGCGCCGACTGCGTCCTGCGGCTGCCCGACGCGGAGAGCTGGCTCGTCGACCGGATCGCCGACGTGGTCGAGGGCTCGGGGCGGCAGGCCCTCACCGTGGGGGTTCTGGGGGGCCGGGGCGGTGCCGGAGCCTCCACCCTGGCCTGCGCGCTGGCGGTGAGCGCGGCGCGCGGCGGGCACCGCACGATGCTGGTCGACGGCGACCCGCTCGGCGGCGGGCTCGACGTGCTCCTCGGAGCCGAGCGGGAAGAGGGGTTGCGGTGGCCTGACCTCGCCGCGTCCAAGGGACGGGTCGCCGCAGCCGCTCTCGAGGAGTCGCTGCCCGCTCCGCGCGGGCTGCGCCTCCTGAGCTGGGGCCGGGGTGACGCGGCCGCTCTCCCGCCGGAGGCCATGCGGTCGGTGCTCGCGGCGGCCCGCCGGCGCGGTGGTGTCGTCGTGGTGGACCTGCCCCGCCGCATGGACGACGCCACCGTCGAGGCGCTGGCCCAGGTCGACATGGGACTGCTGATCGTGCCGGCGGAGCTGAGGGCGGTCGCCGCGGCCAGGAAGGTGGCGTCCACGGCGGGCATGGTCCTCGACGACCTCCGCGTGGTCGTGCGCGGCCCGTACGCCACGGGGATGGACGAGTCCTGGGTCGCGCGGGTTCTCGGGCTCCAGCTCGCCGGCGAGGTGCCGGAGGATCCGCGGCTGCCGGTGTCCCTGGACAGCGGCGCTCCGCCAGGCGCCAGCCCGTCCGGGCCCCTGGGGCGGTTCTGCTCCGCCTTCTGGGAGCGGGTGCTCGTTCCGGGGGTCACGCCATGAGGATCGGACTGCTGGAAGCCGTGCGGCAGCAGCTCGCCGAGAGCGGCACCGAACCGACACCGGCCGGTGTCGCCGCCGCCCTGCGGGCGCAGGAGCGGCTGCTGGGCGACACGCAGGTCCTCGGGACGGCGGAGGAACTGCGCTGCGAACTGGTGGGCACGGGCCCGTTGGAACCGCTGCTCGCCGACCCGTCGGTCACCGACGTGCTCGTGTCCGCACCGGACCGGGTGTGGGTGGACCGGGGCCAGGGGCTGGAGCCGTCCGGCGTGTCGTTCCCCGACGCCGATGCCGTCCGCCGCCTCGCGCAGCGTCTCGCGGCCGTGGCCGGCCGGCGGCTGGACGACGCCCGGCCCTGGGTCGACGCCCGGTTGCCGGACGGCACCCGGATGCACGCCGTGCTGCCCCCGGTCGCCGTCGGCTCGACGTGCCTGTCGCTGCGGGTGGTGCGCCCACGCGCCTTCACCCTCACCGAGCTCCGGCGGGCCGGCACCGTGCCGCCGGGCGGCGGACGCGTCCTGCGGGCCCTCGTCGACAACCGTGTGTCGTACCTGGTCAGTGGCGGCACGGGCACGGGCAAGACGACCCTGCTGGCCACACTCCTCGGGCTCGTGGGACACCGTGAGCGGATCGTCCTCGCCGAGGACTCCGCCGAACTGCGCCCCGAGCACCCCCACGTGGTGCGGCTGGAGGCCCGCCCGCCGAACCAGGAGGGCGCCGGCCGGGTGACCCTGCGGGACCTGGTGCGCCAGGCACTGCGGATGCGGCCGGATCGCCTCGTCGTCGGGGAAGTGCGCGGCGCGGAGGTCGCCGACCTGCTCGCCGCCCTCAACACCGGGCACGAGGGCGGTTGCGGGACCGTCCACGCCAACACCGCGGCCGACGTGCCCGCCCGCCTCGAAGCACTCGGGGCGACGGCTGGGCTCGACCGCGCCGCGCTGCACAGCCAGCTGGCCGCCGGTCTGTCGGCCGTGGTGCACCTGGTGCGCGCGCCGGACGGCAGCAGGCGGGTCGCGCAGATCCACGTACTGGAGAGGGGGCCCGACGGACTCGTGACGACCGTGCCGGCGCTGACGTGGTCACCGGCGGGATTCGTGGAGGAGCGGGGCCGGCAGCGGCTGTACGCGTTGATCGGGGGTCCGCCGTGGTGACGGTCCCGTCGGCGTACACCGCTGCGCTCTGCGCGGGTGCGGCCGTGTGGCTCTGCGTGGCGGGCGGACCGGGCGCACGGCGCCGGCGGCTGCTGTTCGCGGCAAGCGCCGGGCTGAACGCCGGTGCGGCGCCGCACCGGCGGTGGGTGGCGCGGTCGGCTTCGCCGCTCCGGCGGTGGCTGGCGCGGCCGGTATCGCGGTTCCGCCCTGAGTGGCTGTGCCTGGCCGCAGGGGCCGGACTGGCCCTGCTGGGTGACTCCCCGCTGCCGCTGCTGGCGGGTGCCGCCGGCATCCCACTCGTCGGCAGGCGGCTGCGGGCACGGGCCCGCGCCGGGGAACGCGACCGGCGCGCCGACGCGGTGATCGACCTGTGCGCCACCATCGCCGCCGAGCTGCGCGCGGGAAGCCAGCCGGCGCAGGCGCTGTGCTTCGCCGCCCGCGCGACCGGCGCCCTCGGCGACGACGAGCCCGCCGTGGTGGCGGCCGCCCGCTTCGGCGGCGACGTGCCGGAGGCTCTGCGCGGCGCGGCGGCCGTGGAAGGCGCCGAGGGGCTGGCCGGGCTCGGAGCGTGCTGGCAGGTCGCCGTGGACGGCGGTGCGGGCCTGGCCGCCGGGCTGGACCGGCTGGAGGCGGCGCTGCGCGAGCGGAGGGAGGAGAGGGAACGGCTCCGCGCCCAGTTGTCGGGAGCGTGGGCGACCGTCGTCCTCCTGGCGCTGTTGCCCGTCGCCGGCCTCGCGATGGGGGCCGCCCTCGGGGCCGGCCCGCTGAGGGTCCTCCTGCACACCCCGGCCGGCCTCGCCTGCCTGGTCGTCGGGGGAGCCCTGGAGGCGGCGGGACTGTGGTGGGCCGGGCGGATCGTCCGGGCGGGGGCAGAGCCGTGACCGGGGAGGCATCGGAGGTCGTCCACCGCCTGTGGACAGTGCTCGCGATGCTCGCCGCCACGCTGTGGACGGGGTGGGCGATGAGCCGCTTGAGGCGGGGGCGGCGCAGCCGGGCGCGGATCCTGGACCTCCTCGCCGCCGAGCGCCCGCGTCCCCTGCGACCCCTGCGCCCCCGGTGGGCGCGGCGGGCGACGTCGGTGGCACGCCGGTGGGCCGGTCCGGTGGGGGCCTTCGCCGCCGGGTGGGCGCTGGTCGGCGGGTTGGCCGGGTGCGCCGTCGGGGTCGTCGGCGCGTACGGCGTACGGAGGTGGCAGGACCGGCCCCGTCCCGTGGCCGCCGAGGACGCGGAGGCGGCTCGGCTGCCGCTGGCGGCGGAACTGCTCGCGGCCTGCCTGTCGGCCGGGGCAGGCCCCCGGGAGGCGGCGGAGGCCGTGGGCCGATCGGTGGGCGGCCCGGTGGGTGAGCGGCTCAGACGGACGGCGGCGGAGCTGGCGCTGGGCGGCGAGCCGGGCGAGGCGTGGGCCCGGTTCGGCGACGTCCCGGGCGCGCGGCGGCTGGCCCGCTGCCTGGAGCGCGCCGCCGTCTCGGGGGCACCGGCGGCGATACCGGTGTCCCGGCTGGCCGCCGCGTTGCGCGCGGATCGTGCGAGAGCGGCAGCCACCCGGGCCCAGCGTGCGCAGGTGCTCATCACGGCCCCGGTGGGGCTGTGCTTCCTGCCGGCCTTCCTGGCGGTGGGTGTCGCGCCGGTCGTCATCGGACTCGCCGGCCGGCTGCTGTGACAACGGACGAGAGGTACAGGGAAAGGGAGGTTGCCGTGTGGCATCGCATGATGACGTGGACGAGGCGTCACTGGGTGGGGGTCCGGAGGGGGCTCCGCCGGGACGCGGGAATGAACACGGCGGAGTACGCGATGGGCACGATCGCCGCTTGCGCCTTCGCGGCCGTGCTGTACAAGGTCGTGACGAGCGACGCCGTGTCGTCGGGGCTGCGGTCGACGATCGAGAGGGCCCTCGATGCGCCGTTCTGAGGCGGCTCCTCCTCTCGCGTCGCGGCGGGGACCGGGGGTCGGTGACGGCGGAGGCGGCCCTGGCCGTGCCCGCGCTGGTGGTCTTCACCGTGGCTCTGCTGTGGGGGCTCGTCGCGGCGGCCGCGCAGATCCAGTGCGTGGACGCCGCCCGCGCCGGGGCCAGGGCTGTAGCGCGGTCGGAGCCGGAGTCGGCGGCGGTGGAGGCGGCCCGGGAGGCGGCACCGGCGGGAGCGCGGGTGGCGGTGGAGCGCACGGGCGACCTGTGGCGGGTACGCGTCGAGGCGCCCGCACCGGGGCCCGTGTCCTGGACGCTGACTCTCCGGGCGGAGGCGGCCGCCCTGGCGGAGGACACCCTGGCCGAGACGGCGGCGCCAAGCCCGTGAAGGCGGGTGGGCCGGATGGCGGCGAGGGGAGCGGGAGGGCCCGCGATCGGCACGGCGGTGGCGGGGCTCCGGGGGTCGGCAACGCCGGACGGCGAGCGGGCCCGAGGCCGGGCGGGGATCGCCGGGCGCCCGCGGGGGCCCACGGGTCAGGTCGCGGCGCGGCGCCGAGGCCGGTCGCGTGGCCCGCGGTCCGGGGCCGGGACCGCGGAGCCGCGACGGTCTGGGCGGTCATGGCCACGGGGGTGCTGTGCGTCGTGTTCGCCGCCGTACTCGCTCTGGGCCAGGCCGTCGCGGCCCGGCACCGGGCCGGCGGAGCCGCCGATCTGGCCGCCCTCGCAGCGGCAGACCGCGCGCTCTCGGGCGCCGAGGCGGCCTGTGCGGCAGCCGGCCGCGTCGCCAGGGCACAGCGGGCCGAGCTGACGAGCTGCGGTCTGCGGGGTGAGATCGCGGAGGTGACGGCAAGGGTCCGGTTCGGCCCGTACGCGCCGGCGGTCAGGTCCCGCGCGGGCCCCCCGGAGGCCTGGCCGGGACCGGGCGACATCCCGGAGCCGGTTGAGCCGGTCGAGCCGGTCCACGGGGCGGCGTCCCCGGGGCTGCCGGGCCGGGTGAGCCCGCCCGGCACGCCCAGGCGATCGAGGCGGTCCCGTCGTCGGAGGCACGCTCGGGACGCCGGTGGCCGTCCGGAGACGGGATGGCTGGCCGGCTTCCGGAGGTGTGGCCTTGACGTGGTGGTCGGACGGGGTGGCTGTGCCGGCAGCGGCCCGGTCGGGACGTGCCGCCGGGCCGAGACGGGCTGGGTGGCCGTACCTCCGCAGGCAGGGGCCTTTCGGCCGGGATGCGGCGGGCAGCACACGAAGCGGCGGACACGGGGCCGGGGCGACGCGCGGCGGCCGTTCCTACGGGGGTGGCGGCCGGTCGCCGCCGGGTGCGGCCGGATCCTCCCGCGGGGCGCCCCGCAGGAGCTCGGTGAGGAGGCGTACGGCGGCACGCTTGTGCAGCGGATCGTTGCCGTTGCCGCACTTGGGCGACTGGATGCACGAGGGGCAGCCCGCCTCGCACTCGCAGGACGCGATGGCCTCGCGGGTGGCACCGAGCCAGGCACGGGCGGTGTGGAAGGCGCGCTCGGCGAACCCCGCGCCGCCCGGATGGCCGTCGTAGACGAATACCGTCGGCAACAGCGTGTCGGGGTGGAGGGGCACGGACACACCGCCGATGTCCCAGCGGTCGCATGTGGCGAACAGCGGCAGCAGGCCGATCGAGGCGTGTTCGGCGGCGTGCAGGGCGCCGCCCAGCTGCTCGGGGTTGATTCGCGCGGCGTCCAGCTGGTCCTCCGTGACCGTCCACCACACCGCCCGCGTGCGCAGGGTGCGCGGCGGGAGGTCGAGCTTGGTCTCGCCCAGCACCTCACCGGTCATCAGCCGGCGGCGCAGGAAGGAGACGACCTGGTTGGTGACCTCGACGGAGCCGTAGCAGAGACGGCCGTCCCCCCACGGGACCTCGGTGTCCGTCTCCAGGACGGAGATGGAGGTGGTGTCGCGGGCGGTGGTCGAGTACGGGGGGCTCGCCTCCTCGACGAGGGCGACCGACTCCTTCAGGTCCAGGCGCCGCACCAGGTACGTGCGGCCCTGGTGCAGGTGGACGGCGCCCTCGTGGACCGTGGTGTGGGCGGCCGCCTCGTCCACGGTGCCGAGGAGCCGCCCCGTGCCCTCCTCGACGATCTGGACGGGGCTGCCGCCCCCGCCCCGGATGTCGGTGAGATCGGCGGCGCGCTCCCGCCGCGTCCAGTACCAGCCGGACGCCCGGCGCCGCAGCAGCCCCGCGGCCTCCAGCTGCGGCAGCAGGTCCGCCGCGGACGGCCCGAACAGCTCCAGGTCGCCGTCGGTGAGCGGCGACTCGGCCGCGGCGGCGCACAGATGCGGGGCGAGGACGTAGGGGTTGTCGGGGTCCAGCACGGTGGACTCCACCGGACGGCGGAACAGCGCCTCCGGGTGGTGGACCAGATACGTGTCCAGCGGGTCGTCGCGGGCGACCAGCACGGCGAGGGCGCCCTCGCCGGACCGTCCGGCGCGGCCGGCCTGCTGCCACAGGGAGGCGCGGGTGCCCGGGTATCCGGCGATGAGCACGGCGTCCAGGCCCGACACGTCGATGCCCAGCTCCAGAGCGGTGGTCGCCGCCAGCCCGAGCAGCTCGCCGGAGTGCAGCGCCCGCTCCAGGGCGCGGCGCTCCTCGGGCAGGTAGCCGCCCCGGTAGGCGGCCACCCGCCGGGCGAGGGAGCGGTCCACCTCGGCGAGCCGCTCCTGGGCGATGACCGAGATCAGCTCGGCGCCCCGCCGGGAGCGGACGAAGGCGACCGAGCGGACCCCCTGCACGGTCAGGTCGGTCAGGAGGTCGGCCGTCTCCGCGGTGGCGCTGCGTCGGACGGGCGCGCCGTTCTCGCCCTCCAGTTCGGTGAGCGGCGGCTCCCACAGGGCGAAGACGAGCTCGCCGCGCGGCGACGCGTCGTCGGCCACCTCCCGGACGGGCAGGCCGGTGAGGCGGCTCGCGGCGGCGGCCGGTTCGGCGGCGGTCGCCGAGGCGAGCAGGAACACGGGCGCGGAACCGTACCGCGCGCACAGGCGGCGCAGACGGCGCAGCACCTGCGCCACGTGGGAGCCGAACACCCCCCGGTACGTGTGGCACTCGTCGATCACGACGTAGCGCAGGGCGCGCAGGAAGGAGGACCAGCGCGGGTGGGACGGGAGCATGCCCCGGTGGAGCATGTCCGGGTTGGTCAGCACGTAGTTCGCGTACTGGCGGACCCACTCCCGCTCCTCGAACGGCGTGTCGCCGTCGTACACCGCCGGGCGGATCCGGGTGCCGAGCGGGGCGGACAGGGCGCGTACGGCGCGCCTCTGGTCGGCGGCGAGCGCCTTGGTGGGGGAGAGGTACAGGGCGGTGGCGCCCCGGCCGTTCGCCGCCTCGGAGCCGTCCAGGAGCGTCGACAGGACGGGGGCCAGGTAGGCGAGGGACTTGCCGGACGCCGTGCCTGTGGCGATCACCACCGACTCGCCGTCCAGGGCGTGCTCGGCCGCGGCCGCCTGGTGGGCCCACGGGTGGTCGATTCCGGCCTGCCGGATCGCGCGGAGCACTTCGGGACGGATGCGGTCCGGCCAGAGGGCATGCCGACCCGGCCTCGGGGGCAGGTGCTCCGTATGAGTGATGCGCGCAGCCCGGTTCGCCCCTGCGGTGAGCCGGTCGAGGACCGTGCCGGGGGAGGGGCGGGCGCCCCCGTTCTCGGGGGGTCGACTGGGGCGGTGATTCCTGGCCATCGACACCGAGTGTGTCACCGGCGTGACGGACAATGCTCCCAAGGCGTCGTGCATGGCTGCTGGTAAGTGATTGAATGCCATCGCGGCTGGCGATCCGTTCCCTGGCTCCGTCGGGGAGACCCGGGGGCGACCGCTCGATAGCAAGGTGCTGGAGGATCCGTGGACCTGTCCCTGTCGACTCGCAATGTGTCCGGCCCTGGTGGCGACCGTACGGTCGTCGAGGTCGGTGGCGAGATTGATGTGTATACCGCGCCCAAGCTGCGCGAGCAGTTGGTCGAGTTGGTGAACGACGGCAGCTATCACCTGGTCGTCGACATGGAGGGTGTGGACTTCCTGGACTCGACCGGTCTCGGCGTCCTGGTCGGCGGACTGAAGCGCGTGCGCGCCCACGAGGGCTCGCTGCGGCTGGTCTGCAACCAGGAGCACATCCTGAAGATCTTCCGGATCACGGGCCTGACCAAGGTGTTCCCGATCCACACCACGGTCGACGAGGCCGTCGCCGCCACCGACTGACCGGGCGGCGACGTCCGGCCCGCCCTGTGCCGGCCGGATGCCGCGTCGTGGTGCGTCCGGCCGTACCGGCACGAGCCGACGGGTGCCGGCCGGTGACCGCGCCCTGCGTGGTCCGGGCGTCCCCGGTGGCGCCGGACCCGTCCGGTGGCCGGCGGGCAGCTCGGCGCGGGTATCCCGCGGGCTGCCCACCGCGAGCCGTGCGGCTGGTACCGCGAGCCGTGCGGCTGCGCCGTGCGCCGTCGTGCGCCGGGCAGGTCCGGGGCCGCGTCGGTGGGCATCCGGCGCGGTGCGCTCCGCTACCGGCAGGCCAGGTGCGACGCGGCGGTGGATCGGCGACGTGCGATGCCGGCACCCCGAGAACGCGGCGGCCCGCGGGTCGCCGTGAGCCCGCGCCGGGCTCCCGCCAGGGCCCGGCGCCAGGGCGCGGTGCCGCTGCGGTGCCGGTCACGGCGCCGCGCCGGAGCCCGCGTCGGGCGTCCCGTGCCGCGTCCCCGCGTCCGGTCCGCCTGCCACGCCGGTCGGGCCTCGTGCCGTGCGGGCGCGGTCGGCGGAGGCGCGGTGGACGGCCGGGCGCGTGGCAATGGCCGGAACCGGGGCGTGTGCCTCCCGGGCGGGGCGTGAAGGCCCGCACGTGGGGCACATGGACCCCATGCGGCCCCGGTGCCGTACAGGCTCAGGACGCGCCGCAGGTGCATACCGCCGCCGGAGGCCGTGCCCCCGGCGGTGCGGACGTACCGGGCACCCCCGGACGTCCGGTGGAACGGCAGGGGTGGCGGGCAGCCGGCCCGGACCTCTGAGAAGCACGCTCGTACGCCCGAGGGGGACCGCATGGCCACCGTTGAACTCCGCTTCAGCGCCCAGCCCGAGCACGTCAGGACCGCCCGCCTGGTGGCGGCCGCCGTCGCCCGCCGGGCAGGGGTGGACGAAACCGTGCTGGACGAGGTCAGGCTCGCCGTCGGTGAGGCGTGCTCCCGCGCCGTGGGGCTGCACCGCAGCAACGGCGTCACCGCACCCGTCACCGTGCTGCTGACCGAGGAGGAGAAGGCGTTCTCCATCCAGGTCGGCGACGAGGTGCCCGGCGCGGGCGTCGCCGCGGCCGACGCGGCCGGCGTGCCGGGCTCCCGCGAGGGCGCCCCGGCGCGCGAGTTCGACGACGCCGAGGGCGAGGACCAGATGGGCCTCGCGGTGATCAGCGGGCTCGTCGACGATGTCGAGGTGTCCGCGGGCGAGCGCGGTGGCCTCATTCGGATGAGTTGGCCCCGCGCGGGTTCCGCCGAGATCCTCTGAGGCCCCTCGACCCGCACACGCCCCCGCACGCGAGTCCACTTCCGGCCCCGCCGGGCCGGGGCCTTCACCCTCCTCCGCGCCGGGCCCGGACCGGACCACTCCGTTCCGCGCCGCGTGTGCCGCGTCGGCCGCCGCCCCGCCCGGCCCCCGCCCGGCCCCCGCCCCGCCCGGCCGCTTTCTGGCCCCTCCTCGCCTTCCTCCGTCCGGGTGGATCACGGGAAGCGGATCGTCCACGGATCATTTGCCGACCGCCATGTCCCGGTTGATCCTGGTCTTCCGTACCCCCCGTCTCCAGCCGGGTACCGCGTGCCGCAGGCCGCCCCGGTCGTGAGCCGACGTCAAGGAGGACCAATGGCGGGGCTTCCCGACCCACAGCGGTCCCACGACCCGGTCGCCCTCGCCGCCGCGGTCCTCACCGAAGGCAACCGGATCGTCGTCGCCGTGATCGCCCTGGTGGCGCTGCTCGCGCTGGTCGTCGCGCGGCTGCTCGTCCGCCAGGTGCTGGCCGCCGGTGAGGGCACGGCGTCCATGAAGCGCATCGCGGCCGCCATCCAGGAGGGCGCGAACGCCTACCTCGCGCGGCAGCTGAGGACCGTCGCGGTCTTCGCCGTGGCCGTCTTCTTCCTGCTCATGGTGCTGCCCGCGGACGACTGGCCGCAGCGCGCCGGGCGCTCGCTGTTCTTCCTCGTGGGCGCGCTCTTCTCGGCCGTCACCGGATACGTCGGCATGCGCCTCGCCGTGCGGAGCAACGTACGGGTCGCGGCGGCGGCGCGTGAGGCGACGCCGGCACCGGGCGAGCCGGAGAGGGACCGGGCGGCGGTCTCGCACCGGGCCATGCGGATCGCCTTCCGCACGGGCGGTGTGGTCGGCATGTTCACGGTCGGTCTCGGCCTGCTCGGCGTCTGCTGCGTGGTCCTCGTCTACGCGGCCGACGCGCCCAAGGTGCTGGAGGGCTTCGGCCTCGGCGCCGCCCTGATCGCCATGTTCATGCGTGTCGGCGGCGGCATCTTCACCAAGGCCGCCGACGTCGGCGCCGACCTGGTGGGCAAGGTCGAGCAGGGCATCCCCGAGGACGACCCGCGCAACGCTGCGACCATCGCCGACAACGTCGGGGACAACGTGGGCGACTGCGCAGGCATGGCCGCCGACCTCTTCGAGTCGTACGCGGTCACGCTGGTCGCCGCGCTGATCCTCGGCACGGCCGTCTTCGGGGACATCGGCCTCGTCTTCCCGCTGATCGTCCCGGCGATCGGCGTCCTCACCGCCATGGCCGGCATCTTCGCGGTCGCGCCGCGGCGCGCCGACCGCAGCGGCATGTCCGCGATCAACCGGGGCTTCTTCCTCTCGGCGGTGGTCTCCCTCGTCCTCGTGGCCGTCGCCGCGTACGTCCTCCTGCCGTCCTCGTTCGCGGAGCTGGCGGGCGTCACCGATCCGGCCGTGCGGGCGCACGACGGCGATCCGCGCGTCCTGGCGCTCGTCGCCGTCGCCCTCGGCATCGTCCTCGCCGCGCTCATCCAGCAGCTCACCGGCTACTTCACCGAGCCCGGCCGCCGCCCGGTGAAGGACGTGGGGAAGTCGTCGCTGACCGGCCCCGCCACCGTCGTCCTCGCCGGGATCTCCCTGGGCCTGGAGTCGGCCGTCTACGCCGCACTGCTGATCGGGCTGGCCGTGTACGGCGCGTTCCTGCTCGGCGGCGCGTCGATCATGGTGGCGCTGTTCGCGGTGGCGCTCGCCGGGACCGGGCTGCTCACCACCGTCGGGGTCATCGTCGCGATGGACACCTTCGGTCCCGTCTCCGACAACGCCCAGGGCATCGCCGAGATGTCGGGCGACGTGCGGGGCGCCGGTGCGCAGGTCCTCACCGATCTGGACGCGGTCGGCAACACCACCAAGGCGATCACCAAGGGCATCGCCATCGCGACCGCGGTCCTCGCCGCCGCCGCGCTGTTCGGGTCGTACCGGGAGGCCATCGCGACCGCCGTCGCCGACGTCGGCGCCCGCGCCACCGAGACGACCCTCAGCATGGACATCTCCCAGCCCAACAACCTCGTCGGCCTCGTCCTCGGCGCCGCGGTCGTCTTCCTCTTCTCCGGACTGGCGATCAACGCCGTCTCCCGCTCGGCGGGCTCGGTGGTGTACGAGGTGCGCCGCCAGTTCCGCGAGCACCCCGGAATCATGGACTCCAGCGAGAAGCCCGAGTACGGCCGGGTCGTCGACATCTGCACCAGGGACGCCCTGCGCGAACTGGCGACTCCCGGCCTTCTGGCCGTGATGGCGCCCATCGCGGTCGGCTTCGCCCTCGGCGTGGGCGCGCTCGGCGCGTACCTCGCGGGCGCGATCGGCACGGGTCTGCTGATGGCCGTCTTCCTGGCGAACTCGGGCGGTGCCTGGGACAACGCCAAGAAGCTGGTCGAGGACGGCCAGTACGGCGGGAAGGGCGGCGAGGCCCACGCGGCGACGGTCATCGGCGACACGGTCGGCGATCCGTTCAAGGACACCGCGGGCCCGGCGATCAACCCGCTGCTCAAGGTGATGAACCTGGTCGCGTTGCTGATCGCGCCCGCCGTCGTCCGGTTCGGCCACGGCGAGGACGCCAGTGCCGGGGTGCGGGCGGCGGTGGCGGCCGTCGCGATCGCCGTCATCGTCGGCGCGGTGTACGCCTCCAAGCGCCGTACCGTCGCCGGGGACGGCGACGACACGCCCGGGCGCGTCACCGGGTCCCCGGACGAGGCCGCCCCCGTCCCGTAGCGGGGTGGGCGGTGTCGCGGTGAGCCTTCTCTCCCTTGGTTCAAATGGTGCAAAAGGGTGCGAAAGGGGTGCACGACACGCGGATGTCGCCCACTTGGCGTGTATGTTCCGGGGCCGAGGAGCCTTGGAAGGGACCAATCCGGTGAACAAGAAGCTTGCAGCCGCGCTGTCCGGCGGTGCGGTGCTGGTACTCGCTCTGTCGGGCTGCAGCGGGGACGAGGCCGAAGACGACGGCAAGAAGGTGGAGGCCTGGGCGAAGACCTTCTGCGACCAGGCCAAGCCCCAGATCCAGAAGCGGGCCGACGCCCAGCAGACCATCATCTCGACGGCCGCCGACGGCAAGCCCGCCGACGTCCAGGCGGCGGACTCGAAGGCGTTCCAGGACATCGCCGACACGGACAAGGCGCTGGCCAAGGCCGTCGCGGGCGCGGGCGTCCCGCCCGTCGAGAACGGCGAGAAGCTCCAGCAGGACGCGATCAAGGAGCTCAACTCCACCGCCACCGCCTACGAGGGCCTCCGAAAGCAGGTCGACGCCCTCGACCCCAAGGACCAGCAGAAGTTCGCCGACGGCCTGCAGGGCGTCGCGGACGGCCTGAAGCGCATCGAGAAGATGGACCAGGACGCGCTGGCCAAGCTCCAGTCCGGCGAACTCGGCCAGGCCATGGCCAAGCAGCCCGGCTGCCAGAAGGCCCGGCCGTCCGCCGCGCCGACCGCGACCAGCGGCCCGGCCTCCAAGCCCGGCGGTGCCCCGGCCGCCTCGCCGTCCCCCGCGGCCTCCGGCGCGGCGTCGTCGAAGCCGGCCGCGTCCGCGAAGCCGTCGGGCTCGGCGGACGCCGCGTAGGACCGCCCTCGACGCCGCGTGGGCCCGGCGGGCCAGGTCCCGCGGAGCCCGGCGTGTACGGAACCCGGGTGCTCGGTGTGCCCGGAGGCTCGGGTTCCGGCGTGTCCGGAGGCGGGTTCCGGCGGCCGTGCCGTACGGGGAGACCGTCGGCTCCGCGCGGCGGAGCGTGGCGGTCCGCGGCCGTCGCGTGGCGCGTCGCGCGCCGTGTCCCGCGCCGTGCGGCCCGGTTGTCCACAGGGGCGACCGGGCCGTTCGTCATTGTCCGTGGCGCCGGTCACAATGAGTGGGTGAGTACGACCAGCCTGGCCACCCGCCTCCCCGTGCCCGACCACGCCGACCGCCTGCGCGCCGCCCTCCTGGCCGCGGGGTTCACCGCCGACGGCCTCCTCGACCTGCTCGGCGCGACCGCCTACGCCGCGCTCGCCCGCAGCGAGACGGTGCCCGCCCTGCGGGCCACGCGCGGGGACGGGGTGCTGGACCTGCTCGTCCGGCTGTTCCTCCTCCAGCGGCCGGTGCCGTACGGGCGGGCGGGCGCGGCCCTGCCACTGGACGAAGCGCTCGCCGACGGCTGGGTGATACGGGACGGTGACGACGTCCGGGCGACGGTCGACGTCCGCCCGTACGGCGGCCCCGACGGCGAGGACTGGTACATCGTGTCCGACCTCGGGTGCGCCGTGGGCGGCGCGGGCGGGGCCGGGGGGCGGGGCGAGGGGGTCGTCCTCGGCGTCGGCGGCGCGTCCACCACGCTCGCCGGGCTCACCGTACGGACGCCCGTCGCCTCCGCGCTGGACGTGGGCACCGGCTCCGGCCTCCAGGCCCTGCACGCCACCCGGCACGCCACGCGTGTGACGGCGACGGATCTGAACCCGCGCGCGCTGGAGTTCACCCGCCTGACGCTGGCGCTCTCCGGGGCGCCGGAGGCGGAGCTGCGGGCCGGCTCGCTCTTCGAGCCGGTGGGCTCGGAGACGTACGACCTGATCGTGTCGAACCCGCCGTTCGTCATCTCCCCGGGTGCCCGCCTTACCTACCGGGACGGCGGGATGGGCGGCGACGACCTGTGCCGGACCCTCGTCCAGCAGGCCGGGGAGCGGCTCAACGACGGCGGTCACGCCCAGTTCCTGGCCAACTGGCAGCATGTCGAGGGCGAGGACTGGAAGGACCGGGTCCGCTCCTGGGTGCCGCGCGGCTGCGACGCGTGGATCATCCAGCGCGAGGTCCAGGACGTCACGCAGTACGCGGAGTTGTGGCTCCGGGACGCGGGGGACCACCGCGCGGACCCGGAGGAGTACGGGGCGCGGTACGAGGCGTGGCTCGACGAGTTCGAGGCGCGCCGGACCACAGCGGTCGGCTTCGGCTGGATCACGCTGCGCAAGACCGGTGCCGCCGAGCCGTCCCTCGTCATCGAGGAGTGGCCGCACCCGGTGGAGCAGCCGCTCGGCGAGACGGTCCTGGCGCACTTCGCCCGCCAGGACTACCTGCGGGAGCGGGACGACGCGGCGCTCCTGGCCGACCACTTCGCCCTCGCTCCCGAGGTGACGCAGGAACAGGTCGGGCTGCCGGGCGCGGAGGACCCCGAGCACGTCATCCTCCGGCAGAGCCGGGGCATGCGGCGCGCGACCAAGGTCGACACGGTGGGTGCCGGGTTCGCGGGTGTCTGCGACGGGACGCTCAGCGCCGGCCGCATCCTGGACGCCATCGCCCAGCTGATGGGTGAGGACCCGGTCGTCCTGCGGGACCGCACCCCGCGGGCGATCCGCCTCCTGGTGGAGGAGGGGTTCCTGGAGCCGGTCCGCCCCGGCGCCGGCGGCTGAGGGCGGGCCGGGCGAGGCCGGTGAGGCGCCGGCTCCCCGTCCGCGCGCGGCGCCGGGCGGGCGCGCGGCCTGCCCTGCGGGCGGCGCCGGCCGGCCAGGCGGCCTCCCGCTCGGCCTGCGTCGGCCAGGCGGCCTCCGTGCTCCGCCCGCGTCGGCCAGGCGGCCTCCCGCTCGGCGCCGGGTGGGTGAACGGCGGCGCCGGGTCCCGTGGCGTTCACCCGCAATTCGCGCGCTCGACGCCCCGAGGTGCCAGCCTCCCTCCTGGGACACTCCGCACCGTCGATCCGGCCCCAGGCCATCGGCCCGGCCCGGACCGGCTCGACCAGCACGGACCCGGACCCGGGCCATCGGCCCGGACCGGGACCCGGACCGCCCGGAGCGACCCGGACCCGCGCGGTCCGGCTCGCCCCGCGCACGGGTGGCCGACCGGTGCGGTCGGCGGAGTCCCGGCGGACCGGCACGACGGAACGGGGTTACGGGCATGGAGAGCGGACCGGCCATCTTCGCGGGAGCGGCGTTCACGGTCTTCGGCGCGGGGCTGCTGGTGTGGACGGCGGCCCGGCTGATGCACCGCGCCCCGGTGGCGCACGGGGTGAGCCCCGCCACAGCCGTCGCCTACGCCCTCGGCGCGGGCGTGGCGTTCCTGGCGCTCGGCGTGTGGTGCTTCAGCCGGATCTGAACCTGGTACGCCCCCGGCCCCGCCCCCGCGGGCGGACGCCCGGCACACACCGCCGCGACCGGGGACGTACGCCCTGAGCAGCCAGAACCAGGTAGGAACCGGTCCGGAACGGGCGGCCCCGGCAGCGCCTCGCGAGGCACCGCGCACCGCCCCCGGGCCCTCTGGCCGGAACAGGGCCCTCCGCGCCGAGAAGGGACTCCGGGCGGCAGGAATGCCAGAAGTCGGGTTACCGTTCGAGTGGCCGTTGCGGGCTTTGGCCGTTTGACACGGGGGCGGGTTGTACCGTCACACTCCGCAGCGACAGCAGCGTCACAGCCGTGGCGCAGTGCCCGCAGTGCCCGAGGCGCGCCCCACGCGGGGCCGCGCAGCGCCGCACATGCACCGAGCGCCGACCGGAGAGAAGAGCGAAGAGTTGTCCCCGACACGCGAGACCGCACAGGGCGGCCGCCGACTCGTCATCGTCGAGTCCCCTGCCAAGGCGAAGACGATCAAGGGCTACCTCGGCCCCGGCTACGTCGTCGAGGCGAGCGTCGGGCACATCCGCGACCTCCCGAACGGCGCCGCGGAGGTGCCCGAGAAGTACACCGGCGAGGTGCGCCGCCTCGGCGTGGACGTCGAGCACGACTTCCAGCCGATCTACGTCGTCAACGCCGACAAGAAGGCCCAGGTCAGGAAGTTGAAGGAGCAGCTCGCCGAGTCCGACGAGCTCTTCCTGGCCACCGATGAGGACCGCGAGGGCGAGGCCATCGCCTGGCACCTCCTGGAGGTCCTCAAGCCCAAGGTCCCCGTCCACCGGATGGTCTTCCACGAGATCACCAAGGACGCCATCCAGCAGGCCGTGGCGAACCCGCGCGAGCTGAACAAGCGGATGGTCGACGCCCAGGAGACCCGCCGCATCCTGGACCGGCTTTACGGCTACGAGGTGTCGCCGGTCCTGTGGAAGAAGGTCATGCCCCGGCTGTCCGCCGGCCGCGTGCAGTCCGTCGCGACCCGGCTCGTCGTCGAGCGTGAGCGCGAGCGCATCGCGTTCCGCTCCGCCGAGTACTGGGACCTCACCGGCACCTTCGGCACCGGCCGTGCCGGCGACCCGTCCGACCCGTCGACGCTGACGGCCCGCCTGGCCTCGGTGGACGGGCGCCGCGTCGCCCAGGGCCGCGACTTCGGCCCGGACGGCCGCCTCAAGAGCGACCAGGTACTCCACCTCGACGAGGCGAGCGCCCGCTCCCTGGCCGCCGCGCTCGCCGAGACGCGGTTCAGCGTCCGCTCGGTCGAGTCGAAGCCGTACCGCCGCTCCCCGTACGCGCCCTTCCGCACCACGACCCTCCAGCAGGAGGCGAGCCGCAAGCTCGGCTTCGGCGCGAAGGCGACGATGCAGATCGCGCAGAAGCTGTACGAGAACGGCTTCATCACCTACATGCGCACGGACTCCACGACGCTCTCCGACACGGCCGTGGCCGCCGCCCGCGCGCAGGTCACCCAGCTGTACGGAGCCGACTACCTGCCTGCCGCACCGCGCACGTACGCCGGCAAGGTCAAGAACGCGCAGGAGGCGCACGAGGCGATCCGCCCCTCCGGCGACCGCTTCCGCACGCCCGCCGAGACCGGGCTGACCGGCGACCAGTTCAGGCTGTACGAGCTCATCTGGAAGCGGACCGTCGCCTCGCAGATGAAGGACGCGGTCGGCAACTCCGTCACCGTCCGGATCGCCGGCCGGTCCGCCGACGGCCGCGACGCCGAGTTCAGCGCCTCCGGCAAGACGATCACCTTCCACGGCTTCATGAAGGCGTACGTCGAAGGCGCCGACGACCCGAACGCCGAGCTCGACGACCGCGAGCGCCGCCTCCCGCAGGTCGCGGAGGGCGACGCGCTGACCGCCGAGGAGATCACGGCGGACGGCCACGCCACCAAGCCGCCGGCCCGCTACACCGAGGCGTCGCTGGTCAAGGAGCTGGAGGAGCGGGAGATCGGCCGCCCCTCCACGTACGCGTCGATCCTCGGCACGATCCTGGAGCGCGGCTACGTCTTCAAGAAGGGCACGGCGCTCGTCCCGTCGTTCCTCTCCTTCGCCGTCGTCAACCTGCTGGAGAAGCACTTCGGCCGACTCGTCGACTACGACTTCACCGCCAGGATGGAGGACGACCTCGACCGCATCGCGCGCGGCGAGGCGCAGGCCGTGCCGTGGCTGAAGCGCTTCTACTTCGGTGAGGGCACCGGGTCCGGGACGGGCGGTGCCGCCGACGCGGGCAACGGCGACGGCGACCACCTCGGCGGCCTGAAGGAGCTGGTCACCGACCTGGGCGCCATCGACGCCCGCGAGATCTCCTCGTTCCCTGTGGGCAACGGCATCGTGCTGCGCGTCGGCCGCTACGGCCCGTACATCGAGCGCGGGGTGAAGGACGAGGAGGGTCACCAGCGCGCCGACGTCCCCGACGACCTGGCGCCCGACGAGCTGTCCCCCGAGTACGCCGAGGAACTGCTCGCCAGGCCGAGCGGCGACTTCGAGCTGGGCACCGACCCGGCGACCGGTCACACGATCGTCGCCAAGGACGGCCGCTACGGCCCGTACGTCACGGAGATCCTGCCCGAGGGCACCCCGAAGACCGGCAAGAACGCGGTGAAGCCGCGCACGGCCTCCCTCTTCAAGTCGATGTCCGTGGACACGGTGACGCTGGAGGACGCGCTCCGGCTGATGTCGCTGCCCCGCGTCGTCGGCACGGACGCCGAGGGCGTCGAGATCACCGCGCAGAACGGCCGCTACGGCCCGTACCTGAAGAAGGGCACGGACTCGCGCTCCCTGGGCAGCGAGGAGCAGCTCTTCACGATCACGCTGGACGAGGCGCTCGCCATCTACGCCCAGCCCAAGCAGCGCGGGCGGGCCGCGGCCAAGCCGCCGCTGAAGGAGCTGGGCAACGACCCGGTGAGCGAGCGTCCCGTCGTCGTCAAGGACGGCCGCTTCGGCCCGTACGTGACGGACGGCGAGACCAACGCGACGCTGCGCAGCGGCGACAGCGTGGAGACGATCACTCCGGAGCGGGGCTTCGAGCTGCTCGCCGAGAAGCGGGCCAAGGGCCCGGCGAAGAAGACCGCCAAGAAGGCCCCGGCCAAGAAGACCGCCGCCAAGAAGACCACGGCGAAGAAGACGGCCGCCAAGAAGACGGCGGCGGCCAAGACGACCGCCTCGAAGGCGACGGCGACGAAGACGGCGACGAAGAAGACGGCCGCCAAGAAGACGACGGCGGAGAAGACGGCTGCTGCGAAGGCCGCGTCCTCCGGCGCCTCCGACGAGTAGGCGCGGCGCCTTCTCCGGACGACGGTACGGGCCCGACCGGCAGCACGGCCGGTCGGGCCCGTACCGGCTCTCCGGCAGGTGCTGCCCGGTGCCGAGAGGCCCGGTGCCGAGGGGCCCGGTGCCGAGGGGCCCGGTGCCGAGGGGCCGGGTGGTCCGCGATGCGCGGCACAGCTGAGGTCCCGCCGCCGCCGGGCGCTCCCGGGGCCGCGGCCTGCGGTGGCCGGTACGCCGTTCGAGGGACACGCCCGGACCCGGTACCGGCCCCTGTGACGGCTGTCACCCGTCTGGAGCGCGCCGGTGCCGTGAGTCCGGGCGGCCCGTCCCCGTGCCGCCCTCCCGGCGAGGTCGTGCGGCATGCGTTCGCGCGTTCGGTCGGGGCGTATGAGTGTCACCGGGGGCGGATAGGCTGAGGGGATGACGCGAGCCGAGCAGCCAACGGCCCTGGGCCCCACCTCAGACCCCGAAGTCTCCGACGCCGCACTCGCCGCGGACTCCCGCGAGCGCGCGGTACGGGCGCTGCTGCGCAACCCCCGGCTCCGACGGCTGTGGAGCGCCTCGCTCATCGGCGGCACCGCCGACGCGCTCGCCCTGCTCGTGCTGATCCTCCTCACCGTGCGCGCCGCCGTCACGGCGGAGACGTTCGGCGGCGGTGTGCGCGGTGCGGCCTTCGCGGTCGCCGCCGTCCTGGGCGCCCGCGCCCTGTCCACCCTGCTGCTGGGTGCCGTCCTGCTCGGCCCGATGAGCGGCCTGGTCGCCTCCAGCGGCCCCCTCGACCGCCGATGGACCATGATCGCGGCCGATGGCGTACGGGTCGCGCTCCTGGTCGTGGCCCCGCTGTGGATCGTGTGGACGCCCCCGCACGCCGTCCTGCTGCTCCTGATCACCGCCTTCCTGGCGGGCGCCGCCGAGCGGTTCTGGACGATCACCAAGGAGAGCGCCGCCCCGGCCCTGCTGCCCGCCCCGCCGCTGGAGGGCGCCGCCGTACGGCCGCTCCCCGACCACCTGGGCGCGCTGCGCCGCCTGTCGCTCCGCACCGCGTTCGCCGCCATCCCGGCGGCCGCCGCCGTACTGCTCGTCACCGCCCTGGCCTCCAGGCTGCTGGCGCTCGGAGTCGACTGGTTCGGCACCCACCAGGCGGCGCTCGGCTCGTACGCCGCGGCCGGCCTGTTCGGCGGATCGCTGGCGCTCCTGTACTTCCTGCGCCTCCCCGGCACGCAGACCCCGCGCCCCCGGTCTCCGCTGGAGGGGCTGCGCCGCCCGTCCACCGGCACGGGGCCGGAGAAGGGCCGTACGGGCGCCATACCGCTGCTCGTCCTCGCCTGCGCCGCCGTCGCCGGTGCGGTCGCCGCCGCCGCGGCCGTCTCCGTGCTGCACGCCGCCGAGCTGGGCGGCGGGCCCGTCACGTACGCCCTGCTGGTCCTCGCCCTGACCGGCGGCACCGGGCTGGGCATCCGCGCCGGGCGGGCCGTGCTGCCCGCGCTGTCCCGGCGCAGGCTCCTCGCCCTGGCGACCGCCGTCACCGGGGTGCTGCTGCTCCTGACCGGCCTCGTGCCCGACACGGCGACCGTCCTCTTCCTGGCGCTCGCCGCCGGACTGTCCGCCGGCGTCGCCGCGAACGTCGGCCACACACTGATCGACCAGGAGACCGAGGAGTTCCGCCGGCCCCGGCTGACCGAGCACCTGCAGGCCGTCGTGCGCGTCGCCATAGGGCTCGGCGCCGTCACCGCGCCGCTGTTCGCCGCCGCGATCGGGTCGCGCCGCCTCGCCGCCGGGGACACGGTCCTCGCGCACGGCGGCGCCGCTTTCGCGCTGATGCTGGTGGGCGCGCTGCTCCTGCCGGTCGCCGCCCTGGTCCTCGCCAGGACCGACGACCGGTCGGGCGTCCCGCTCCGCCGCGACCTGCGGGACGCGCTGCGCGGCGCCGACCCGGCGCAGGCCCCGGCGCCGACCGGTTTCTTCATCGCCATCGAGGGCGGCGACGGCGCCGGCAAGTCGACGCAGGTCGCGGCGCTGGCCGAGTGGATCCGCGGGAAGGGCCACGAGGTGGTCGTCACGCGCGAGCCGGGGGCCACGCCCATCGGCAAGCGGCTCCGCTCGATCCTGCTCGACGTGTCGTCCGCCGGGCTCTCCCACCGCGCGGAGGCGCTGCTGTACGCAGCCGACCGCGCCGAGCACGTCGACTCGCTGGTCCGCCCGGCCCTGGAGCGGGGCGCCGTCGTCATCTCCGACCGGTACATCGACTCGTCCGTCGCCTACCAGGGCGCCGGCCGCGACCTGTCCCCGACCGAGATCGCCCGCATCTCCCGCTGGGCGACCGGCGGGCTCGTCCCCCATCTGACGGTGCTGCTGGACGTGTCGCCGGAGGCGGCGCGCGAGCGGTTCACGGAGGCGCCCGACCGGCTGGAGTCGGAGCCCGCCGAGTTCCACGCGCGCGTGCGCTCCGGTTTCCTCGCCCTCGCGGCGGCCGACCCCGCCCGCTACCTCGTCGTGGACGCCGGCCAGGAGCCGGAGGCCGTCACCACCGTCGTACGGCACCGCCTCGACCAGGTGCTCCCGCTGTCCGACGCCGAGGTGAAGGCCCTGGAGGAGGCGCGGAAGGCCGCCGAGGAGGAGGCCCGCCGCAGGGCGGAGGAGGAGGCCAGGCGGAAGGCCGAGGCGGAGCGGCTGGAGCGCGAGCGCGAGGAGCAGCTGGCCCGGCTGCGTGCCGAGGAGGAGGAGCGCAAGCGCCGCGAGGAGGAGGAGGCCCGGCGCCGCGAGGCCGAGCGCCAGGCCGAGGAGGCCCGCCAGCGCGCGGCGGAGGCGCGTCGGCTCGCCGAGGAGGAGCGGCGCCGCCGCGAGGCGGAGGAGAAGGCCCGCCGCGAGGAGCAGGAGCGGCTGCGCAAGCGCGCCGAGGAGGAGGCCAGGCTCCGCGCCGAGGCCGAGGAGCGGCGCCGCGAGAAGCAGCGCAAGGCCGAGGAGGCCCTGCTGCGCGCGGAGGAGGCCCGCCGCCAAGCGGCGGCCGAGGCGGAGGCGGCGGCGGCTGCCGCCGCTGCCGCGGCGGCGGCCCGGCCGGCGGTGTCGCCGCACGACGTGACGGTGCCGACCCCGGTCGTACGGCCCGACGAGATCACACAGCCTCTGCCGCAGGCCCGCATCGACCTGCGCAAGGACGACGCCCCCGACGTGTCCGACGCGTCCGGCGCGTCCCGTGTGCCGGGGGCCGCCTCCGGCGACGACGAGACGCGGCGCATCGACCTGCGCAAGGACGAGCCGCCCGCCGTACGGCCGGAGGAGGAGACCCAGCGCATCAACATGCGCAAGGACGACATGGCTCCCGACGCCGCCGAGACGGCGGTCCTGCCGCCCGTACGGGACGAGCGCCCCGACGACCGCGTGCCGCCGGGCTTCTTCCGCGACGAGGTGCGGCCCGCCCCCGCTGCGGAGCCGCCCGGCGCGAACGAGCGGACGCGCGAGCTGCCGCAGGTCGACGAGGAGGGCCGGCCGCACCGGGGCCGCTCCGACTGGGCGGAGGAGACCCCGCTCGACGACCTGCCGTCGCTCGCCGACGAGCTGCTCGGCGGTCACGACGACGAGAACGGCGGTACGGGCGGCGGGCGCGGCCGGAGCTGAGTCCGCGAGCGGCGCGGGGTGCTCACCGCGGGCACCCCGCGCCGCGGCCCCGGCACGGCCCGACGCCGCACCACAGGCGCCCCCTCACCCTCCCGCCGTCTCACGCGGCGTGGATTGTCAGAGCGCTCCGCCACAATGGGTGTCGCCGGTGGAGAGGCCGCGGCGTGAGGAGAAGGTGGTGACCCGTGCCCGTTTGGGATGACCTGGTGGGCCAGGACCGCGTGCAGGCGCAGCTCGCCGCCGCCGCGCGGGACGCCGACGCCCTCGTCACGGCCGAGGCGCAGGGCGTCTCCCCGCCCGACGCGGCGAAGTCGAAGATGACGCACGCCTGGCTGTTCACCGGCCCGCCCGGCGCGGGCCGGGACACCGCCGCGCGCTGCTTCGCCGCCGCCCTCCAGTGCGTCAGCCCCGACCGCGCGCTCGGTGGCGAGCCGGGCTGCGGCTTCTGCGACGGCTGCCACACGGCGCTGATCGGCACCCACGCCGACGTGGAGGTCATCCGCACGGACCTGCTGTCCATCGGTGTCAAGGAGACCCGCGAGCTGGTCCGGCGCGCCCAGCTCTCCCCGGCGGGGGGCCGCTGGCAGGTCATCGTCCTGGAGGACGCCGACCGCCTCACCGAAGGCGCGGGGAACGTCCTGCTGAAGGCCGTCGAGGAGCCCGCGTCCCGTACGGTCTGGCTGCTGTGCGCGCCTTCCGTGGAGGACGTGCTGCCCACCATCCGCTCCCGCTGCCGGCACCTCACCCTGCGGACGCCCCCGGTGGAGGCCGTCGCCGAGGTCCTGGTGCGGCGGGACGGCATCGACCCGCAGACGGCGGCGGCCGCCGCCCGTGCCACCCAGGGCCACATCGACCGGGCCCGCCGGCTCGCCACCGACGAGGGCGCCCGAGCCCGCCGCGCCGCCGTCCTCAAGCTTCCCCTGCGCGTGCAGGACGTCGGCGGCTGCCTCAAGGCCGCCCAGGAGCTGATCGATGCCGCGGGGGAGGACGCCAAGCAGCTCGCCGAGGAGACGGACGTCAAGGAGACCGAGGAGCTGAAGGCCGCGCTCGGAGCGGCCCAGGGCGGTCGCATGCCGCGGGGCACGGCGGGCGTGATGAAGGACCTGGAGGACAAGCAGAAGCGCCGCAGGACCCGCACGCAGCGCGACAGCCTGGATCTGGCCCTCCGCGACCTCACGGGCTTCTACCGGGACGTCCTCGCCCTCCAGCTCGGCACGCGCACGGCCCTCGCCAACGAGGACGTTCAGGACGCCCTGGACCGCGTCGCCCGCGACAGCACGCCCGAGGCGACCCTGCGGCGGATGGAGGCGATCCTCGCCTGCCGCGAGGCCCTCGACCGGAACGTGGCACCCCTGCTGGCCGTGGAAGCCATGACCATGGCCCTGCGCGCCGGCTAGCCACCCCGCCACACCCGGCCGACCAGCACACTCGGACCGGCCGAAGCGGTGTGACAGACGGGTGTGCGGAGCACCCCGTTCACCTGTGTAGACTTGTCCTCGCTGCCACGCCCCCAGGGGAGTGAGCGGTGCCGCCTTAGCTCAGTTGGCCAGAGCAACGCACTCGTAATGCGTAGGTCTCGGGTTCGAATCCCGAAGGCGGCTCAGAGGAAGACCAGGTCAGATGCCCATCTGACCTGGTCTTTTCTGTTGCCGGCGCATTGGCAGGGCATGCGGCTGGAGTGCCGCAGGTTTGCGTGCGTGAGCGATGCGTGAGCGGAGCGAAGAAGTCCCAGACGGTGATTCCATCCGCACGGCAGCCTGACCGCCCCCATACTCCCAGGACGGGGCGCTGCCGCCTGACGGCAGAAGGGCCCACATCGCGGCTGCGCGAGGCCTGTTGTGCCGACCAGTAGGAAGGGCTACAGATCGCCGGCGATACGGACACCCAACGTTGCCGATGATGCTGAGATGGCAGCGTTGCCGATCTGGACCACTACTCCGGCATAGGTGGCGTGTCGAGTGCCTGCCGGGCCTTGCTGGTGAAGCGCTCCCGGCTGAGCTCCCGAGCCTCTCTGCTGCGCTTCAGTACATCCAGCATTGCTTGGGCCTCCCGCACTGTTTCCGAGAGCCGCTCGACGTTCTCCAGTAGCGCATCCCGCGCATCTCCGGACACCTGTAGGTACTTCTCGATACTCCTCATCCCCTCCGCCAACAGAGGGTGACCGTCAAGATCTCGTAAGTCTCGGTCCTGGCCACGATAGGTACTCACGAGCTCCGCAAGCTGTTCCGAGTGCTGCACGTACTCCTCTGTCGCTACGGCCACCGCCTCTGTTTAACTGGGCGGCCGTCGATCGCAGCTATTGCGGCTTGCGATGCCTTGATAAACCGGATAGGGACCTCGACATCTTCCTGCATCGCCTCGGTCAGGCTCTCAGCCGCTTGGGTGACTTCCTCCGGCCCCAAGAGGGCTAAACGCCGTGCCCGCTCCGCCATACGTCCTGCGGCTTCTCTGAGGTCGTCGAGGCATGTCGAGTCAGGGTCAGGCACATCTGCGGACGCTTGGGTAATGTGCAGACACTCGTCCCATGCCGCCAGGAAACTCTCGTAAGTACTGAGCCGCTGCTGCCTAAGCCAGTGGCCATGCTCCACGGTGCTCTGGTCCCGCACCTGTCGCCGTACAGTCTCGGCGTTCTTCTCTGCCCCGAACCTGGCTGCTCGTGCTCCAACAATGGCGCCCAGCCCGGTTGCAGCCAACCCGATCACTGCGACGAGGAGGGGGATCACTAAGTCCTTCGCGGCAACTCATCATGTCGGCCGGACCGGTCCTTGGAAACCACGCACCGCGCAAACCGGTCACAGCACACCAGCGGTGATGCGAGCACTCGGCAGCTTCGTTGCCGTGTCAGCGAAGCGGGACCCAGTCCTACGTCTACGGCTTCCCTCGCCCACTTTTCTTCTTGGCCTTTGCCTTGGCTTGGGCTTTCGCCCTTTCCTTGGCCTTCATCTTCTCGGCCCGCCTGGCTTTCTTGGCGGCCTTGCGAGCCTGCTCCTCCTGCTCGGCCTTGCGCTGGAGGGGGACCAGCCTGGCAGTGGCCTCGGCGGCGCCCATTTCTTGGGACGGCTGACCCGTCGACGTCGTGCAGTTCGCCGCGCCGGGCGGCGGCTCATCGAGTCTCGCCCAGCTGCGCCGAGGTGGAGGAAGTAGACAGGTGCGCCTTGCATGTGGCACCGCCTGCCGCGGTTGATCCCACATGCCACCGTGTCCGCGCCCACACCGGGACGTCATCCCGAACGTGGTCCGCAAGTTGAACCGCCATGAAGGAATTCCCCCTCTATCCAAGGCCGTTAGTGCATCCCTGCGCCAGTCGTATGACAGCACGCACCACCGACAGCATGTAAGAAGTCGATCACCAGGAGTGATGGGTTTTCGGTCAGAAAAACCCCGCACCTCATCCGTTGCTCGTTGTTCGACCTGCGTGTCTACGGCTCGACCTACCAGCTTCAGCCGTTTCGAGGCTTGGGGCGAGAACGAGCGCTGCACACAACTGCTATGCCGCCAGGGCCGAGCGCGTCGCCTCCCCCTCTCCCTCGATGACGCGAGCGATCTCCGGCCATGGAGCACGCAAGGCGCCGAAGAGCGACCAGTAGTCGTAGGCGGCTCGAACCATGGCGCTGACGCCGAGGCGGGTGGCTTCGGGATCGATGGCGCCTATGACGCGCCGTGTGATTCCGCCGGCACCCCGAGCTGCTGGGGCGATCCCGTGGCCGAGCAGGAGCGTGGCGGTACGGAGGGCATCCAGCGTCGGTGGTGGCGCCATCTGTGCGAAGCGCCCAAAGATCAGGAGGTGCCAGCTCGCCCTGGTACGCGCCCAGGCCAGGCGTTCCAGCCCAGTGCCGAGGTCAACGGCCATCCGGTCCGGGTGATCCGTGTTCCACAGGAGGACGATGTCGCCGAGGGTGAGGTCCAGGTGGCGGAAGCGCAGTGTGATGCCTTCGACCTGCCGTCGGCGCCACGGGGCGAGCGTTCCGCAGACGCTCAGGTGCCGTGCGTGGAAGCCGAGTTGGGAGAGGACGGTCAGCCAGCCGTCGAGGATGGCGCCGTACTCGTCCAGGCCGCCTATGGGTTGGACTCGGGAGACGTTGACGAAGGAGGTCAGGAAGCCGTCCATCAACTGGCCTTCCGCGTCCCGTTGGCCGGTGAAGCGGACGACCGGCTGCGGGATGAATCCGCTTCTATATGTGCGGGGTTGGCCGTCCTTGAGGACTGGGTCCAGGGCCTGGATAGCGGAGATCGTCAGTTCGGTCTCCCTGCCCCACCGGAGTGGGAGGCAGGCGTCACGTGGGGCGCCGTCCCGCGCGAAGCCGGCTTCCAGGGAGCCGAGGATCTCCCTCCATGTGGGTGATCTGCGTGGCGGCTGGTAGGGGCTGCCCCGGTGCGGGTGAAGAATCTCGATGTGGGGGCCGTCGGCGGTGAACTCCCAGTGGGAGCCTAACGCGGCGTTTAATGCGCCGGGTATCCGCTGGGCAAGGTCGTCTCCGACGGTGCCGGCGGCGCGGGTCAGCACGATCGGGCCGACATCGCCTGGAAGTGGCGCGCCGGGTCGAAGCGCTGCATTCCGATCGCCTGGACACGCTGGTGGTCGAGACTTTCCGCCTGTTCGATCGCGTCGGCGAGCCTTCGTGCCGCGGTCTCGTCCTCCTCCCTGGGGTCGACGACCGCGACCGCGCCCGTCTCGTCGCACAGGGCGGCGTGGGCGCAGGTTCCTTCGCGCCAGGTCAGGGCGGCCATGGGGGTCCCGGCGCGGAGGGATTCTCCGAACACCGCAGCACCGGCTTCCACGTACGGCCGGGCGTACGTGTAGACGAAGACCGAGGCTTCGGCGATGGCTGCGGTCTTGGCGGGACCGCCGAGTTCGCCGATCCACTTCACGTGGTCGGCGCTGAAGAGCCGTTCGTGGCGTCGCACGTACGCCTCATCGAAGACGGGGCCGACGATCCGAATGCGGCGTCCGAGGATCTGGGCCGCCCGTACGGCGATGTGCGGTGCCTTCTCCTCGTCGATCCGGCCGAGCCAGACGAGATCGGTGCCCGCGGTGGCCGGCGGCTCCTCCTCGTCGAGGCCGAGATGGACGGCGAGCTCAGGGATCGGCCGGTGGTCCGCGTACCGTTCGATCATCTCGGGCGAGTAGCAGTAGAGCCGCGAACGCTGGCCGTCGAAGGCGGTGGCGGTGTGCTGGAAGACGGGCGAGTGCTGGAAGGTGGCGACGTCGCAGTCCAGCTCGTTCCAGGTGCGCGTCCACGCGGGAAGCGACGGGTACTCGTGGCCGACGACCAGGAGGTCGTAACCCGTGTCGCGCAGCTCGCGCTCGGCGAGCGATCCGGTGGAGATGTCCTCCAGGCGGACCGGCTTGCGGACCCAGTCGTGCTCCAGGTCCGTGAGCCAGCCCGGCCCGAGGAGGTGTACGTCGGCGCCTGCGGCACGGGCGCCTACGGCGACCGCCCACAGCCATCGTTCGATCCCGCCGTATCCGGCGGGTGGAAAGGCGTAGCTACCAGGGAAGTCGCAGACGCCGACGAGCACGTTATGCCTCCGGTGTTCCGTACGGCTTCCACAACCCTGACCAAGTGCCTGGGCTCACCACCCCCCGCCTCGCACGCCGAATCGCAGCAGCAATCCAGGCCCGAACAAACGGCCTGACCGCTTACCTCGAACACGGCCAGTCGCCGGAACCAGGGGCCTGACTGCTCCCCATCACGGCCACGGGGAATGGGAAGCACGGCCCGTGGCACACTGCGCAGGCCGCAGGGTGGTCTCGCTGTCGCCTGTGAGCTCCGGCAAGGCTCTGACCTGCCGTTCTGGTGCAGTTCAGCCCTTCGGTCGCCGCGTAGTCGCGTGCTCCGGTGCACAGTCGGTGGACAAGCGTGCCTGGACGCTGTGTCAGGCCGCCTCCGGCCGTCCTGCCGAAGCGTGCTCGCCAGACCGCGATGCCCTGAGCCGCTACCGCCTGGACATCGGCGAACCGTAGTCGGCGCGGTCCGCCGCCGTACGTGCCTGGTCCCTGTCGGCCGGTACGACGCTGCGCGGACGACACGGATGCGGCGTGCGCCTGCCCGGCGCTGCCTTCACTGCGGGGCGTCGTCGCTCTCGCTTTCCGCGGTGTCGTTCTCGACGAGGATGCTGTGGACGCGTCGCAGCACGTCGAGGTGCGCGCGGTTGTAGAACTCGGCCAACGCTTGCACGGCGACCGACTCCGCAACAGCCCTCTCCCGGTGCGACGCCAGCCCGAGGTCGGCCAGATCAGGGTGATCCCGGTGCTGCCGGCGGACTTCGGGTGCCATCTGCTCGGCCAGCCGCTGCCGTACGTCGTCGGGAGCGTCCTCGTCGAGCGCCGCGAATTCCGCTTCGAGGTCCGTGCGAGGCCCCGAGAGCTGTTCTCGGAGCGCTGCCATCGCTTCGGGGGTGAGGATGCTGGAGTAGGCGATCAGCAGGGATCGCTGGGTCTCGGGCAGGTCGTCGGCCAGCGTCTTGAAGTCCGGGGGCATGTCGAGCGCGGCCCTGTTGTCGATGACGGCCGCCAGGTCCCGCCGCATCCGCCGTCGGCGTTCGATGTCCGCCGCGAGTTCGGCGTCCAGGTCCCGAAGGATCTGCCGTGCCCTCTCATCACCGCTCTCGACCGCGGGGACGTCTGCGAGGGCCACGCCGAGGTCGGTCAGCCTGCGGATACGCAGCAGGCGCACCAGATGGCTGACGCCGTATCGCTTGTAGCCGTTGGACGCCCGTTCCGGCTCGTCCAGCAGGCCGATCTCGTGGTAGTGCCGGACGGCCTTCGGCGTCGTCCCCGCGAGTTCCGCCAGCTGACGGGTACTCCACGCCACCAGGAGCCCCCTCTCCGGGATCGTGCCCGGAGGCCATTGAAAACCCTGCCCCTGGGGCACGGTCAACTCCGGTCGGTTCCGGGCCGCCGCCGGTTGACCGTGCCCCAGGGGCAGGGAGTGGGATGGTCGCGACCACGCCCCACGCACCGTTATGCGGAGACTGGACATGAAACGACGAAGCAGTGTCGGCCGAAGCCTGGCCCTCTTGGCGGTCATCGGCCTGGGCGCGTCACTGACCACGGTGCCCGCCACCGCCGAGGAGACGAGTACGCCTCAGGTGAAGTGGGGCCAGTGCCCCGACCACGTGGTGGCAGAAGCCGCTCCGACCGTACTGCACTGCGCCCATGTGCCCGTGCCGCTGGACTACGCCCGACCGGAGGGCGAGCAGATCGACCTCACCATCTCCCGGCTCGCCGCCACCGACCCGGACAAGCGGCGCGGCATCCTCATGCTCAACCCGGGCGGTCCCGGCGGGTCCGGGCTGGCGCTGTCGGCGCTGCTGGTGGCCCAGGGCCTGCCCAGCAGCGTCACCGACCGCTACGACCTGATCGGCATGGACACCCGCGGGATCGGTCATTCCACGCCGGTCAGCTGCGGCTTCACCACAGACAGCCCCTACTACGCCAACATCCCGCCCTATGCGGTCGACGACGCCGCAGTCACCGCACAGGCGAAAGTCGCTGAGCAGGCAGCCAAGCAGTGCGCGGACAACGACGACGACGGCCGGCTGCGCCACATCACCACCGCGAACACCGCCCGCGACCTGGACCGGATCCGGGCCGCGCTCGGCGAGGAGAAGACCAGCTACCTGGGCTATTCCTACGGCACGGCACTCGGATCCGCCTACGCGTCGATGTTTCCCGAGCGTTCCGACCGGATCGTGCTCGACAGCAACATCGGAGACACCCACCTCGACCGCGACGGCATGCGCCGCTACGCACTCGGCATGGAGCAGACCCTGCCGGACTTCGCGAAGTGGGCCGCCCGCCGGCACGACAGCTACGGTTTGGGCCGCACGCCTGGGCAGGTACGGGCGTCCTACCTCGCCATCGCCGGCAGGCTCGACAAGGCTCCGGTCGCAGGGATCGACGGCAACATCTTCCGGCTCCTGACATTCGGCCACCTCTTCAAGCAGACGCTGTACCCCAAGCTGGCGCAGACCTGGCAGACGCTGCTCGAAGGCGACGCGACGGCGGCCCGCGGTCTGACGGTCGCCCCCGCGGAAACGGCGGACGGCGGGCTGTTGCCGACCGACAACGCCCTGACCGTGTTCCTCGCCGTCACCTGCAACGACGTCGAGTGGCCCGAGGACGTCAACACCTACCGGCAGGGCGTCGCCGAGGACCGCGAACGCTACCCGCTGTACGGGGCCGCCACCGCCAACATCACCCCCTGCGCCTTCTGGCCGTACGCCCCCGCCGAACCGCCCGTGGCGGTCGACGCCGAAGGCCCGCGCAACGTGCTGCTGCTGCAGAACCGGCGGGACGCGCCGACCCCGCGTCTGGGCGGGAAGATGCTGCGCGAGAAGTTCGGCGACCGTGCCCGGCTGATCAGCGTCGACGACAGCGGGCACGGCGTCTACGTCCTGGGCAAGAACTCCTGCGCGTTGAACACCACCACGCGCTACCTCGTAGAGGGCGAGATGCCCGGCAAGGACATGTCCTGCCGCGCGGATTGAGGGCGAACGGGCGGGGGCGGAATGAGCGGGACGGTGTAGCAGGGGGCAGCGGCAGCCCGTACTCGTTCACCAAGCCCGACCGGGGCGGCATCGTCCCGCTCGCCGGGCTCGGCGCCGGCAGCCCCCGGCATGGTCGGTCGCGGTCCCGTCGTGCGTGGGTCCCGGGTTCGAATCCCGATGGCGGCTCAGTGGGAAAGCCCCAGATCGGTTCGTCCGATCTGGGGTTTTCCGTCTCTGCGGTGTCCGTGCCGGATCACGCCGGGCGGGTGCCGGGGGAGTGGGGCGCCGCGGGCTCAGTTCCGGGGGAGCGTCCGCTGGAGGAAGGCGGTCAGGAGGGCGGTGGTCTCCGCGGGGCGTTCCACGGTGGGGAGGTGGCCCGCCCAGGGGAGTTCCACGTGGTCGGCAGCCGGGAGGCGGGCGGCGAGGGACACGGCGATGTCGCGGAAGTCGCGCAGGTCGTGGGCGCCCGAGACCACCAGGCACGGGGCCGTGACGCGGGCGGGGTCGGCCGGCGGACGGGGTGCGCCGAAGTCCTCCGCCGTCCACTGGAGCTCGAACGCCCGGCGCTGCATCCGGCGGACCAGGTCGCGCGTCGCGTCGTCCGCCTCGGGGCCCAGCCAGGTCGCCACGTTCAGCTCCACGGCGCCGTCCAGGTCGTCCGCCTCGAAGAGGGCGTCCTCCCGCTCGTCGAAGGCGCGCAACTCCGGACCCGGCTCGTGGCCCGGCAGGGCGGTGCAGAACAGGGCCAGGGCGGTGACCGCCTCCGGGCGGGCCGCCGCCGTCTCGAGGGCGACCCGCCCGCCGTACGAGGAGCCGATCAGCGCGGCCCGTTCGATGCCGAGATGGTCCAGGAGGTCCGCGACGTCGGCCGCGTCGGTGTACGGGCGGTCCGCCGCCGGGGAGTCGCCGTGCCCCCGGAAGTCGCACCGCACCACGCGGTACCCGGCGTCGGCCAGGACCGGCCACTGCGGGTCCCACATACGGCGGTCGCACACCGTGGAGTGGAGGAGCACCACGGCCGGGCCGGTGCCTGATACGTCGTGAGCGAGAGTCATCCGGCGGACGTTACCCCGCGGCGGCCCCGCGGCGGCCCCGCGGCGGCCCCGCGGCGGCCCCGCGGCGGCCCGGTGGAGGCCCGGCGGCGGCCCGGTGGAGGCCCGGCGGCGGCACCGGATGGGGCGGCGGACTCAGCGGAGGCTCTCGATGATCCGCGCGAAGCCCTCCTTCCCGTGACCCGCGTCGATCTGGCGCCGGATCAGCTGCTGCACCGCGTCGACCACCTCGGTGCCGACACCCTGCTCGGCGCTGGCCGCCAGGATGTCGCCGAGGTCCGAGAACTCCAGGCTCTGCTGCCCCGCGACGGTGTAGTCCCCGCCGTCGACGACCGCCGCGAACCCCTCAAGACCGCTGGTCATGGCGCTCAGCCACGGCGCCGCCATCCCGGCGAAAGCGCGTGCTGTCATCCCCGACGGAGCCACCATCGCGGCGCCGTGCAGGAACCCGGCGAACATGACGTACATGCTCGCGAGCAGGGCCAGGTCGTACAGGGACGCCAACCCGGCGTCCTCGCCGAAGTACGTGCCCGTGCCCCACAGGTCGAGCACGGTCCGGTACTCCCGGAACACCTCGCCGGAGCCGCTGTACAGGATCGACGAGCCGGGCTTTCCGATCATGTGCGGTACGGCCAAGATGCCGCCGTCCAGGTAGGTGGCCCCGGCCGCCGCGGCCCATTCCGCCAGCTCCCGCGACTGCTCGGGGGTCGTCGTGGTGACGTTGACCAGGGCCCGCCCGGCCAGGTCGAGGGCGAGCGGGTCGAGCACCTCGCGGACGGAGGCGTGGTCCAGCAGGCACACGATCACCAGACGGCCGGCCCGGACGGCGTCCCGCGCGCTCGCGGCCTCCGTCGCGCCGTGTGCCGCGAGCGCGTCGGCCCAGCCCGGTGTGCGGTTCCAGACCGTCGTCCCGTGTCCCGCCCGCACGAGGGCTTCCGCCAGGGCGCCGCCCATCGCGCCCAGTCCCAGAACGCTCGCCTGAATGCTGCCGTTCTCCGTCATCTCCGGTACCCCTTCGTCGGTTCGCCCTTCCTTTCGATCCTCGCCCTCGCCGATAGGCTTGACCAGTACCGACTAAAGAGTGGGGTACTCACCTGAAGGTAAGTGCCCCTGGCGTTCGCACACCTGGAGGGGCGCATGGCCGGATCAGCGCGACGGGGGCCCTACTTCTGCGGCATCGACGCGGCGATGGACGTCGTCACGGGCAAGTGGAAGTCGCTGATCCTCTGGGAGCTGCGGCAGCACGGCCCGCGCCGCTTCGCCGAGTTGCGGCGCGCGCTGCCCGGCGTCAGCGAGAAGATGCTGGTCCAGCACCTGCGCGAGATGGAGGAGGACGAGCTGGTCCACCGCGAGGTGTACCGCCAGGTGCCGCCGAAGGTCGAGTACTCCCTGACGGAGCACGGCGTCTCCCTCGACAAGGCCCTGGAGGCACTGGGCGAGTGGGGTGTGGCGCGGATGCGGCGGATCGGGGCGGAGCGGGTCCCCACCGACTGAGGCCGGGACCGCGTCAGGCCGGTATGCCGCCGTCCGGAGGAGCTGCCGCCAGGTCCGCCAGGGCCCGCAGCGCGCGGGCGAGGTCGTCGCGCTCGGGTGAGGCGAGGCCCAGCCGGACGGCGTTCGGCGCCCGGTGGGGGTCCGCGGTGAAGGCCGACGCGGGCGTGACGGCGATGCCCTGGCGGGCCGCCGCCGCCACGAACAGGTCGGCCCGCCAGGCCGGGGGCAGGTCCCACCAGCAGAAGCACGAACGCGCGGCGGTGCGCGTGGCGAACCCGGACAGGTGGCTGCGGGCCAGCGAGTGCCGGGCCTCGACCTCCGCGCGCTTCGCCCGCACCAGCGCGTCCGCCGCGCCCGACGCCTCCCAGCGCGCCGCCGCCTCCAGGGCGAAGCCCGACGGGACCCAGCCGCCGGAGCGGATCGCCGCCTCCACCGGCCGCGCCAGCCGGTCCGGTACGACGGCGAAGCCCGCGGTCAGGCCGGGCGCGAGGCGCTTGGAGAGGCTGTCCACCACGACCGTCCGCTCCGGCAGGAGCGCGGCGAGCGGCGGCACGTCGTCGTGGAGGAACGCCCAGACGGCGTCCTCGACGACCGGCACGTCCAGCTCCCGCAGCGTGCCGGCCAGGGCGGCTCGGCGGGCGGGCGGCACGGTGAGGGACAGCGGGTTGTGCAGCACCGGCTGCAGGTAGACGGCGTGCAGCGGGGCCGAGCGGTGGGCGGCGGCGAGGGCGTCGGGCCGTATGCCCTCCTCGTCCATGGCCAGCGGGACGACGGTGACGCCGAGGCGGGCCGCGAGTGACGTCAGCACCGGGTACGTCAGCTCCTCGGCGCCGAGCCGCCCGCCCGGCGGGACCAGCGCGGCCACGGCGGCCGAGATGGCCTGGCGGCCGTTGCCCGTGAACAGCACCTGGTCGGGCCGGGGCCGCCAGTCCGCGCGGGCCAGCAGCCGGGCGGCCGACGCGCGGGCGTCCGCGGTGCCGGTCGCGCCGACCGGGCGCAGCGCGCCGTCCAGCACGTCGGTGCGCAGCAGTCCGGTGAGCGCCTCGGCGAGGAGGGCCGCCTGGCCGGGCACCGCCGGGTGGTTCAGCTCCAGATTGATCCGCAGCGGTGGCGGATCGCTCAGCGCGGGGCCGGCCGGGGGCGTCGTCGCCGCGCGGACGAACGTACCGCGCCCGACCTCGCCGACCGTCAGCCCGCGCCGCGCCAGCTCCTGGTAGACGCGGGCCGCCGTGGACGCGGCGATGCCCCTGTCGCGGGCGAACCGCCGCAGCGGAGGCAGCCGGTCGCCCGGTCTGAGCCGTCCCGTTGTGATGTCCACCGCGACCGCGTCGGCCACCTTCCGGTACTGGTCCTGCACTCCGGACACTCCCCTTCCGCGCTCCACATTGCACCGAGTGCAATGTTTGCATTGCTCTGAGTGGTGGTCGGTCCCTATGCTCGTCCCGTCCGAAGGCGTGCACGTCGAGGGGGGCAGGCATCGTGGTGGACGGCAGCGCACTGCTGGGGGTCTTCGTCGTGGCGCTCGGCATGGTGCTCACCCCGGGGCCGAACATGATCTACCTCGTCTCCCGCTCCCTCACCCAGGGGCGCCGGGCCGGAGTCGTCTCGCTCGGCGGTGTCGCCGTCGGATTCCTCGTCTACCTGGTGGCCACCAACCTCGGCCTGTCCGTGCTCTTCGTGGCCGTCCCCGAGCTCTACCTCCTCGTGAAGCTCGCCGGGGCCGCGTACCTCGGCTGGCTCGCCTGGTGTGCCCTGCGCCCCGGCGGCGTGTCCGTCTTCACCCCGCAGGACGTGCCGCCGGACTCGCGCCGCAGGCTCTTCACGATGGGGCTGATGACCAGCCTGCTCAACCCCAAGATCGCCATCATGTACCTGTCCCTCATCCCCCAGTTCGTCGACGTCGAGGACGGGCACGTACTCGCCCAGGGGCTCCTTCTCGGCGCCGTGCAGGTCGCGGTGAGCGTCGCCGTCAACCTCGCGATCGTCGTCGCCGCGGGCGCGATCGCCGTCTTCCTCGCCCGCCACCCCGCCTGGCTGCGGACCCAGCGGTACGCCATGGGCGCCGTCCTGGGCGCGCTCGCCGTCACCCTCGCCGCGGACACCTCCACGCCCCGTGCCGCGGCACGCTGATCACCGCCCCTCCGACGCCCTGGGCCCGATGTCCCGATGTCCGGATGTCCCGATGTCCGGAAGCCTTGGTGTCCTGGTGTCCCGTCCTCTGGATGGTGGCCGATGGGGCGTGATCGCGGGAGCCCTGTGGACAACCGCGGGTAAGCGTCGCGGCCCCCTGTGGACAACCACAGGGGGCCGCGGGAGGCGCCCTCGGAAGGCCGCGTGCACGGGTGGGTCAGCCGGTCCAGAAGTCCCACCAGCGGGTCAGGACGAGCATGCCGGTGATCCCGAGGTGCAGGACGGGCGCGACCCACGGGAGCTCGCCCAGGAACCGCCGCGCGCCCTCCGGGGCGGGCAGCCGGCCGTGCCGCGCGTTCTCGGCGGTGACCCGCCAGAACATGACGATCGTCGCCGCCCAGGCGAGGCAGCACCACAGGCACAGGGCGTTGATCCGGTACAGGGACTGGACCATCAGCCAGGTGCAGAAGGCCACGCCGAACAGCGTGCCCGCGTTCAGGCCGAGCCAGAACCAGCGGCGGTGCCGGGCACCCGCCAGCAGACCGGCGCCGATCGCCACGACCATGCCGTACGTGACGAGCCCGAGCATCGGGTTCGGGAAGCCGAACACGCCCGCCTGCTCGCTCCGCATGACGCTGCCGCACGACACGACCGGGTTCAGACTGCAGCCCGGCTGGAAGTCCGGGTCCTCCAGCAGCCGGAACTTGTCCAGGGTGATGACCCAGGAGGCGAGCACCCCAGCCGCCCCGGTCACCACCAGCAGCCAGGCGAAAGCGCGGCTCGCACCCGCCGTGCCCGCCGCGTCCCCGTCACCCGCCGGCGGCGGTGCCGTGGCGGGGCGGGCATGGGCGGGCGCTGCGGGACGGGCGTGTGCGGGAGCGGGCCGGGTGTGGGCGCCGCGGGTCGTCGTCATCGATCCGCCGGTCCTCTCCGGTCAGGTGCGCACGCGCAGGACGGGGAGCAGGCAGTGCGCGCTGCCCTCCAGGAACCCCTCGCCGGAGACGAAGGCGCGCAGCTCCTCCGGCGGCACCGCCCGCCCCGGAACGGCCTGCGGCCACGGGCGGACCGCGAGGATCAGGTAGGCCTGACCCTTCGCGTACGCGGCGTACTGCCACTCCGGCGGCACCGGGCACTGGGCGCGCATGAACGGCAGTGTCAGGACGGCCCGCTCGGCCTCCACCAGCAGTGAGGCGGAGAACCGCCTGTCGCTGCCGAGGTCCACGAGGTGCTTGCCGACCGACAGGCCCAGCTGCTCCAGCTGGGCGCGCATCGCCGCCTGACCGGCCTCCGGGCCGCCCGCGCCGTCGCCGAGGGAGTACACCATCAGCAGCGGGTCGCCCGGGTCGTCGGCGGTCGGTTCGCTGCACCACGGGATGACGGTGAGCGTGCCCAGCGGGGAACGCCGGCTGTCCGGGAACACGGCGGTGGAAGAGGTCATGGGCTCGGATCCTAGGGTGTCAAAGCGAGCGACCCGGTGGTTTTCCACCCGTTCGGGTGTTACCCGTTCGGATCGTTTCTCCTTGACGCTCACGAGTCCGGGCTCCCGCGGCGGAACGGTTCGGTGACCGGGTCGTTGGGCCGACGGGGAGGGAAGTCCACCGCCCGCACGACCCGTACGGGAGTCCGCGTCATGACCGCCAGCAGACCGAAGCCGCCGCCCGCCGCCCGCACGCGCGGGCACCTGCCCCGCCGTACCGCCCTGCGGGCCCTGTTCACGGCCGCCGTGGCCGCCCTCACCGGCGGGGCCCTCGCGCGCGTGGCCGCCACCCCGCACGACGCCCCCGGCGTTGCGCCGGGCGGTGCCCGCGCGGGAGGGGGAGCCGATCCGGGCCCGGTCCCCCACACGTCCGGGAGCGGGCCGCACGCGTCGGCCGGGGACCCGCACGGAACCGCCGCCGGACCGGGCGCGGACGGCGGCCCCGCGCGCGTGGTGGGCGCGTTCGCGGAGACGTACCGGGGCCGCCGCATCGAAGGGCGGCCCGTCGCCGCGTCGACCGGTGGCTTCGAGGTGCTGGTGGACGGGCGGCCGCTGCACCTGATGCGCTGCGCCGACGGCGGCTATCTGAGCCTGGTCAACCACTACGAGGCGTATCCGACGGCGCTCGCCGCGACCCGGGCCGCCGTGGACGAGCTGGGCGGTGCGGTGCTGGCCGCGCACGGCCTCGCGCACGGATCGGCCGTGCGGAGCGCCCACGGGGCCGCCGTACAGCTGGAGGGGGGCCGACGTGGCGTACACGCGTAAGGACCAGCGGGACCTGACGAAGGCGGAGCGGCGGCGGTTCGTCGCCGCCGTGCTGGAGCTGAAGCGGAGCGGCCGGTACGACGAGTACGTCCGCACCCACGTCAGGTACTACAACGCCGACGGCGAGACCGGGCTGCGGACCGCCCACATGGCGCCGTCGTTCCTGCCCTGGCACCGGCAGTACCTGCTGGACTTCGAGCGGGACCTGCGGCAGGTCGACCGCACGGTGACCGTGCCGTACTGGGACTGGACGCGGGACCGCGGCCCGGTCGGGCCCCTGTGGGGCGAGGACTTCATGGGCGGCAACGGGCGGCGCGGCGACCACCAGGTGACGACCGGCCCCTTCGCGTACCGCACGGGCGACTGGCCGATCACCGTGGGCGTCACCGAGAACCGCTTCCTCACCCGGGACTTCGGCCACCCCAGGGACCCCGTGCAGCTGCCGACCCGCTCCGAGCTGGCGTGGGCGACGCAGGAGCGGACGTACGACGTGGCGCCCTGGGACTCCACCGGCCGCGGCGGGTTCCGCAACCGCCTGGAGGGCTGGACGGCCGGTACGGGCAGCGCACGGCTGCGCAACCACAACAAGGTGCACCGCTGGGTGGGCGGACTGATGCTGGGCGCCGCGTCGGTCAACGATCCGGTGTTCTGGCTGCACCACGCCTTCGTCGACGCCGTCTGGTCCCGCTGGCAGAGCCGCAACCCGGACGCGCGCTACCTTCCGGCGACGCCGCCGCTGCCCGGCACCCCGCAGTTCGGGCGGGTCGTCTCGCGGGACGAGCCGATGCCGCCGTGGACCGTCACACCGGGGCAGCTGGCCGACCACAGCCGCGTGTACCGGTACGCCTGACGGGTATGCCGGCCGGGCCGCCGTCCTGTCCGGCGACTGCCGGGTGCCGGACAGGACGGCGGCCCCCCGGTCGAGGAACCGGGGGGCCGCCGCGGGTGCCGGACGGGGCTCAGCTGCCGTAGCCGTGCTCGCCGTGGTGGCCCTTGCCGTCCTCGTGGCCCTTGCCGTCCTTGTGCTCCTTGTGGTCCTTGCCGACGTTCGCGCAGGTGTTGCCGAAGGCCGGGTTCAGCACGCCGACGACGTCGATCGTGTTGCCGCACAGGTTGACCGGGACGTTGACCGGGATCTGCAGGATGTTGCCGGAGAGGACACCGGGGGAGTTGGCGGCGACCGCGCCGGCCCCCGCGTCGGCGACGGCCATGCCGGCTCCGCTCAGGGCCGCGGCGCCCGTGCCGACGATGACGACGGCGGCCTTCGCGATGCGAGACATAGAGGTTCTCCTTGTACGTGGAAGCGTGACCGCGGACCAGCGGTCGTCACTCGGCTACAACGCTGTATCTCACGGTCGGTAACGGCACAAACACCCCACTCACACCAAGGGCCCAACGCGCCCCACGCCTCGCACGCGCGCGGGTGCGGGGACCGGAGGCGGGCGGCGTCGGGCCGCGGAGAGGGGCGGAACGGGCAGGGCGGAGCCCGCGGCACCCGGGGCGACGGCACTGGAGGTGCCGGCGCCTGACGGGGCGCCACGGGCGGTGCCGGCGCCTGACGGGGCGCCACGGGCGGTGACCATGCGACAAGCCGACGGGTGTAACGAGCGGCCGGTGCGCGGGTGCCGGTCGGAGGGCCTTCTGCACTCCGCCTTCACCCCGCATGGCGGCGGGGTGCGACTGCGGGGCGGGGTACGGCTGCGGGGTGGGGGTACGGGGCTGCCGTACAGCTGCGGGGCGGGACCGGCACCACCGGTCCCGCCCCGCTCCACGCGCGCGGGTCAGCCGCCGAGCGGCAGGCCGCCCAGCAGCGGCGCGGCCTTCTGGGTGGCACCGAGGCCGGTGCCCGCGACCTTGCCGACCAGCTTGTTGTCGGTGAGCTCGCCGACGCGGTCGGCGGGGACCGCCTCGGGCAGACCCCGCTGGCCCAGGGTGTCGACCGCTCCGTTCAGGCTGGAGGGGGTGAGGGGGTTGGCGGCGAAGGCCGGTGCCGCCACGCCCATCGCCATCACAGAGCCGGCGAGGACCGCGGCAACCTTCGTGGGCTTCATCGGGGGAGTCCTTCCTGGAAAGGGCGGTGTGCGGAGCGACGCACGCGTGGGCGGGCGGTCGCCGGTCGCCGGGACGTGCGTCTGCCCTCTGTAACGAGCCGGGCCCGCCCCGGAAACCCCGTCCCGGCCGAAATCCCACCGACGCACACGGACGGGGCGCCATGGTCCGGTCAGCGGACTGTCGTTGCATCCGCCGGTCAGTCGATCGAGTGATCCGTTGATCCGTTGATCCGTTGGCTCGTCGGTCCGTTGATGTGCTGATGCGGTGGCTGTAAGCCTGATGGTCCGTGCCTCGGGTCCGGGGGCGGGCGGCTTCCTCGGGCGTGTGCGGGCACGCGGCGGCGCCCGGTGTGCGGGCACACGACGGCGCCGCCCCGGCTGGAGGCCGGGACGGCGCCGTCGTGTGGGGGAACCGGGTGGCGCGTCAGTCGTTGATGCAGACGTTGCCGAAGGCCGGGTTCAGCAGGCCGATGATGTCGATGGTGTTGCCGCACAGGTTGACCGGGATGTGGACCGGGACCTGGAGGACGTTGCCGGAGAGGACGCCCGGGGAGCCCACGGCCGCGCCGTGCGCACCGGCGTCGGCGTTCGCGACGCCGGCGGCGCCGGCCACGGAAGCGGCGACGGCGGAGGTCAGTACGGCAGCCTTCGCGATTCGGGACATGGTGGAGCACTCCTAGGTGTCAGGTGGGGCATGGCGGCCGACGAGGCCGACTGCATCAAGAACGCGTGAGCCGTGCGCGGGTTGCGCCACCGAACGGGTGAACCGTCTGGCGTCGTGACGCCAACTGCCCTCGTGGCGAGCGCTGGTGGGACCGCCTCGCCCGCGACCCACCGGCACGTGCCACCGGCGCCGGCCGCCTCCGTGTGCCGCGCCACGTGCCACTGCCATGCGCGACGGATGTCCGTCATGCTTCGCATTTGACTTATCTGGTTATAACGTGCGTGCTGTTGTGCCGGTTTACCCCGGTTTGGTGGGAGCCGTTTCCTTACTCCTCACAGCGGAGAACCCCTATGCGGATTCCAGTGGTTCCAGCCGTGCGGCGCGGGCTGGTCTGCGCCCTCTCCTTCGCCGCCCTGTCGGCCGTGCTCCCCGCCTCCGCCGCGCCCCGCGCGCAGGAACGGCCGCGCATCGCGTTCACCGAGCGCTACCACGTCGTCCAGCAGGGCGGGCTGGCCCGTGCCGCCAACTCGGCGGTCACCTGCCGTGCGGCCTCCTCGCCGCGCGACAGCGCCGCCGCCCCGCGCTGCTCCTCCGCCCGGAGCGGGAAGCCGGCCGCGGCCAACCACCAGTACGACATGTTCTACACGGACGTCGACGACGACCCGAACACGTTCAACTCCAGCCGTGCCGAGCTGGTCCTCCCCAAGGGCGCCAAGGTCACCTACGCCCGGCTCTACTGGGGCGGCAACCTCCGCGTCGGCGAGCAGAAGCCGCCCAAGGACAACGGCCGCGTCCTCATCGCCGAACCGGGCGGCGCCTACAAGGAGGTGCTCGCCGACTCCGTCATCGGCCACCGCACCGCGAACGGCGCCGACGCCTTCCAGGCCACCGCCGACGTCACCCGGCTCGTCGCGGGCAGCGGACCGGGCCTCTACACCGTCGCACAGGTCAACGTCGCCATGGGGCGGACCGCCGTCGGCGCCTGGGGCGGGTGGACGCTCGTCGCGGCGTACGCGCGACCTGGGTCGCCGCTGCGCCACCTCTCCGTGTGGGACGGCTTCGAGACGCTCGCCGAGGGACGCCGCTCGGTCCGCTGGCCGCTCGGCACGATGCGGGTGCCGGTCGGGGGCGCGGGACGGCTCGGCCTCGTCACGTACGACGGGGACCGGGGCATCGACGGGGACACCCTCGCCTTCGAGGCGCACCCCGGCCGCGCGGTCGCGCTGGCCGGCACGGCGAAGGGCGGCGACGTCTTCGACTCCACCGTCGCGGACGGCGGCGCGGCCCGTATCCGCCGCGAACCGGCCCACCACAACACCCTGGGCTACGACTCCGACTTCGTCGACCTCTCCCCGGCCCTGGTGCACGGCGCGAGCGACACCGCCGTACGCATCGGCGCGGCCCGCGACTACCTGTGGCTCGGCGCGCTGTTCGTCGAGGCCGACGCACGCCGCTGAGCGGCGCCCCGCCCGCGCCACCGCCACCCCGCACCGCTTCGTCAGAAAGGGGCACGCGTGCGTCCTCCCCTCACCGCACTGCACGTCGTCCAGCCGGGGGACGGCGGCGTGGCCCGGGTGGTCACCGATGTGGTCGGCGCCCATGTGGCGCGGGGCATGCGGGTCGCGGTGGCCTGCCCGCCCGGCACCCCGCTCGCCGACGCCGCACGGGCGCGGGGCGCCGAGGTGCTCCCCTGGCCCGCCCGCCGCGAACCCGGCCCCGACGTCCTCGCCGAGAGCCGTGCCGTCACCGAACTCGTCGCGCTCGTACGGCCCCACCTCGTCCACGCGCACAGCGCCAAGGCGGGACTCGCCGCACGCCTCGCCCTGCGCGGCGCCGTCCCGACCGTGTACCAGCCGCACGCCTGGTCGTTCGAGGCCGTCGAGGGGGCGACCGCCGCCCTGGCCCGCCGCTGGGAGCGGTGGGCCGCCCGCTGGACCGACCGGGTCGTCTGCGTCAGCGAGGCGGAGCGCCGCCGCGGCGAGCTGGCCGGGGTGCGGGCCTCCTGGACGGTGGTCCACAACGGTGTGGACACCGGCAGGTTCGGCCCCTTCCCGGCCGCCCCCGCGCGCGCAGCCGCCCGCGCCGCGCTGCTGCCGGGCACGCCACCGGGCGCGCCCGTCGTCGTGTGCGTCGGCCGGCTGTGCCGCCAGAAGGGCCAGGACCTGCTGCTGAGCGCCTGGAACACCGTCCACGCGCGCGTGCCGGGCGCCCGGCTCGTGCTCGTCGGCGACGGGCCGGACGCGGCCGGGCTGCGGCCGGGCGCCCACCCGTCCGTGGTCTTCGCCGGGAGCGTCGCCGACCCGCTGCCCTGGTACCGGGCCGCCGACCTCGCCGTCCTGCCGTCCCGCTGGGAGGGCATGGCACTCGCCCCGCTGGAGGCCATGGCGTCCGGCCGGCCGGTGCTCCTCACCGACGTGGACGGCGCCCGCGAGAGCCTGCCGCCCGGACACGCCGCGCACTGCCTCGTACCGCCCGGCGACGCCGGGGCGCTGGCCGGGGCGCTGGTCCGCCTCCTGCTGCGGCCGATCCTCCGGCAGTCCCTCGCCCGCCAGGCGCACCAGCACGTCCACGCCCGCTTCGACGTACAGCGCGCGGGCGCCGCCCTCGCCGACGTGTACCGCGAGGTGGCCGCCCTCCCGCGCCACCGCCCGCTCAGGGAGCCGATCGCCCAGTGACCACGGAAAGCACCAGCACGGCGGCCACTCGCGCCACCCGCGCCATCCGGCCGCCCGCCCCCGTCCCGCGGCGCCGCCTCGCCCGCTCCGCCCCGCGGCGCCTCCGGCCCGCGGCGGAGGGCCCGTTCGCCGCCGCCCTCGTCGCCGCCGACTGCGCCGCCGTCCTGCCCGCGGCGACCGCCCTCACCCCCGGACAGCGGTCCGCGGCACTGCTGCTCCAGCTCACCGTGGCCGTCGTCGCCCTCCACGCGCGCGCGGGCCTGTACCGCCCCTCCGCGCTCGGCTCCGTACGCGCCGCGGCCCACGCCACGTTGGCGGACGAGGTCCCCGCGGTCGCCGCGCGGCTGGCGTTCCTGTGGTGCGCCGCCGCCGCGCTGCTGGCGGCCCGGTCGCCGGACCTGGCGCTGGCGCCCGGCGCGCTCGCCGCCGCGTACACGCTGCACCTCGCGTCGGCGCTGGCCCTGCGGGGCGCCGTCCACCTGCGGCGCCGCCGCACCGCGCGCGACCAGCCCGGCGCGGCGCTCGTCGTGGGGGCCGCGCCCGCCGCGCAGCGGCTCGCCGCACTGCTGCACCAGCACCCCGAGTACGGCGTGCGTCCGGTCGGCCTGGTCACCCCCGCGGACGAGCCGGACATCCCGCCGCCCGCCGGACAGGCGCCGGCGGTGCCCGCGCTGCCGGTGCTCAGCTCCCCGGAGGACGTGGGGCGGGCCGTCATCCAGAACGGCGTGCGGGACGCCCTGTTCGTCTCGGGCGCGGACGGCGCGCCCCGGCCCGACCACGTCGCCCTGCTGCGGCGGCACGGCTGCGCCACCTGGCTGGTGGGCGGCCCCGCGCGCGTGGAGGGCCGTCCCGCGCCGATGGGGCGGCACCTGTGGGGGTACTCGTTCCGCCTGCTGGAGCCGGCGCCCGAAGCCGGTGGGGGACGGGCGGCCAAGCGGGCCCTGGACGTCGTCGGCGCCGTGCTGTTGCTGGTGGCCGCCGCGCCCGTGCTGCTGCTGTGCGCCGCCGCCGTGCGCCTGGCCGACGGGCCGGGCGTCCTGTTCCGGCAGGAGCGCGTCGGCGAGGGCGGGCGCCTCTTCACCCTCCTGAAGTTCCGCACCCTGCGCCCCGCGGACGAACGGGAGGCCGCGACGCGCTGGAGCGTCGCCCACGACGAACGGCTGGGCGCCGTCGGCGCGTTCCTGCGCCGCACCTCCCTGGACGAGCTGCCGCAGCTGTGGAACGTGCTGCGCGGCGACATGAGCCTCGTCGGGCCCCGTCCGGAGCGCCCCTACTTCGTCGAGCGCTTCAGCCGGCTCCACCCCGACTACGCCGCACGGCACCGGATGCCCGCCGGGCTGACGGGCCTCGCGCAGGTGCACGGACTGCGCGGGGACACCTCCATCGAGGACCGCTGCCGCTTCGACAACCACTACATCGACCACTGGTCGCTCCGGCAGGACGTGCGGATCCTGCTGCGCACCGCCGCCGCCCTGTTCCGCCCCGCGGGCAGCTGATGGCCGCCTCCGCCCTTCCCCCCGCCTCGACCGCGGCCGCTCCCGCCGCCTCGGCCGCGGCCGTTCCCACCGCCTCGCGGGCCGTGTGTGCCCCCGCCGCCGCGCGGGGCCCCGCCTCGCGCGGCGGCGGCGCCGCGGGTGGCGCGCGCGCCGGGTCCCCCGGGTCCCCCGTGCCTCCCCCGCCGCCCGTGCCCCGGGCGTCCTGCGGGGCCTTCGCGTACGGGCTCCGCCTTCCCGCCGCCCGGGCCGCCGCGGGCCGCCACGCCCACCTCCTGCCGCTCCTCGCCGTCGTGGCACTCCTCCTCGTGCCGCCCGGCCGGGGGCCGGACGCCGGGGGCGGCACCCTGGCCGACGCCGCGTCAGGACTGCTGGTCCTCTGGTGCCTCGTACGCGTCGCCCGCGCGCGCGTGCGGCCCCTCACGCGGCTGGCGGCGGTCGTCGTCGGCCTGCCGGTCGTCGGGCTGTGCGCCGCCGCCGTCACCGCCCACGACCCGGCCGCGGCCCTGCCCGGACTCGTCCGCCACCTCCAGGTGTTCGTCCTGGTCCCGGCCGCCGTCGTGCTGACCCTGCGCGACCGCCGCGACCTCGTCGCCGTCGCCTGGGCGCTGATCGGCCTCGCGCTCGTCCAGGGCGGCGTCGGCGTCGTCCAGTACGCCACCGGGACGGGCGCCTCGTACCGGGGCGAGGACGTCCGCGCGGTCGGCACGTTCGGCCCGACCGACGTGATGGGCATGGCGACCGTCGTCGCGTACGGGATCGTCGCGGCCGTCGGTCTCGCGCTCGGCGCGCCCGCCCGCAGCCGGGCGCGGTTCGCCGCCCTCGGCTGCGCGGCGCTCCTCGCCGTCCCGCTCGTGCTGTCCTTCAGCCGGGGCGCGTGGATCGCCACCCTGCTGGCCTGCGCGGCGCAGCTGGTGGCGACGGGGCCGCGCCGCGCCCTCCGCGCGGCCCTGGCGGCGGGCGCCCTCGCCGTCGTCCTCGTCGGCGGGCTCGGAGTGGGCTCCGCCATGGTGCAGGAGCGGGTCGCCAGCATCACCCGGGTCGCCGCCGCGCCGGACCGGTCCGTCACCGACCGGTACGCGATGTGGGCGGCCGCCGCCGGGATGTGGCGCGACCGGCCCCTCACCGGCGTCGGCCTGAAGGGCTTCCCCGCCCACCGCGACAGCCACGCGTCGCTCGCCCTGTCGTCGGGGAGCGACACGGCCGGGGCGGGCATGGGGTTCCGGCGGCAGCCGCTGCTGTCGCCGCACAACATGTACCTGCTGGTCCTGGGCGAGCAGGGACTGCTGGGCCTGCTGGCGCTCGGGGGCGGCTGGCTGGCGCTGCTGCTGTGCGGCTGCCGCCGCCTCCCGGCCGCCCTGCGCACCGGCCGGGAGGCGGACTGCGCGCTGGTCGCGCTCGGACTGCTGGGGTGGCAGCTGGTGGACTTCCTGTACGCCGACATCGGCGGTCCGTCCACCGTCCTGACGGCCGTCGTGCTGGGCGTCTCCGCCTGGTGGGCGCTCGCACCCCGCGACGCCGAGGCCGGGACCGCAGCCGGGGGCCGGAGCCGGTCGGCGTCCGGGGAGGGGGCCGGGGCTGCCGGGGGCGGGCCCGGGGTCGGGGCCGGGGCCCGGAGGAGCGGGTGCGGGGTCCGGAGCGGGGCCGGGCTTCGGAGTGGTGCCGGGGTCCGGTGCGGGTTTCGGGGCGGGCCTGGCACCGTGCCGGGAGCCGTGCCGCCGGGAGGCCGCCCGTGAGCCGGGGGGCCGCCGCACCGGTGGAGAGGCCGCGGCCGGCCGGCGGCGCGTGGGCGCCGTCCAACCGGTTCCTCGCGCGCGCCGCGCTGCTGACGGGCGCGTTCACCGCGGTCGGCGCCCTGCTGGGCCTGCTCCGCGACCAGTTGCTGGCCCACACCTTCGGGGCGGGCCCGGACACGGACGCGTTCCTCGTCGCCTGGACGGTGCCCGAGTTCGCCTCCACGCTGCTCATCGAGGACGCCATGGCGCTCGTCCTCGTCCCCGCCTTCAGCCGCGCCCTGGCGGCGCGGGCCGACGCGGGCGCGGGCGGGCACGACCCGGTGCGGGACCTCGTGAGGACCACGCTGCCCCGCACGGCGGCGGTCACCGCCGCGGTGGCCGCGCTCGTCGCCGCCGCCGCGCCCCTGCTCGTACCGCTGCTCGCGCCGGGGCTCCCCGAGCAGCGGCTCGCCGTCGACTGCACCCGGCTGACCGCCACGTGCGTCCTGTCCTTCGCGCTGGCCGGCTACTTCAGCGCCGCGCTGCGGGCGCACGGGCGGTACCTGGCGCCCGCCGCGATCTACGTCGCGTACAACACCGGCATCATCACGGCGGTCGTCCTGTTCGGCCCCGCGGGGGGCGTACGGGCGGCGGCGGCCGGGGTCGCGGCCGGCGGGGCGCTCATGGTCCTGATCCAGGCGCCCGACCTCGTACGGCGGCTGCGGCGGCGCTCGCCCGGCACCGCGGCGGAGCGCGGCGCGGGAGGGCGCGGCGGAGGCCCGGCCGCGGCGCGACGGACCGCAGCCGATCGGGGGCCGACGGAGCCGGCGACAGCCGGTGGGGGCGCGGGGGATCGGGGCCCGGCCGCGGGTCTCCGCGCGGGGCGGGGTGCGGCCGGTGGGGACGTGGCGGTACCGGCCGCCGGGGGGCGGGCCGCGGAGGGCGGGGACGCGCCCGCGCCCCCGGCGGGCTCGGGGGGCGGCGGGGCCGGGTCGGCCGGGCTCGTGACGGCGCTCGTCGCACCGGTCGTCCTCTTCGCCGTCGGCAGGCAGTCGCAGGTCCTCGTCGAGCGCTTCCTCGCGGCGCCGCTGCCCGCGGGCGCGATCTCCCACCTCAACTACGCGCAGAAGGTGGCCCAGCTGCCGATGGTGCTGTCGCTCATGCTGTGCACCGTCAGCTTCCCGGTCATCGCGCGGGCGCTGGCCGCCGGCGACCGGGAGGCCGCACGGCGCCGCGCGGAACGCGACCTGCTGCTCGCGGGTGTCGTCGTCCTCGTCGGCGCCGCGACCGTCGCCGCCGCCGCCCCGCAGATCGTCGGGCTCCTCTTCCAGCGCGGCGCGTTCGACGCCGCCGACACCGCCGCCACGGCGTCCGTCATGCGCGTCTACGCCCTCGGCCTCCTCGGCCACGCCATGGTCAGCGCGCTCGGCCGCTGCTACTTCTCCGAGTCCCGCCCGCTGTGGTTCCCCGCCGCCGCGATGGCCCTCGGCGTGGCCGTGAACGCCGCGCTGGGCGCCCTGTGGGCGGACCGCTGGGGCACCGCGGGCATCGCGCTCGCCAACGCCGCGGGCATCACCCTGACCGCCGCCCTGCTGCTCGCCGGGACGGGCCGGCGCCGGGTCCCGCTCTCGGCCCCCGCCGTCGCGGGCGGCCTCGCCCGGCTCGCGGCGGCCGCCGCCCTGGCGACCGCCGCCGGACGGCTGTGCGCCCCGTGGGCCGCCCACCCGCTGCTCGGCACCGCACTCGCCGCCGCCGCCGTCCTCGCCGTCTTCGTCACCGCCGCCCACGTCCTGCGGGCGCCGCTCGTCCCCCACCTCACGCGCGTGGCGCTGACCGCCGCGCGCCGCCCCCTCCCGCGAAAGCACCGCCATGCTCCGACGCACCCCGCCGCCCCCCTGGATCGCGATGTACCACTCCGTCGACACCGACAGGGATGACCCGTACCGCGTCACCGTCACGCCCGGCCGGCTCGACGCCCAGCTGCGCTGGTTGCGCGCGCGGGGGTTGCGCGGCGTCGCCGTGCGCGACCTCCTCGCCGCCCACGCGCGTGGCGCGGCCCACGGGCTGGTCGGGCTCACCTTCGACGACGGGTACGCCGACTTCCTCCGGCACGCCGTCCCGCTGCTGCGCCGCCACGGCTGCACGGCCACGGTGTTCGCCCTGCCCGGCCGGCTGGGCGGCGACAACGCCTGGGATCCGCTGGGCCCCCGCAAGCCGCTCCTCACCGCGGAGGGGCTCCGCAGCTGCGCCGAGGCCGGCATGGAGGTCGCCTCGCACGGTCTGCGCCACGTCTCCCTGCCGCCCGCCGACGACACGACCCTCCAGGACGAGCTGCGCGGCAGCCGCGACCTGCTGCACGCCCTGACCGGCGAGCCGCCGGCCGGCTTCTGCTACCCGTACGGGCACGTCGACGCGCGCGTGGCGGCGGCGGCGCGGGACGCCGGGTACGCGTACGCCTGCGCCATCGACCCCGGACGGCTGAGCGGCGTACACGCCCTGCCGCGCGTCCACGTCGGCCAGCGGGACACGGCGCTGCGGCTGCACGCCAAGCGCCGTCTGCACGCCCTGCGCCGCCGCACCCCCGCCGGCCTGCCTGCCGCAGTCGCGGACCCAGCCGCAGCCGCGGACTCAGCCGCAGCCGCGGAGACGGACACGGGCACGTACGCGGGTCCCCGCACGGGGACGCGGGCGTCATGAGGGTCCTGCACGTCATCACCGGCCTGGGCATCGGCGGCGCCGAGCAGCAGCTGCGGCTCCTGCTGCGCCACCTCCCGGTCCGCAGCTCCGTGGTCACCCTCACCAACCCCGGCCCCGTCGCGGACGCCCTGCGCGCCGACGGTGTGCCCGTCACCCACCTCGGCATGCGCGGCAACCGCGACCTGGCCGCCCTGCCCCGCCTCGTCCGGCACATCCGGCGCGGCCGGTACGACATCGTCCACACGCACCTGTACCGGGCCTGCGTGTACGGCAGGGTCGCCGCCCGCCTCGCGGGGGTCCGGCACATCGTCGCGACCGAGCACTCCCTGGGCGCCGCGCAGATCGAGGGCCGCCCGCTGAGCGCCGGCGCCCGCGCCCTGTACCTGGGGACCGAGCGCCTCGGCAGCGCCACCGTCGCCGTCTCCGACACGGTCGCCCGGCGTCTGGCGGACTGGGGCGTCCGCCCGCACCGCATCAGCGTCGTCCCGAACGGGGTCGACGCGGCGCGCCTCGCCCACGACCAGGAGGCCCGCCGGGTCGCCCGGAGGCGGCTCGGCATCCCCGCCGGCGCGTACGTGGTGGGCGGCGTCGGCCGGCTGGTGCCCGGCAAGCGGTTCGACGCGCTGGTGGGCGCCCTCGCCGAGCTCCCCGCCGACGTGCGGCTGCTCCTCGTCGGCGAGGGCCCCGAACGGCGGCGCCTGGAACGGCTGGCCGCCGCCGAAGGCGTGGACGGGCGGGTCGTGTGGGCGGGCGCCGTGACGCGGGAGCTGCCGGCGCTGCTGTCCGCGATGGACCTCTTCGTATCGCCGTCCGCCGACGAGGCGTTCGGGCTCGCCGTCGTGGAGGCCCTGGCCGCCGGGCTGCCCGTCCGGTACGCGGCCTGCCCGGCGCTGGACGACCTGCCGCCGCACGAGGCGCCCGGGGCCCGGCGGATCGGCGGCACCGTCGCCGACGTGGCCGCGGCGGTACGGGCGGCCCGCGCCGCCCACGCGGAACACCCCCGGCACCGGCCCGCGCCCCCGGCTGTGCACCGCTACGACGTCGCGCGCAGCGCGCGGCAGCTCACCACCCTCTACCGGACCCTCTACCGAGAAGCGAGTGACCGATGACCCCCCGAACCCTCCCCGAACGGCGGCCTGCCGCGAGGCTCATCCGCCGAGGCGCCGGGCTGCCGCGCCCGGGCCGCGCCTGGACCGTCCCGGTGGCGGCGCTGGCCGGCGCCCTCGCCGGCGGCGCATACGGCCTGCTGGCCCCCGCCGAGTACGCGGCCACCAGCTATGTGGTGGTCGTCCCCGAGGAGGGCTCCGACCCGGCCGGGGCGATGGGCCTGGCCCAGGCCTACGGGCGGGTCGCCACGGATGTCGCCCTGGCCGGGGACGCCGCCGTCTGGGCGCGGGTGTCCCCGGCTGTGCTCAGGGCGGGCGTGGCGGCCGCCACCTCCCCCGACGCGCCGATGATCTCGATCACGGCCCGCTCCGGGAAGCCCGCGACCGCCGCCGCGATGGCCGACGGGGTGGCGCGGGCCCTGGTGCAGAAGGGCACCCACGCGGAGGCCAGCACCCATGTGAAGGTCGTCCAGTTCTCGCGCGCGACGACCCCGACGAGCCCCGCCTCGCCGTCGGCGCCGCTGGCGGCGCTGGTGGGCGCCGCCGGGGGAGGGCTGCTGGGCGGCCTGGCGCTGCTGGTCCGCCCGCGCCGGGACGCGGTGGGCGAGGGCGCGGAGGGTGCGGCGGGCGAGGGCGCGGAGGGCCCGGAGGGCGCGGAGGGCGGCACGACGGCTGTCCCCGGCGCATCGGCTGTCCCCGGCACGACGGCCGGCCCTGCCACGACGGCCGGCCCTGGCGGGGCGGCCGGCCCTGGTGGTTCGGTTGCGCACGGTGGGGCGGTCGCACGCGGCGGGGCGGGGGAGCCGGTCGCGGGCGACCACAGGGCCGATGAACCGGTCGCGGGCGACCACGAGGCGGGGGAGCCGACCGAGCGCGCCGGGGCGGGGACGGAACCGGCCCCCGGCACCGGCAGGGCGGCGCCGGAGAAGGCGGCGGACGCCGGTGGGGCGCCGGAGCCGTCCTCCGGCACCGGTGAAGCCGCGGAAGGGGCCGCAGGCACCGGCAAGGCGGCCAAGGGGGCCTCCCGCTCCCGCAAGGCGGCGAAGGGGGCACCCGGCACCCGCGAGCGCGGGGCGGCCGTGCCGGGGCCCGCTGTCGGCGACGCGTCGCAGGCGGGGGCCGTATGAGCGCGCTCGGCACCCGCGCCCCGGCGGCCGGCCCGCGGCGGACCGGGCGGCTCCTGACCGCCTCCGTCTGCCGGGACGAGCGGCACTTCGCCGCCCTCGCCGCCGAGTGGGACGACCTGTTCGGGCGCAGCTCCGCCGCCACCCCCTTCCAGACGCACGCCTGGCTGCACTCCTGGTGGCTGTCGTACGGGGCCCCCGGCCGGCTGCGGCTCGTCCTCGTCCGGGACGCCGCCGACGGTCGCCTGGTGGCCGCCGCCCCCCTGTGGCGCACCCGCGCGCGCGTGCCCACCGTGGAGTTCCTGGGCGGCGCCCTCACCGACTACGGCGACGTGCTCGCCGACGACGACCGTCCCGAGGCGGTGCCCGTCCTGGCGGACGCGCTCGCCCGGCTCGCCCGGAGCACGGTGCTCGACCTGCGCGAGGTCCGGCCCGGAGCCGTGGCCGAACGGCTGCTCGCGTTCTGGACGGGGCCCCGTACGCGCCTGGCGGACTCCCTGTGCCTGGAGCTGCCGCCCGTGCCCGTCGAGGAGCTGGTGGGCCGGCTGCCGTCCGCGCGGGCGCAGCGGGCGCGGGCGAAGCTGCGCAGGATCGACCGGGAGGGCGTCGAGGCGCGGCCCGTCCCCGCCGACGAGGTGCCCCGAGCGCTGCGCCGCCTGCTCGACCTGCACCGCCGCCAGTGGGCGGGGCGTGGCGTGACGGCGGAGCACCTCACCGAGCGGTTCGCCGCGCATCTGGGCCGGGCCGTGCGGGCGATGGCGGAGACCGGGCACGCGCGCGTGACGGAGTTCCTGATCGGCGGTGAGGTGGTGGCCGCCGACCTGACGCTGCTGTCGCCCCGGCTGTCCGGTGGCTACCTGTACGGCGCCGACCCGCTGCTGAGGTCCCTGAAGGTGGACGTCGCCGCGCTGCTGCTGCGCAACGGCGTACGGCTGGCGGCGGACGCGGGGTGCGGGACGCTCAGCCTGCTGCGCGGCGACGAGCCGTACAAGCAGCACTGGCGTCCGTCCGCCGCCCGCAACCAGCGTCTGCTGCTGGCCGGCCGCCGTACCGCCCCCCTGCTGTGGCTGCGGGCCGCGCACGCGGCCGGGCGGTGCTGGGCGGCGGACCGGCTGCGGGGCCGCGCGTGGGTGCGGCGGCTGCGCGGCTGGGCGGGCCCTGAAGGGCGCTTGCGGGCCGGTACCGGAGCGCGCGGTGCCGGCTACGAGGCGTCCACCGGGGACGGCCCGGGCAAGCGCGGGGCCGGCTCCGGGAGGGCACCCGGCGGACGCACAGCCCCGCGCCGGGCCATCACCTGATCCGGGGTCCGGGGGTCCCGGCGGCAGGGGGCCCGGGTCCGGGGCGGCACAGCTCCCGGCCGGCCGACGGCGGCGAGCCGGTACCGCCCGCGGCGCCTCGGGCGGTACCGGCTACACCGCCGGCGGCGCGGCCGCTTCGGCGGGCGGGGCCGCCGGGACGGGCGCGCCGCCCGGGACCGCCGGCGCGTCGCCCCGGGGCGCGGACGCGCCGGGCGGCTCGGCGGGCACGGTGCCCGGCGGCACCGCGGTGGGCGCCGGACCGGCCGGGGCGCCGGGATCCGTCGGCGCGCCGGGGCCCGGCGGCGCGCCGGGGTCCGCCGGCGCCTCGGGGCCCGGCGGGGCGTCGGGGCCGACCGGGTCCGGCGCCGGGCCGGAGGCGGGCGCCGGGTCCAGCGCGGACACCGGGCCGGAGGAGGGCGGGACCAGCCCAAAGAGCGCGGAACGGAACACCTCCGACGCCTTCGGGTTCGTCCCGCACTGCCACACGCCGTGCGGGCAGTAGTCGCTGATCGAGTGGTACAGCGGTTTGTGCTCCTTCATCCACGCGAGCATCCGCCGCATGTACTCGGGATTGTCGCCGTTTCGGAACAGGCCCCACTCGGGATAGGAGATAGGCTTTCCGCGGGCGGCGGCGAATTCCACGTGGTCGCGCAGTCCGTACGGTTCGTTCGCCTGCTCGTCGAATGTCCGGCCCGGCGGCTGGTCGTAGGAATCCATTCCCACGATGTCCACGACGTCGTCGCCCGGATAGCACTCGGTCCACGGAATGGCGTCCCGGCCCCGATTGGGCGCGAAGTCGAACCGGAAATCCTGGCCGGGCACCTCACGCATGGTGGTGACGATGCGTTTCCAGTACTCCTTCCACGCCCGCGGGTCCGGCCCGCACCGGTGGCTGTACGTCGAGCCGTTCATCTCCCAGCCGAGGACGATGACCGTGTCCGGCACGCCCAGCCCCACCAGCCGCTCGGCGAGCGCCCGGAAGTGCTGGTCGAAGCGCCCGTCGGCGCCCGCCCGCAGCATCCGCCGGACCAGGAAGTCCGGCAGCCGGCTCTCGTTGAGCTCCAGCATCGGCACGTTCAGCACGAACATCCGGTCGGCCCTCTCCCGCCGCCACCGCGCCCAGTCCTCCAGGAAGCCGACCTGCCCCGCGATGTTCGACCACCGGTCGCCCGGCAGGTAGGTGTGGCCCACCCGCAGTTCGGTGCCGCCCAGCCACCGCGTGAGTTCCTCCATGCGCCGGACGCCGTCCGTGCCGTAGTGCAGATAGGCGCCGAGCGCCGTCTCCCCGGTCGCCACGGGATCGGGGGCGGACCGGAATTCGTGGGCCCGCGCCGCCTGGGCCGTGAGCACGGAACCAGAGATGAGCAGACCGGCCGTGCACACGCCCAGCCAGGCTCTCGTCTTTCCGCTCCGGAAGTCCATCGCCACTCCTCCGCCGGCCGCCAAGCCGTAGAAATCCGTTCGAGAGCCCGTCAAAGGGTCGTCCGGTCCGAACGTATTGCGTGAATGCCGGCGGCGAACCCGCTCCGGCCCGCGCCTAGCCCATCAGTGCACTTCACCGCCCAATCGGGGCATCGAGACGAGGACATGCCGTGCCGCTCTTCGACACCCGGGTCGCCGCCGTGCTGCTGCGCCTGGACCGGAACCCGTTCCACCACGGCACGCTCGGCGCCGCCCGGTCCCTCGGCCGCGCCGGCGTGCCCGTCCACGTCGTGGCGGGGGCTCCCGGCGAGCCGGTGACGCGGTCGCGGTACGTGCGGGAGTGCCACCCCCGTCCGGCCGGCGACGGCCTCGCCGGCGTCCGCCACGCGCTCGCCCGGGTCTGCGGAGCCCTCGGCGGCGCGCCCGCCGTCCTGCTGCCCCTGGACGACGCCACCGCCCTCGCCCTGGACGAGCTGCGCCGGGAACCGGACGGCCCCACCGGCCGCTTCCTCCTGCCCGACCAGCCGCCGGGGCTCGCCGCGCGCGTCGCCGACAAGGCCGGGCTCGCCGCGACCTGCCGCCGCCTGGGCGTCCCGCACCCGCGCACCCTGGTGCCCGCCGACGCCGACGAGGCCGCCGCCATGGCCGCCTCCCTGGGGCTGCCCGTGGTCGCCAAGTGGAGCCGTCCCTGGCTGCTGCCGCCGGGCGCGGGGCTGCGCAGCACCGTCCTGGCCCGCTCCACGCGCCAGGTACGGGACCTCCACGCGCGCGTGGCGCAGGCCGGCAGCCCGCTGCTGCTCCAGCGGTACCTGCCGGCCAGCCGGGACGGCGACTGGTTCTTCCACGCGTACTGCGACCGCGCCGGGGCGTGCGGGGTGGCCGCGACCGGGCGGAAGGTCCGCTCCTGGCCCGACGGCGCGGGACTGACCGCCGTGGGCGCCTGGGCGCCGAACCCGGCCGTCGAGCGCCTGGCCCGCGACCTGCTCGCCGCGCTGGGCTACCGGGGCGTCGCCGACCTGGACTTCCGCCGCGACCCGGAGACCGGCACGTACCACCTGCTGGACTTCAACCCCCGGCCCGGCGCCCAGTTCCGGCTGTTCTCCGACCCCTGGGGCCTCGACGTGGTGCGCGCCCTGCACCTCGACCTGACGGGCCGGCCGGTCCCGGACCTCGTCCGGTCGTACGGACGCCGGTTCGCCGTCGAGAACTACGCCGCGCTCTCCGTGCTGGCCTCGCCCCGGCGCCGTACGGGCCCTCACGGGGCGTCAGGCGGCCTGGAGACGGCCTGGTACGCGGCGGACGACCCGGCGCCCGCGCTCGCCATGGCGGGCGCCTGGGCGGCCCATCTGGCCCGCCGCGCCTGGGCGGTCCCGCGCCGGGCCGGGCGGGCGGGACGGGTCGGGGCGGATGCCGCCGCCCCCATCCCCGTCCAGCCGCCGGCCCGTACGGCGGGCCCCTCCGCCCCACGGTGCCCGCCCCTTGCGAGCCCCGCAGACCCGTCCGCCCCGGCAGCCCCCGCAGACCCCGCCGGCTCCAGCGGCCCCTCTGCCCCCGTGAGTCCCTCCGTCCCCGCGAGCCCCTCTGCCCCCGTGAGTCCCTCCGCCCCGGCGAGTCCCTCCGCCCCTTCCCCCCGACGATGACGAAAGCGGTGCACCGATGCACGACGACGATCTGGTGATCGTGGGCGCCGGCCCCTACGGCCTGTCCGTGGCCGCCCACGCGGCGGCGCGCGGCCTGTCCGTGCGCGTCCACGGACAGCTGATGCGCTCCTGGCGCGACATGCCGGCCGGCATGCTGCTGAAGTCCGAGCCGTGGGCCTCCGACCTGTCGGATCCGGCCGGCGCGTACCGCCTCGCCGCGTACGCCGCCACGCGCGGGATGCGGGCCGAGCACGGGGTGCCGCTGCCGGTCGGGTTCTTCACCGCGTACGGCGAGTGGTTCGCCCGGAACGCCGTGCCCGCCGTGGACCCGCGCACCGTCGTGCGCGTCCGCCCCCGCCCCGAGGGCGGGTTCACCGTCACGACCGAGGACGGCGAGGAGACCGGAGCCAGGACGGTGGCGCTGGCGCTGGGCGTCGCGCCGTTCGCCGACGTACCGGCCGCGCTGCGCCCGCTCGTGCCGCACCTGGCCTGCCACAGCAGCGGCCACACCGACCTGACCGCCTTCGCGGGCCGCGACGTGACCGTCCTGGGCGGCGGCCAGGCGGCGCTGGAGACGGCGGTGCTCCTCACCGAGTTCGGCGCCCGCGCGCGCGTGGTGGCCCGTACCCGACGCCTGGTGTGGAACACCGTCCCGCCGCCGCTGCGCCGGAGCGCCCTGGAGGCCCTGCGCGCCCCGCACACGGGTCTGGGCTGCGGCTGGCGGAACCTGCTCTACGCGCGCACGCCCGGGGTGTTCCGGCGCCTGCCCGACGCCACCCGCGAGCAGCTGTTCGGCACGGCCCTCGGCCCGGCCGGCGCATGGTGGCTGCGGCGCCGCTTCGAGGCCGTCGCCGACGTGCGGCTCGGCCGCGCCGTCGTGGCGGCCTCGCCCGCCGGGCGGCGCGGGGAGCGGGTACGGCTGTTCCTCGCCGACGGCGAGGGCACCGGCGCCCCGACGGCGGAGGTGGTCACCGACCACGTCATCGCGGCGACCGGCTTCGTGCCCCGCCTCGACCGGGTGGACGTGCTCCCCGAGGAGGTGCGCGCCGCGCTGCGCACGGTCGGCGGGAGCGGCGCCCCGGAGGTGAGCGGCTCCTTCGAGTCGTCCCACCCCGGCCTGTTCGTGGCGGGGCTCCTGACGGCCCCCTCGTACGGCCCGGCGATGCGCTTCGTGTACGGCGCCGCCTACACCGCCGAGCGGCTCGTACGGGGCGTGGAGCGGCGGCTGGGGGCGGCGCGGCGCGGGGCGACGGTGCCGGGGGCGCGCGCCCGCACCGCCCCGGACGCGGCCGTGACCGGCGTGACGGGCCGGTCTGGCCGCGGCACGGGCGCGGGGGCACGCGCGAGGGGCTGACGCCCCGCCGCCCTCCTCCCGCGGGGCCGCCGCCCCGCGGGGCGGCGAGGGCCGGACACGGGAAAGCCGGTCGCGGAGGCGCCTCCGCGACCGGCGTCACGCCGGCCGGTGTACCGCTGCGTCAGTCGTTGATGCAGACGTTGCCGAACGCCGGGTTCAGCAGACCGATGACGTTGATGCTGTTGCCGCACACGTTCACCGGGATGTGGACCGGCACCTGGACGACGTTGCCGGACAGGACGCCCGGAGAACCCACAGCCGCACCGTTGGCGCCGGCGTCGGCCATCGCCGGAGCGGCCGCACCCACGGCCAGGAACACACCGGCGACGGCCACGAGGGCCTTCTTGCACTTCATTTATCGGCTCCCTTTCCGCGGCGGAAGTCCTGCCACGGATTTCGTGACCTCGGGCCGGCGGGCCCGGCTGCCGCCGCAAACAACCACAACGAATAGGACACCGAAAGGACACCTGGGAAACAGCTGCGCCGGGGGATTCACCCGAACGCCAACGGGCTTTTCTTCCATGGGAGTAGAGAGACAACTGGCGCCCCGTCAGTCGCTGCGGCCGGGCCGGCGGCGCCGACCGGTCCCGCGCATCGGCCCCGCGCAGCGGCCCGGCGCCCGGCGACGCGCCCGGGCGGCCCGGAGCGGCGCCCCTCGGCGTGCGGTGCGGCCGGCCGGTCCCCCGCGCTCAGTGCCGCGGCCAGGCGGGGCGGCCCATGAGGAACTCCCACTCGTGGTCGCGGGCCCCCGGCACGACCCGCCCCTTGGCGCGCCACTCGCGGGCGAGGGCCGCGAACAGCGGGGCCGCGTCGCCTTCCCCGTGGCGGGCGGCGGACGGTGCCGCGGTCCTGCCGTGGCCGGGGCGCGGCACCAGGGGTACGCGCTCCCACTTGCCGGTGTCTGAGGCCATGACCACCTTCCGTTCACTGGGCGTGTCGGAGTCATCGCATCATGTCACAGCGGCCCGGCCGGCACCGGAACTCACCGGACACCGGCGCGACCGCCCTGGTCAGCGGTCCGGGAGCACCGCGAACCGCAGCCCGAAGTGGTCCAGCGTGCGCGGCAGCGGCCGGTCGGGGCGCAGCCGCCCCGGCCGGTCCGGCAGGAACGAATGCCGTTCCACGAGCGCGGCGAGCAGGGTCGACGTCACGAAGAGCACGAGGTCCTCGCCCGGACAGGCGCCGGGGCCGGCGCTGAACGGGAACAGCCCCCGGGTGTCCTGCGCCGTCCCGTCGAGCCAGATCTCGGGGGCGAACCGGTCCGCGTACGGCAGCGCGTCGGCCCGGTGGAACAGCGGCGTGTAGATCAGGAACTCGGTTCCCGCAGGCAGCGTGCCGGCGCCCCAGACGGTGTCCCGGACGGCCTCCCGCAGCAGGAAGGGCGTCGTCGGCCACAGCCGTACGGACTCCAGGACGCACGCGCGCGTGTAGGGCATCAGGTGCGGCTCGGTCAGGTCGGTGACGGCCACCTCGTTGCGCACCTGGGCGTCCTGCGGCGTGTGGGTGGCCAGCAGTGCCAGGGTCCGCAGCGCGGCGATGCCGGCCGCGTCGAAGGCGAACAGCCAGTGCGGCACCTGTCCCGCCGGATCGAGGTCCGGCGGCGCATGCGCGGCGCCCAGCGCGGCGGCGAGGCTGCCCGGCTCGGCGCGGGCCACATGGCCGCGCAGCCGCTCCTCGAAGCGGTCCCGCAGGCCGCTGCGGCGCGGGGCGGCGACCGACCAGTTCGCGGCCGCCCTGAGGCGGCCCAGCATGGCGGTGAGCGCGGTGTCGTCGCGCGCGCCGTCGCCCAGGGTGATCCGCCGCACGACGCGGTCCCAGGCCGGGGCGAAGTCGTCCCACCCCAGCTCGCCCGAGTCCGCCGCGACCTCCCGCAGCAGGGCCCCGGCCTCCTCGCGGACGGCGCGCACCAGCCGGGGCGCGAGGCTGTGCAGCTGGTTGCCCGCCTCCAGCACGGACTCGTTCAAGGCCCGCCGCCCGGTCCGCTCGGCGCCCCGCGAGATCAGCACGCCGTGCGGCTGGAACTGCTCCAGCGCGGCCCGCTTCTCGCGCGTGGCGGGCGAGTACGGGTCGGGGGTCTCCTCCAGCACGCGTACGGCGTCGTCGGAGTCGAGGACCAGCGCGAAGTGGCGCCCGGCCACGTCGGCGCGCAGCGGGCCGGGTCCGTAGCGCCGCCGCAACTCGCCGAGGAGGCCGATGGCCCGCCGGTCCACCGCGTAGCGCTCGGCCAGCGCCATGCCGCCCCGGCGCCGTACGACGACCCCCGCTGCGAGGGTCGGCGCGACGACCACGGCGGCGACGCGGGCGGCGTCCCGCGCGGAGACGCGCACGGCTCCCGTGTCCATCATCACCATGCCCCTGCGGGTGCCCCCCTTCCCCCCGCCCATGCCCGCCACCGCGCACGGTCCGTGTGCCCGGCCCCCGGGTGCCGGCCGCGCTCCGGAGCGAGTGGCCCTGAGCGCGGTACGCGCCTGCGCCACCGGTTGACCGTGCCCCAGGGGCAGCGCCGCGTGCCGCGGTGGCGGGTCCGGCCGCCCTGTGCCCCACCCGCACGCGCCGGCACGGCCGCCGGACACGCACGGGCCCGGCCCCGCGACGGGGGCCGGGCCGTGGCGCGGGCGACCGCCCCGCCGGCGGGGCGGGACCGCGGGGCGGGTGCCGGGTCAGCCGCCGGTGGTGGGGCCGCCGCTGCCGAAGCCGCCGCTCGGCGAGCCCCTCCACTTGCGGTCGTCGTCCGACTGGGGCGACATGTCCGGCTCGGTGCTCTCGTGCTTCAGCTCGTACGGCATCAGCCGCCGCTCGCTCTGCGGCACCTCGGCGGGCCTGCGGCGGCCCTCCACCTCGCCCGGCAGCCCGGAGTCCGGCGGCCGGTGGGGCTGCTCCTCCAGGGTCGGCGGCGCCGGCTCCCTGGTCCAGATCCGTCGGCCCAGCCAGAACGCGCCGATGAGGAATCCGACCAGCAGGACACCCGCCACCAGCGGACCGATCCCCACGAGGTGGTCCTTCGTCGCGGCGAATTCCGCGCTGTGCGTGATGAGTGCGTTCATAAAATATGAGTACCCCGTCGGGGTCGAAACAGGCACCCGTGAACACGGAGCCCCGCGGCACGCCATCCGCGTACTTTCGTCATTCCCTTCCAGAGCCTTTATTCGCCCGTTGAGCCCTTCGGGTGACCTGGCGCAACCTAAACAGCGCCGTGGTGTTGGGCAGGGCGACCCGACACCGGGTCTCTCGACGAGAAGGATCACCCAAATGATCAAGAAGGCTCTGGCTACGGCCGGCGTCGCGGCGGCCGTCCTCGGCGCCGGCGCGCCGATGGCCGCCGCCGTCGGCGACCACGGCGTGGAGACCGCGAACGGCAACTTCGCCACGCAGTCCTACGGCAACACCTACACCGGCGGGTACATGAGCCCGCAGATCGGGCTCATCCAGGGCTCGTTCAACAAGCCGTGCCTGGGGCTGCCGGTCCAGGCCGACGTCCAGAACGTCGTGGGCCTGCTCAACATCGGCGTCCAGGACATCCTGAACGACACGCAGAACCAGCAGTGCGCGGAGAACTCCACCGCGGTCAAGGGCGACAGCGCCCTGTCGCACATCCTGGAGAACGTCCTCTCCGAGAACGGCTCCGCCGCCGTCGACTGACGCCGCGCAGCCGCGCGCGGCCCGCGCGGGTGGACCACCCCGCGGGCCGCGCCGCCCGTGGCCCCGCGGCCACAGCTCCACCTTTCGACCAAGCGCCCATCAGGGGTGCGGCACGACGACCCGGACGCCGGGTCTCTCGACGAGAAGGATCAACCATGATCAAGAAGGTTCTGGCCGGCGCCGGTATCGCCGCGGCCGTCCTGGGCGCGGGTGCCCCGATGGCCGCCGCCGTGGGCGACCACAACGTGGAGACCGCGAACGGCAACTTCTCCAAGCAGGCCTACGGCAACACGATGACCGGCGGCCACATGAGCCCGCAGATCGGCCTCGTCCAGGGCACGCTGAACAAGCCCTGCCTCGGCGTGCCGGTCCAGGCCGACATCCAGAACGTCGTGGGCCTGATCAACGTCGGCGTCCAGGACATCCTGAACGACACGCAGAACCAGCAGTGCGCGGAGAACTCCACCGCGGTCAAGGGCGACAGCGCCCTGTCGCACATCCTGGAGAACGTCCTCTCCGAGAACGGCTCCGTCGCCGTCGACTGACGCCGCCCGGTGCCGGTGAGTGTCCGGACGGGCCCCGCTTCCGTGCTCACGGGAGCGGGGCCCGTCCGCGTGCGCAGCGGCGAGGCGGCCGGGACGGGAGGCGGGGGCATCGAGCAACTGAAGGCGCCGGCCCCCGGTGAGAAGCGGCCGGCGCTCATGGGTCGGTGCCCCGGCCGGTAGCGCGCGGACGGGCGGCCCCGCGCGCGGTCACTTCGCGTCGGAGTACCGCTCCACCACCGCCACCGTGAACGGGAACCGCACCGGTGTCGCCCCGAAGGCGATCCGCCCGGCCAGGTCGCCGGCCGCGCGGATCGCCCCGGCGACCGCCTCCGCCTCGTGCGCGGGGCAGTGCACCACCACCTCGTCGTGCTGGAAGAAGACCAGCTCGGCCCGCATCCCGGCGAGGGCCCGGCGCAGCGCGGCCAGCATCAGCAGCGCCCAGTCGGCGGCGCTGCCCTGCACCACGAAGTTCCGTGTGAACCGGCCCCGCGCGCGGGCGTCCGCGCCGGTGCCCACCGGGGCGTGCCCGTCGTCCTGCGGGATGCCTGCCTCCTCGGCGTCCCCGGCGCCCACCGCGCGCGGGCTGGTCCGGCCCAGCCACGTGCGGACGAAGCGGCCCTCCTCGCCCGCGCGCGCCGCGTCGTCCACGTACGCCACCGCGCGCGGGAAGCGGCGCCGCAGCGCCGCCAGGTTCTTCAGGCCGTCGCCGCTGGTCTGTCCGTAGATCGCGCCCAGCAGCGCCAGCTTCGCCTGGTCGCGGCTGCCCGCGAAGGCCCGGTCCGACAGCCGTGTGTACAGGTCGCCGTCATGCCCCGCCACCTCCATGAGTCCCGGATCGCGGGAGATCGCCGCCAGCACGCGCGGCTCCAGCTGGTCGGCGTCCGCGACGACGAGCCGCCAGCCGTCGTCGGCGACGACCGCCCGCCGGATCACCTTCGGGATCTGCAGGGCCCCGCCGCCGTTGGTCGTCCACCGGCCGCTGACCGTGCCGCCCGGCACGTACTCGGGCCGGAACCGCCCGTCGCGCACCCAGTCCTGCAGCCAGCTCCACCCGTGCGCCGTCCAGATCCGGTAGAGGCTCTTGTACGCGAGGAGCGGCTCCACCGCGGGGTGGTCCACCTCCGCGAGCTCCCAGCGGCGCGTCGAACGCACCCTGATCCCGGCCTCCGCGAACGCCTTCACCACGTCCGCCGGCAGGTCGGGGCGGACCGGCCGGCCGAACGCCGCCGACACCGCGGCCGCCAGCTCCGCGAGGCGGCGCGGCTCGCCCCCGCCCGCGTACCGCTCGCCGAGCAGCTCGTGCAGCACCGCGCGGTGCACGTCCGCCCGCCACGGCAGGCCCGCCCGGTGCATCTCGGCGGCGACCAGCGTCCCGGCCGACTCGGCCGCCGTCAGCAGCCGCATCCGGTCCGGGTGCTCGGCCGCCCCGTGCCGGCGCTGCTGCTCGGCGTAGACCTCCAGCAGGCCCGCGAACGGCAGCTCCGGGCCGCCGGGGTCCGCCTCGAACAGGGGGGACTGCGCCCCCGGCTCGGCCGCGCGCGCCGGCCGGTCGGGCGGGACGGGGCGGTGGTGCAGCCGCGCCCAGGCCGCCGCGGCCGACCGGGGCTCCCCGAGCCGCCCCTCGTGCCCGAGGAGCAGCTGCTCGGCGGCCTCGACGTCGTAGCACCGCTCGACGCGGACCCCGGCGGCGAGGAGGAGCGGATAGAGGCCGGCCGTGGACCGCCACACCCACCGGCCGGCCTCCGGCCGCGACCGCACCGCCGTCACCAGGTCGGGCTCGGTGACGACGGGCCCGGCGGGCATGCCGTCCCGGTCGAGGGGGACCAGCCTCGCCCCGCCCCCCTCGACCGCGTCCAGCACCCACCGATCGCTCACACCGCGAGTCTCGCAGCCGCCACTGACAACGGCCCCGGACGGCGGGACCGGGGCCGGCCGGAGCGGGGCGCGGCCGAGGTCCGCGCCGTCGGCCGGAGGCGGGGTCCGCGCCGTCGGCCGGAGGCCGGGGCTCGTCCCGATGTGGGGGATCGTCCCGGAGCGGGCGCGGCACACCAGGAGGGCACCCCGCTCCCACGCGCGTGCGCGCGGCGGCCATGCTGGTCGTGGTGGCGGCGTACGCACGAGGAGGCAGGGTGATGTCCGTGGGGCACACGGAGAGGACCGGAAGGGCGCAGCCCGCCGGGTGGGGCCGCAGGGCCGGCACCGTACGCGGGGGAGCGCGCCCGGCCGGGGCGGCGGTCCGGCGCGGCGGCGACCGGCGGCTGCCGTGAGCGCCCGCCGGGGCACGGGCCCGGACGCCGGCGCGGAACCCGGTCCGGGCGCCGGGGCGGACGCGGGCCGGGGCGCCGGGGCGGACGCGGGCCGGGGCGGCGGGGCGGACGCGGGCCGGGGCGGCGGGACGACCGTGGAGCGGGCCCTCGGGACGGCCCTGTACGCGGAGGGCACGGCGGCCCTCGACACGGCCGCCTCGCTGCTCGCCGCCGACCCGGCGGCCGACGCGGAGCTGGCGCGGCGCGGCGGGGAACTGCTGGGCCGGGCCTGGGCGCGCGGCTGGCAGCCCGCCGACGTGGTGCGGCTCGTCCGCCGCGACCTGGAGCAGCACCACGTGCGGCTCGTGTCCGGACTGGTGGCCGCCGAGTCCGCCGGGTACGCGCACCTGCCGCCGCGCTGGCGGGAGCAGCTCGCCGCGCTGGACGCCGCACCGTGGCGGGCCGACCGGTTCTCGTACGCGACGGCCGTGCTGGAGCTGTACCGCCTGCTGTCCCGGCTGCCCGCCCTGGAACCGGTCGCCCCGCCGCCGGGCGCGCAGTCGCCGGCCACGCCCGTCGTGGGAGAGCCGCGCATGCTGGCCCGCATCCGCGCCCTGCTGGCCAAGGCGGAGGCGACCGGGTACCCCGAGGAGGCCGAGGCGCTCACCGCGAAGGCCCAGGAGCTGATGGCCCGCCACAGCCTGGACGAGGCGGCCCTGGCCGCCCGCGCGCACGGGGGCGGCTCCGCGGACGGGCCCGCGGCGGTGCGGATCGGTGTGGAGCCCCCGTACGAGACGGCGAAGGCCATCCTGCTGGACGCGGTCGCCGGCGCGAACCGCTGCAGGGCCGTGTGGAACGAGGAGTTCGGCTTCTCGACGGTGGTGGGCTACGAGGCCGACCTGGAGGCGGTCGAGCTGCTGTACACCTCGCTGCTGGTGCAGGGGCAGGCCGCGATGGCCACGGCGGAGGCGGCGCAGCGGGCGGGCGGCCGCAAGCGCACCAAGACCTTCCGCCAGTCGTTCCTGCTGGCGTACGCGCAGCGGCTCGGCGACCGTCTGGCGGCCACGTCCCGGCGGGTGGCCGCCGAGGAGCCGACGCTGCTGCCCGTCCTCGCGGCGCGGGACGTGGCCGTGTCGGCCCGTACGGACAGCATGTTCCCCGGGGCCACGACGACCAGGGTGCGGGGTGCCACGGACCAGGCCGGGTGGGACCACGGCAGGGCGGCGGCCGACCGGGCCGACACGGGCGGCGCGGCGCACCGGGCCGTACGCGGCGGTGCCCCCGGCTCCCGGCCGCGCGCGGGGGGCGGGGGAGGGGCGGCGTAGGCGGCGCGGCGGACGGCGGCCGAGCCGTCACCGCGCCCGGGACGACGACCCGCAGCCGGTACGCCGCCGAACAGGGACCGCTGCCGGCGGCCCCGCGGCCGTGTGCCGTACGGGCCCGCTGCCGGTGCGTGCGCACCCGGCTGTGTGCCGCTGACGGCCCCGTGATCGTGCCCGCGTGTCGTGCCGACCCGCGGCTGTACCCCGGCCGCGCCACGGACTCGCAGCCGTGCCGCGGCTCCGGGGGCGGCGCGACCGGCGCGCACGGCCGTACGGGGCGGAGCGCCGCCGTACGGCCGTACGCCTCGGTGCTGCTACGGCTGCGGCGGCAGGGACGGAAGCGACGGGATGGACGGCATGTTGGTCGGCAGTCCGGTGACGGCCGGCTTGGACAGCGTGTCCGTCAGGCCGGAGGCCCAGGTGACGACGAGCCGCCCGCCCTCCGCCGAGCCGACGGTGCCGGACTCGCGGTCGGTGTTGCCGTCCTTGCAGCTGAGGGTGAGCGTCAGGGTCTCGCCCTCCTTGGCGACGCCCTGGCAGACGTGCGCGTCGCTGATCACCACGGTCTGGCCGCCCGTGCTGATCGTCAGCGTCACGGGCTTGCCGTCCGTCGTCCCCAGCCACGCCCCCGCGGCGTCGGCCAGGGTCACGCCCCCGGCGCCGCCCTGCGAGGCGCCGGCGGACGGAGCCGCCGAGTCGCGCTTGCCGTCGGGCTCCGGGCCCTTCTCCTGCGAGCCGCAGGCGCTCAGCGCGACGGCCGAGACCACTGCCGCGGCGACGGCCGCGCCCTTCCGTACCCACGTGCGCACGTCGGCATCCCCCTTGTCGGTTGATCGGATCGCGACAAGCTACCAGGAAGGGCGCCGCCGCCTACCAGGACGACTTGCGCACGCCGGGGAGCTGGCCGGCGTGTGCCAGCTCCCGCAGGCGCACCCGTGAGACACCGAACTTGCGCAGGTGGCCGCGCGGCCGGCCGTCCACGGCGTCGCGGTTGCGCACGCGCGTGGGGCTGGCGTCGCGCGGCTGGCGGCGCAGCTCCGCCAAGGCGGCCGTCCGCTCCTCCTCCGGGGTGCCCGGACGGCGGATCAGTTCCTTCAGCTCGGCGCGGCGTTCGGCGTACCGGTCGACGACGGCCTTCCGCCGCTCGTTCCGCGCGATCTTGCTCCTCTTGGCCATCAGACCTTCCCCCCTCGCGCGCGGATGCGGGCCACGGCGGCCTCGACGCCGATCACGTCCACGGTCTTGACGCCGCGGGCGCTGAGGGTGAGCCGCACGTACCGGCCCTCGCTGGGCAGCCAGTAGCGCTTGCGCTGGATGTTGGGGTCGAAGCGGCGGGAGGTGCGCCGGTGGGAGTGGGAGATGCGGTTGCCGAAGCCCGGCTTGGCGCCGGTCAGCTGGCAGTGGGCGGACAAGGGTGACCTGCCTCTCTCTGACTTGGTAATGGAAACCATTTCCATCTACTCTACCGCCATGGCCCGCGACGAAGTACGCCCGATCATCAAGCTCCGGTCCACCGCCGGAACCGGCTACACCTACGTGACCCGCAAGAACCGCCGGAACGACCCCGACCGCCTGACCCTGCGCAAGTACGACCCGGTGGTCGGCCGGCACGTCGACTTCCGAGAGGAGCGCTGACCGCCGTGCAGCCCGGAATCCACCCCCCGTACGAACCCGTCGTCTTCCGCGACAAGGCCGGCGGCTTCGCCTTCCTCACCCGCTCGACGATGACCAGCGCCAAGACCGTGGAGTGGGAGGACGGCAACACCTACCCGGTCGTGGACGTCGAGATCTCCTCCGCGAGCCACCCCTTCTACACCGGCCAGGCGCGCGTCCTGGACACCGCCGGCCGCGTGGAGCGCTTCCAGCGCCGCTACGGCGCGCAGGGCGCCCGCCGGGCCGGCGCCGACGCCCGCCGGGCCGGCGCCGACGGGCCGGACGGAGCCGCCGACGCCGGCCGGGCCGGGGCCGACGGGCCGCGCGAGGTCCGCTGATGTCCGTCCCGCTCTCCGTCGCCCTCGTCGGCGGCCTGCACTCCGAAGCCCGCCGCGCCGCGGTCGACCGGCTCCTCGCCTCCGTACCCGGCAGCGTCGCCCTGCACCACGACCTGTCCACCGCGGCCGAGCGCGGCACCGTGGTCCGCACGGTCCGCGACGCGACCGGCGTGCTGTCCACCGGCGAGGCGCCCCTCGTCAACGACTGCGCCTGCTGCGCGCTGCGCGAGGACCTGGTGCCCGAGCTGGAGCGGCTCGCCGATGCCGGGCTGACCCGGCTCGCGGTCGTCGAGCTGTGGGACTCCGTGGAGCCCAAGGCGATGGCCGAGGTGGTGGCCGCCGCCGGGCTCGACCTGACCGGTGTCGTCACCGCCGTCGACCCCGCCCTGGTCCTGCCCTGCCTGGGCAACGGCGACGACCTGGCCGACGCGGGACTCGCCGCCGCCGCCACCGACCAGCGGACCGTCGCCGACACCTGGGCCCGGCAGCTCGAGTACGCTCCCGTGCTCGCCGTCCTGGACAGCCCGGAGGCCGATGACGAGGACCGGGCCCTGCTCGCCCAGCTCCACCCGACCGCCCGTCACGTCGCCGTACCGGACGGGGACCTGGCCGCTGCCGTACTCGCCGGGTTCGACGTGGAGGCCGCCGCGGCGGCGCAGCACCCGGCCTGCGCGCTGCTGCCGCAGGAGGCCGACGCGGCCGGGGTGGGCACGTACGTGTGGCGCGCCCGGCGGCCCTTCCACCCCGGCCGGCTGTACGCCGCCCTGGAGGACCTGACGTGCGCCGCCGCCCGCAGCCGGGGCCGCTTCTGGCTCGCCGACCGCCCCGACACGCTGCTGCACTGGGACGCGGCGGGCGGCGCCCTGTGCGTGGAGGGCGTGGGCCCCTGGCTGGCCGCCCTGCCGGACGCCGCCTGGGAGATGGTCCCCCCGGTGCGCCGCGCCGCCGCCGCGCTGGACTGGGACCCGGAGTTCGGCGACCGCTGCCAGCACCTGGTCTTCACCTCGCCCGGCCTGGACCGGGAGGGGCTCGCCGAACTGCTCGGCTCCTGCCTGCTCACCGACGCCGAGTACGCCGCCGGCCGCACGGCCTGGCAGCGGCTCCCGTCCGCCTTCGACACCCTCCTGGAGGTCTGAACCGTGTCCCCCCGCCGCTCCGCCGACCGCAAGCCGCCGAAGGCCCGCCCGAATCCGCTGGACCGGGCCGGCATCACGTACATCGACTACAAGGACACCGACCTGCTGCGGAAGTTCATCTCCGACCGGGGCAAGATCCGCAGCCGCAGGGTGACCCGTGTCACGGCGCAGCAGCAGCGGCAGCTCGCCCGCGCCGTGAAGAACGCCCGCGAGATGGCGCTGCTGCCGTACGCCTCCGCCCCCCGCTGACCGGCCGGAAACGGCGGCGGCCGGCCAGGGCCCCCCCGCGCCTCGCGCGCGTGGGGGCCCTTTTCCGTATTCGAGGACGGAAAGGAGGAGAGAAAAGGGAGCCCGAAAGCCCCGGACACCGTCTCAGTAGTCGAAGGAACACCCCGTGTGCACGTGCATCTGCCCATGCATCCGCAGGTGAACGCAGCTATGATCCCGGATAGTTGACACCTGCAACATCACTCACTCATGTAACTCATGTGACTCGGGGAGCGTCCTGTGCACCACGTGTTGAACGTGTACAACGGCATGGCGGCCACGGAGCTTCATGGGGCCGTCTGGCAGAAGAGCCGGCACAGCAACTCGCAGGGCTCGTGTGTCGAATTCGCCAAGCTGCCCGGCGGGGAGGTGGCGGTGCGCAACTCGCGCTTCCCGGACGGCCCCGCACTGGTCTACACCCCGGCGGAGATCGAGGCGATGCTGCTGGGAGTCAAGGACGGGGAGTTCGACCACCTGGTCGGCGGCTGACGGCCGGTGGTCCGGGCCGGCCGCCGGCGGACGCGGACGCGGGTGCGAGCCACGGGCACGGGGCCTGGTGCGGGTGCGGGCGACGGCCGTGGGGGCCGGGCACGGGGCCGGGCACGGAAAAGGGGACTCCGCGAGCGGAGCCCCCTCCATCGGCCGGCGAGTCCCCCGTGGCCTCGGGCCGACGTTCTTTTCCGTGTCCGCGCGATGCGCGGAGCCGCGGTGCCGACGGGTGCGGTGCCGCCGCGGGCGGCCCGTGCGGCCCGTGGGCCCGGCTACCGCGGCCGTTCCCCCAGCCGGAACAGCGCCCAGACGACCTTCCCGTGCAGGGTCCCCGCCAGCGGGTGCCACCCCCAGCTGTCGCTGAAGGACTCGACCAGGAACAGACCGCGGCCCGACTCGGCGGCGAAGTCCTCGCCCGAGCCGCGCGCCGCCGGGGTGTCCGGGCTCGGGTCGCGCACCGCGCACACGAGGCGGCCCGCCCAGCGCATCAGGTGCAGCCGTACGGGCGGGTCGAGGGGCTGCTCGCGCGGGGGTCCGGCGGGCAGGGCGTGCCGCAGCGCGTTGGTGACGAGTTCGGAGACGACGAGCGCCACGTCGTCGAAGCGCTCGCTGAGGTTCCACTGGGTGAGCGTGACGCTGGTGAACTGGCGGGCGCCCCGCACCGCCTCGTACCGGGCGGGCAGGGCGCAGGAGGCCGAGCTCGACACGCTCGCGGCGTCGACGGGAGGAAGCCCCTGCCTTAACGGCTCGAGCATGGTCGATCCATTCGTCCCCATGCGAGGCACTCCCCGGATTCGCAGCTGTGGTGCTACAACACGAACGACTACGCAGGTGCGCGGGGACCATGGTTGCGAAAGGAAGGGGCAGATGCAAGGGCAGATGCACGTGCACGCGCCCGAGCTGTCCCGCCCCGTGATGGTTCTTGGCCATATCTTCCCCGGGGTTTCCACGGGGCCGTGGCCGAAGTGGTCGCCGGTCTGTAATCGTTCGCGTACGGGGTGAAGCGTTTTGGTGGCAGAATCCGCTTCCTCGGGGCTCGGGGGGCGCTCCGTCGTACACATCAGCGATGGGGAGGGTTGGAGACGTGACCGCGACTGAATCCGGCGGTTCCGTGGTGCGGCGCATCCTGCTGGGCTCGCAGCTGAGGAGGCTGCGCGAGGCGCGCGGCATCACCCGCGAGGCGGCCGGCTACTCGATCCGGGCGTCCGAATCCAAGATCAGCCGGCTGGAGTTGGGAAGGGTGAGCTTCAAGGCGCGCGACGTGGAGGACCTGCTCACGCTCTACGGGGTCACCGACGAGAAGGAGCGCGAGGCGCTGCTGGGCCTCGTCCGCGAGGCCAACCTCGCGGGCTGGTGGCACAGCTACGGCGACGTGCTGCCCGGGTGGTTCCAGACGTACATCGGGCTCGAGGGCGCCGCCTCGCTCATCCGCATCTACGAGGTCCAGTTCGTCCACGGCCTGCTGCAGACCGAGGCGTACGCCCACGCGGTCGTCGCGCGCGGAGCGTGCCCCAACGCGTCGGCCGCCGACATCGACCGGCGCGTGGCCCTGCGCCTGGAGCGGCAGAAGGTCCTGGTGTCGGAGCGGGCCCCGCGATTTCACGCCGTTCTGGACGAGGCCGCGCTGCGCCGCCCGTACGGCGACCGTGCCGTCATGCGCGAGCAGCTCAAGCACCTCATCGAGATGTCGGAGCGTCCCAACATCACCCTCCAGGTGATGCCGTTCAGCTTCGGCGGGCACTCCGGCGAGAGCGGCGCCTTCACCATGCTGCGCTTCCCGGAGTCGGACCTCTCCGACATCGTCTACCTGGAGCAGCTGACGGGCGCGCTGTACATCGACAAGCGGGACGAGGTGACCCAGTACGAGCGCGCCATGGAGAAGCTCCACGAGGACAGTCCGGGCCCGGAGGAGAGTCGGGATCTGCTCAGAGGACTCCTTCAACTCATCTGATCCGTCAGTAGTATGACGTCCCGTCACGAGCGTCAGGGAGCGGCCCTGCGGGCCACACGGCCATCGGAAGGGATGCCATGTCCTACTTCAGAGATCTGGCCCTGCAGTACATCGACGGTGAATGGCGGGCCGGCGGCGGCTCGTGGGACATCATCGACTTCAACCCGTTCAACGAGGAGAAGCTCGCCTCCATCACCGTCGCCACCGTCGACGAGGTGGACCAGGCGTACCGCGCCGCCGAACGGGCGCAGGCCGGGTGGGCCGCGACCAACCCGTACGCGCGGCGCGGCGTCTTCGAGCGGGCGCTGCGGATCATCGAGGACCGCGAGCCCGAGCTGATCGAGGCGATCGTCGCGGAGCTCGGCGGCACGCGCGGCAAGGCCGCCTTCGAGCTGCACCTCGCGCGCGAGTTCATGCGCGAGGCGATCCACCTGTCGCTGCGGCCCGAGGGCCGGATCCTCCCGTCGCCCATCGACGGCAAGGAGAACCGGCTCTACCGGCTGCCCGTCGGCGTCGTCGGCGTGATCAGCCCGTTCAACTTCCCCTTCCTGCTCTCGCTGAAGTCGGTGGCCCCGGCGCTCGCGCTCGGCAACGCGGTGGTGCTCAAGCCGCACCAGAACACCCCGATCCTCGGCGGCACCATGGTGGCCAAGGTCTTCGAGGACGCCGGCCTGCCGCCGGGCGTGCTCAACGTCGTGGTCACCGACATCGCCGAGATCGGCGACGCGCTGCTGGAGCACCCCGTCCCGCGGGTCATCTCCTTCACCGGCTCCGACCGGGTCGGCCGCCACGTGGCCACCGTGTGCGCCAAGCACTTCAAGCGGGCCGTCCTGGAGTGCGGCGGCAACAGCGCGCTCGTCGTCCTGGACGACGCGGACCTCGACTACGCGGTGGACGCCGCCGTGTTCAGCCGCTTCATCCACCAGGGCCAGGCGTGCATGGCCGCCAACCGCGTCCTGGTCGACCGCTCCGTCATGGAGGAGTTCACCGAGAAGTTCGTCGCCAAGGTCCGCACCCTGAAGACGGGCGACCCGGCCGAGGACGGCACCCACATCGGGCCCCTGATCAACTCCTCGCAGGTCGAGTCGGTCATGGCCGCGGTGCAGCAGGCCGTCGCGGCCGGGGCGCGGGTCCTGACCGGCGGCACGTCCGAGGGGAACGTCGTCGTGCCGACCGTCCTCGCGGACATCCCGGCCGGCGCCCCGGTCCTGAGCCAGGAGATCTTCGGGCCGGTCGCGATGCTCATCCCGTTCGACGGCGAGGACGAGGCGGTGCGCATCGCCAACGACAGCCCGTACGGGCTCAGCGGCGGCGTCCACACGCGCGACGTCGAGCGCGGCGTGCGGTTCGCCCAGCGCGTCCACACGGGCATGATCCACATCAACGACGGCATCATCCACGACGAGCCGATCGTCCCCTTCGGCGGCGAGAAGCACTCCGGGGTGGGCCGGCTGAACGGCGACGCGACCGTGGAGGCGTTCACCACCCACAAGTGGATCTCCGTCCAGCACGGGCGGAGCACCTTCCCGATCTGACCCCGCACCCGGTCCGGCCGCGCCCCGTCCTGCCGTCCGGCCCGTGGGCTCGCGGCCGTGCGGGGCCGGACCGTGCCGGGGTCGCCACCGGACCGGGGCCGCACCGGACCGGGGTCGCACCGGACCGGGGCCGGACCGTGCCGGCCCCGGACACGTCGCGCCATCGAGGACGGATCCCGACCTCGATGGTCCGTAACGTGCGAGGTGTCAGGTCGGGGCGACGCGCCCCCACCCACCCCACCGAAAGGCGGACCCCGTCATGGTCGCTCTTGTTCCGGCGGAAGCACACGGCGACGAGCGCGGCGCGCTGCTCAACTTCATCGAGGCCCAGCGCGCCGCCCTCCGCCGCTCGGTCCTCGGCCTCACCGAGGAGCAGGCGGCGAGCCGTCCCAGCGCCAGCGAGCTGTCGCTGTCCGGGCTGCTCAAGCACGTGGCGGAGGTCGAGCTCAACTGGCTCCGCCTCGCCCAGCAGCGCCCCAACGAGCGCGGGCGCACCCCGGACACCTGGCACGAGGCGTTCCGGCTCTCCGGCGACGAGACCGTGCCCAAGGTCCTCGCCTTCTGGGACGGCGTCGTGAAGGAGACCGAGGAGTTCATCCGCACGGCGCCCAGCCTGGAGGACACCTTCCCGCTGCCGGAGGCGCCCTGGTTCCCGAAGGACGGCCGGGTCTCCGTGCGGTGGATGGCGCTGCACCTGGTGCAGGAGTTCGGCCGCCACGCCGGGCACGCCGACATCATCCGCGAGTCCCTGGACGGGAAGACGTCCTTCGAGCTGATCGCCATGGAGGGCGGCCAGGAGTCCTGACCGGACACGATCCGCCTGGCGGTCCCGTCCCCGTCCCCGTCCCCGTCCCCGTGCCCCTCCCCGTCCCCGTCCCCGTTCCCCGTCCGCCGTGCCGGGTCCGGGGCGGGGCGGCGCCGGGCCCCGTTGCGGGACCGGCTCGCCTCCCCCGTACGCTAGTCAAAGTTGACGTGACGGTACGGAGGGCAGGTGCGGATGTCGGCGATCCGGCTTCTGGTGCTCGGCGCGGTCCGCCAGCACGGACGGGCACACGGCTACCAGGTGCGCAACGACCTGGAGTACTGGGGCGCCCACGAGTGGTCCAACGCCAAGCCCGGCTCCATCTACCACGCGCTGAAGCAGATGGCGAAGCAGGGGCTGCTGCGCGCCCACGAGACCGCGCCCAGCACCGCCGGCGGGCCGCCCCGCACCGAGTACGAGATCACCGAGCGGGGCACCGAGGAGTACTTCGCCCTGCTCCGCGAGGCCCTCACGGCCCACGACCAGAAGCCCGACAGCCTCAGCGCGGCGCTCGGCCTCATCGTCGACCTGCCTCGTGAGGAGGCCGTCGCCCTGCTCCGCCGGCGCGTGGCGGGCCTGGAGCGCTGGCGCACCACCGTCCTGGAGCACTACACGCCCGAGGACGGCCCCGAGCAGCTGGGCCACATCGGGGAGATCATGAACCTGTGGCTCCACCAGGCCGACGCGGGCGCCTCCTGGACGCTCGGCCTCGTCGAGCGGATCGAGGCCGGCGCGTACACCTTCGCGGGCGAGGGCGAGCCCTTCGTCGGCGTCCTCGCGGAGGGCCAGGAGAACCCGTACGCCACCGGCACCGCCCACCCCGGCGACCAGGGCTGACGCCCGGCGCGCGGGCCCTGCGGAGACTCCCCGCGAAAAGCGGCTTGCACCTCACGTCGCGTGAGGACCCAGGCTGAGGGCGTACCGAAGGAAGGAGCGGTGAGCGATGAGCCACACCGTCGGACAGGTCGCCCGCCTCGCCGGGATCACGGTGCGCACCCTGCACCACTACGACGAGATCGGGCTGCTCCGCCCGAGCGGGCGCAGCCGTGCCGGGCACCGGCGCTACGAGGACGACGACCTCGACCGGCTGCAGCAGATCCTGTTCTACCGTGCGCTCGGCTTTCCGCTCGACCAGGTCACGGCCCTCCTCGACGACCCGGACACGAACCCGCGGGAACACCTGCGGCGCCAGCACCGGCTGCTGACCGCCCGGATCGCCGAACTGCAGAGGATGGCCGAGGCCGTCGAACACGCCATGGAGGCGAAGAAGATGGGCATCAACCTCACCCCCGAGGAGAAGTTCGAGGTCTTCGGGGACCACGACCCCGAGCAGTACGCCGACGAGGCCGAGCAGCGGTGGGGCGACACGGACGCCTACCGCGAGTCCCAGCGCCGCGCCGCCCGCTACACCAAGGACGACTGGCAGCGCATGCAGGACGAGTCCAAGGAGTGGGCCGACCGCTACACGGCGCTCATGGCGGAGGGCGCGGAGCCCTCCGGCGAGCGGGCCATGGAGCTGGCGGAGGAGCACCGGCTGCACATCGCCCGCTGGTTCTACGAGTGCCCCTACGAGATGCACCGCTGCCTGGGCGACATGTACGTCGACGACGAGCGCTTCACGGCGTTCTACGACGCCATGCGCCCCGGCATGGGCCGGCACCTGCGGGACGCGATCCACGCGAACGCCGACCGCCACGCGTAGGCGCGCCGGCCCGGCTCCCGGCGCCAGGCCCGCGGCGGCCGGGAGAGGCCGGGAGAAGGCCGCGCGCCCCGTACGACCCGTACGAAAGGAGGCGCCGCCGGGACCCCGCAGGGCCCCGGCGGCGCCTCCTCGTCCGCCGTCCCGCCGTCAGCCGCACAGGGCGGCGGACGACGGCTGTTTCCGGTCGACCGGTTCGGTCACCTCACGCTGGTGTCGCGCGCGTACTCCGTCCTCGCCTCCGGCGCCGCCGGAACCCGCGCGTGCCGGCCGCGCCCGGCCGGGGGGTTCGCCCGCCGCCTCTGCGCGCGGATCTCCACGACCAGCACGACGACGACGACCAGCGCGCCCACCGCCGCCAGCACGGCCGTCAGCCCGACCGCCCCGCTCGGGGCGAGCAGCGTGCGGTCGTCGTCCTGCCACGGCCACAGCGCGCGCAGCGAACCCGCCATCAGGCCGGTCATCACGACCAGCGTCATGTGGTGGTGGTGCTCCAGCAGCCACTTCAGCAGCTTCACGAACAGCGCGAGCCCCACCAGGCAGCCCAGCGCGAAGGCGCTCAGGTACCCGAAGTCCCGCTGGTTGACCGCCTCGATGGTCGGCTCGTACAGGCCGAGCGTCAGCAGGAGGAAAGAGCCCGACACACCGGGCAGCACCAGCGCGCAGATGGCCACCGCGCCCGCCGCCGCGACGATCAGCGGATGCGTGGGCACCTGCGAGGGCGGCAGCCCCGTCAGGAGGAAGCCGCCGGCGGCCACGACCAGGCCGATCAGGTAGTCGATCGGCCGCCAGGGCCGTCCGGAGCTGGAGTACGGCACCCACAGGGACGCGAGCACCAGCCCGAAGAACACCGCGTAGGAGTACTGCGGGTGCTCCTCGACGAGCGGGGCGATCAGCTTCGCGGCGAGGACCAGCGCGACGGCCATGCCGACGAGCAGCGGGAGGACGACGCCCCAGTCGACCTTCCTCGCCTCGGCGGCGGCCCGGGCGCCGCCCTTCCCGCGCGGCAGGTCCGCGGCGGCCATGCGGGCCGCGCTCGTCAGGTGACCGGCGCCCCCGATGAGTTTCTCGTACACACCGGTGATCAGGGCGACTGTGCCACCGCTGATGCCGGGCACGGCCTCGGCGGCCCCGATGAGGGAGCCGCGGAGCATGTTGAAGAGGTGGGGGCCGGCCAGCTTAGCCATGATCTCCCGTTTCGTAGCAGAACGGCGCCAGCGTCGACCGTCCTGGAGGGCGGGCTGGAACGATCCACCATCCTAGGCGGTGCGCGACACGCCGCCCGTGCCGCGGCGGCCCCGTCAGAAGCCCCTCGTGCGCTTCGCGGCCCGGCGGGTCGCCGCCGTCGCCGGCGCCCGCAGGAACATCCGGGCCAGCTCGCCCCCGAGGTTCACGCCGATCGCGATGGCCAGCGCCAGGGCGGCGGCCCGCGCCAGCGACGCGAAACCGGCGTCCATGTCGTTCTGCGCGATGTTCAGCACGCCGTAGTACATCGCGGAACCGGGCAGCAGCGGCCCGATCGCGGCCGTCACGTACGGCAGCGACGTCGACCGCTCGTACCGGGCCATCAGCTGTCCGAACAGTCCCACCAGACCGGCCGCCAGCGCCGTGGCCAGCACCGCCGACCCCTCCGCCGTCACGGCGACCGCCCCGTAGACCACCCACGCCACCGCGCCGTTCACCATCACGAACACGACCGTGAAACGGTCCTGCTGGAGCAGGATCGCGAACGTCAGCGACAGCGCCATCGCGGCGAGGATCGAGACGACCGGCCGCTCCACCGGCACCGCGGCGCCCTCCGGGCTCAGCTCGGCGCCCAGCTGCACCCCCACATAGAGGGTCGTCAGCACGCCCACCACGATCGCGACGAAGAAGTACACGACCTCCAGCAGCCGCGCCGACGCGGTGATGTAGAAGCCCGTCAGCCCGTCCTGGACCGCGGCGACCAGCGCCCGCCCCGGGATCAGCGCGAACAGCCCACCCGTGATCACCGCGGACGGCCGCAGCCCCGCGTGGAGCAGGTTCAGCGCCACGCCCAGCGCCGCCGGCGGCACCGCCGCCACCGCGAACTGGTAGAACTCCGGCAGCCCGCGCCCCGCCGCCAGCCACGCCAGCCGGTCGCCGAGCATCGCCCCCGCCGCCGCGATCAGGAACACCGCCCAGTCGCCGCCCAGCAGCACCGACGCCGCCCCCGCCAGCCCGCCGGCGGCCAACGTCAGCGCCCAGCCGGGGTACGGGTGCCGGTTGCGCCGGATCAGCGCCAGCCGCCGGTACGCCTCCTCCAGGGTGACGTCGACGTCCTCGGTGCTGATGTCGGTCACCAGCTGGTAGACGGCCGTCAGCCGCGTGTAGTCCGTGCCGCGCCGCCGCACGATCCGGCTCGCCGTCACCGGGTCGTCCACCAGGGACGGCTGGTACGTGACGGACAGCAGGGTGAACGTGACCGTCGGCTCGCAGCGGTCCATCCCGTACGAGCGGCAGATCGCGAACATGGCCGCCTCGACGTCCTCGGCGCCCTCGCCGCCCGCCAGCAGCAGCTCACCGATACGCAGCGTCAGGTCCAGCACGCGCGGCACGGCCGGGCCCGCGCCCTCCTCGTGCCGCTGCGCGGGCTCGGTCAGCGGCCGTTCGCTGACCGGCATCCGCAGCATGGTCCGCATCCGGTCCTGCCACGGCGCGTCCTTCGACAGCCGCACCGGGGGCACGCCGTGCGCGGGCGTGTACGCCGGATGGGCCAGCCGGGAGTCGAACGTGGAGGGCCGCGCGAACGCCGACCTCTCCGGCTCCCCGGAAGGCTCCGTCGCCAGCCCCTCCGGGACGGCGAACTCCGAGCTCGGATGGTCGTCCTCCGGCGGGCCCGGCGGCTCCACACCAGCGGGCGGCGCGAAGGCGCTGCGGGCCTCGTCCGCCTGCGGTTTGCGGTCCTCCTCGGGACCGTGCGGCTCCGCCACCACTGCCTGCCACTCCTGACCTGGTCGTCCGTCGCGTCGTTTCACCTGCCCCGGGGAGCCGCGCCGTAACTCCCGGTGTCATGCGCACGCCGCGCCACGCGCGTGTGCCGCGCCCGCCCGCCCAGTATGGGCACGGCGGCGGCCGGCACGGACGGCGCACCCCGTCGGCCGGCACGGCGGCCGGTGCGGTGGGGCGCGGCGCGCCCGGCCCGCACAGCGCGGCGGGCGGCGCACCCGTGACACCCGGGGTGCGCCGCCCGCCGGCGGAACGTGCGAGGGGGCTGCCTCAGTGGGCGCCGCCCTGCTCCTTCAGGCGCTTGATGGACGCCTCGATCTCGGCCTCGGCCTCGGCGCGGCCCACCCAGTCGGCGCCCTCGACGGACTTGCCGGGCTCCAGGTCCTTGTAGACCTCGAAGAAGTGCTGGATCTCCAGGCGGTCGAACTCCGACACGTGGTGGATGTCGCGCAGGTGCTCCATGCGCGGGTCCGACGCCGGGACGCAGAGCAGCTTGTCGTCGCCGCCGGCCTCGTCGGTCATGCGGAACATGCCGATGGCGCGGCACTTGACCAGCACACCGGGGAAGGTCGGCTCGTCCAGGATGACCAGCGCGTCCAGCGGGTCGCCGTCCTCACCCAGGGTGCCCTCGACGAAGCCGTAGTCCGCCGGGTACACGGTCGAGGTGAACAGGTGGCGGTCGAGCCGGATGCGACCGGTCTCGTGGTCCACCTCGTACTTGTTCCGCGAACCCTTCGGGATCTCGATGCAGACGTCGAACTCCACGGGTGGCTCCTCCAAGATCAATCACAATGTCGGGTCACTGGACCGCCGTGATCACCGGGGTGCCGTGCTCGTGGCCCAGCTCAGTGGTTAAGTGTCCCTCACGCAACCATGTGCTCGCGAAAGGGGCTGGTCAGCCGTGCTGGAGCGGAACGTGCTGCGGCTGGCCGCGGGCTCCGCCGTCGCCGGAGTCGCCCTGGCCGCCACGGCGGCGGGTCTCGCCGGTCCCTGGGACGGGGGTCAGCGTACGGCGGAACGCGTCCGCGCCGCTGCCCCGGCGGCGACAGGTGGCGCACATCACGGCCCCGGCACGGCGGCCCCCGGCGCAGCCGCCCCCGGGCCCGCCACCGCCCACGGCCCCGGCCACGGCCCCGCCCCCGGCCGCGGGACCTCCGCCGACCGGGGCTCCGCGGGCCGGGCCCCCGCCCCCGCACCCAGCGCCCCGGCCGTCCTCGCGCCCCTCACGGCGTCCGCCCGCCCGCAGCACGCCCACGCCCCCGCCCTCGCCCGGACGCTCGACCAGCTGCTGCGCGCCCCCGGACTGGGCGCCGCGCGCACGGCGTCCGTCGTGGACGCGGCCACCGGGCGACCGCTGTACGGCCGCGGGGAGGCGGCGCCCATGGCCCCCGCCTCCACCATCAAGATCGCCACCGCGGTGGCGGCCCTCTCCGCCCTCGGCCCCGACCACCGCCTCACCACCGCCGTCGTGGCCGGTCAGGACGGCCGCACGGTCACCCTCGTCGGCGGCGGCGACCCCACCCTCGACCGCGCCCGCCTGAAGGCTCTCGCGGCGGACACCGCCAAGGCCCTGCGCGCGCGAGGCGCGGCGCCCACGGCCCTGGCGTACGACACGAGCCTCTACTCGGGCCCCGTCCGTCACCGGATCGGCGTCAACGACAACATCGCCCCCGTCACGGCCCTGATGACCGACGCCGGCCGCCTCGACGGCTCCACGCACGGCCCCGCCCCGCGCGCGGCCGACCCGGCCCGGGAGGCGGCACGCGCCTTCGCCGGCCAGCTCGCCGCCCACGGCGTGCAGGTGCCCGCCCCCGTACCCGGCCGCGCCCCGAGCCGCCCGGTACGGCTCGCGGTGACCCGTTCGGCCCCGCTCTCGGCCCTGGTGGAGCGCACCCTGACGCACAGCGACAACGACCTGGCGGAGGCACTCGCCCGCGCGACCGCCCGCGCCTCCCGGCGCCCGGCCTCCTTCGACGGCGCCGGGGCGGCGGTGCGCGACCGGCTGGGGAAGCTCGGCGTCCCGCTGGACGGCGCCGCCTTCCGGGACGGCAGCGGCCTGGACCGCCGCGACCGCGTCTCCGCCCGCCTCCTCACCGCGCTGCTGGCCCGTGCCGCCGACCCCGCCCACCCGCGGCTGCGCCCCGTCCTGACGGGCCTGCCCGTCGGCGGCTTCACCGGCACCCTCCGGGAGCGCTACACGGACGGCTCCCCGGCCGCCGGCCTGGTCCGCGCCAAGACGGGCACCCTGTCGGGCGTGAACGCCCTGGCGGGTACGGCGGTGACCCGCGACGGGCGCCTGCTGGCCTTCGCGTTCCTGGCGTCGAACACCCCTTCCCCGTACGAGGCCCAGCCCGCCCTGGACGCCCTGGCGACCGCCCTGACGGCGGGATGACCGCAGGCCCCGCCCGGCGACGAGCCGGACGGAGCCGGGCGTCGAGCCGGAACGGAGCCGGGCGCGGGCCGGAACGGAGCCAGGCGTCGAGCCGGGCGTGGGCCGGGCGCGGGCCGGGCGCCGGGCGGGTGCGGTGCGGGTGCCCGCGGCCGGGCGCCGGGCGGCAGGGGCGCCAGCGCGCGGGACGTTCGCGGCCTCTCCCTCGTGGCGCCGAGCACGTACGGTTGACGCATGACGAGCATCGGTGGTGCCGAGATGGTCGACTGGAATCTCGCGGTGGCGACCGCGATCCGCTTCGTGCGGCCGGGTCCGGAGGTGAGCCGCGACGAGGCGCGGGAGGTCGTCGCCGAGCTGCGGCGGCACGCCAAGGCGTCCGAGGAGCACGTCCGGTCGTTCACCCGCATGGTCCCGGAGGGGCACGAGCCGGAGGACACCCCCGTCCTCGTCGTCGACCGGGCCGGGTGGGTCCGGGCGAACGTGGCGGGCTTCCGCGAGCTGCTCAAGCCGCTGCTGGAGAAGATGTCCGAGCGCCGCTCCGCGAGCCCCGGCGGCGCCGTCCTCGGCGCCGTCGGCGGCAAGGTGACCGGAGTCGAGCTGGGCATGCTGCTGTCCTTCCTCGCCTCGCGCGTCCTCGGCCAGTACGAGACCTTCGCCCCCGCCACGCGCGAGCTGCCCGCCGGTGAGAACGGCGGCGGCCGGCTGCTGCTCGTCGCGCCCAACATCGTCCACGTCGAGCGGGAGCTCGCCGTCGACCCGCACGACTTCCGGCTGTGGGTGAGCCTCCACGAGGAGACCCACCGCACCCAGTTCACCGCCGTGCCGTGGCTGCGCGACCACCTGCGGAGCGAGATCCAGGCGTTCCTCGCCGCCACCGACATGGACCCGATGACGGTGCTGGAGCGCCTGCGCGACGCCGTGCAGAGCTTCACGGGGGCCCGCCCCGAGGCGGAGGAGGACGAGCCGGGCCGCTCCCTCGTGGAGCTGGTGCAGACACCGGAGCAGCGCGAGATCCTGGGCCGCCTGACCGCCGTGATGTCGCTCCTCGAGGGCCACGCCGACTTCGTCATGGACGGCGTCGGCCCGCAGGTGGTGCCGTCCGTCGCGGAGATCCGCGAGAAGTTCCAGCAGCGCCGCGCGCGCGGGGCGTCCCGCCTCGACATGGCGCTGCGCAAGCTGCTGGGCCTCGATGCCAAGCTGCGGCAGTACCGCGACGGGGAGCGGTTCGTCAGCGCCGTCGTCGAGCAGGTCGGCATGGACGGCTTCAACCGCGTCTGGACCTCCCCGAACACGCTCCCCACCAAGGCGGAGATCGCGAAGCCCGCCGACTGGGTGGCACGGGTGCACCGCAAGGCGGACTGAGGAGCGCCCCTCCGGGACCTGCCGGGCCCCGGGGGGCCTTCCGGGGCCTCCGGGGCCCGGCAGTGGGTCTCCCGGGGTCTCCCGGGGTCTCCCGGGGTCTCCCGGGGTCTCCCGGGGTCTCCCGGGGTCTCCCGGGGTCTCCCGGGGTCTTCCGGGGTCTTCCGGGGAACCGGAATCCCCGGCTCTCCCGAACGGCGCCGTCCCTATCACCCATCCGAGGGACCGTGGGCGAGGGATAGGCGTGCGATGCTCGGGTAAGGGCCGTGCTCTGTCACCATCGACGCACGCTGAGTGACGACCTGAGTGACCGAACCCCCCGTTCCGACCGTTAAGACTCCGACCGAGGCACCCCCAACTTCCACGAAGGGCACCGGACATGGGTCCCCATCCTGCGGTCGCGGCGATACGCCTGGCGGTTCGCCGCGTACTCCACGACGTACTCAACGAGCTCTCCCGGGACAGCGCCGCCGGCGCGGCGGCCGCTCCCGCGCCCCCCGGCCCCACCCCGCCGGACGGCGGGACCGCGCCCCCCGGCGGCGGTCGCGCGGACGCGCGACCCGCAGCCGCGCGACCCGCGGGCGAGCCCCCGCTCGTGCTGGTCGCCTGCTCCGGTGGCGCCGACTCCATGGCGCTCGCCTCCGCCCTCGCCTTCGAGGCCCGCAAGCTGGCCATCCGGGCCGGCGCGATCACCGTCGACCACGGCCTGCAGCCCGGCTCCGACCTGCGCGCCGCCGAGGTGGCCGCCCGCCTCGGCGCCCTGCGGCTGGACCCGGTCGAGGCCGTCGCGGTGACCGTCGGCCGCGAGGGCGGGCCCGAGGCCGCCGCCCGCGACGCGCGGTACGCGGCGCTGGACGAGGCCGCCGAGCGCCTGGGCGCCGCAGCCGTGCTGCTCGGCCACACCCGCGACGACCAGGCGGAGACCGTACTCCTCGGCCTCGCCCGCGGCTCGGGCATCCGGTCCCTGTCGGGCATGGCCGCCGTCTCCGGCTCCGCCGGCCGCTACCGCCGCCCCTTCCTGCACCTCGACCGGCAGACCGCCCGCACGGCGTGCCTGGTCCAGTCCCTGCCCGTCTGGGACGACCCCATGAACGCCGACCCGGCGTACACCCGCTCCCGGCTGCGCCACGAGGGCCTGCCCGCCCTGGAGAAGTCGCTCGGCAAGGGCGTCGTGGAGGCCCTCGCCCGCACCGCGCAGCTGTGCCGCGACGACGCGGACGCCCTGGACCGCTGGGCCGCCGAGGCCGACGCCACCGTGCGGGACGAGGCCGGGCTGCTGGAGTGCGCCAAGCTGTACGCGCTGCCGCCCGCCGTGCGCCGCCGCGTCCTGCGCCGCGCGGCCATCGCCGAGGGCGCCCCGGCCGGCTCCCTGTTCGCCCGGCACATCGAGGAGCTGGACCGGCTGATCACCGGCTGGCGGGGCCAGGGAGCCATCAATCTGCCCGGCCGCGTCGTCGCCCGGCGGCAGGGTGGCAGACTGGTCATTCGGCAAGGCTGACCGAAAACGGGCCGAGGCGTCGGTCAGGAGGCCGTCACAGGCCGGCCCAGGCTGACGCAGGCTGCAACGAAAGTGACCCGGGTGAACCAGAACGACATGGGTGCCGACCTCAAGTCCGTGCTCATCACCAAGGAAGAGATCGACGCCAAGCTGGCCGAGCTGGCTTCGAAGATCGACGCGGAGTACGCGGGCAAGGACCTGCTCATCGTCGGCGTCCTCAAGGGCGCCGTGATGGTGATGGCGGACCTGGCTCGCGCCCTGTCCACCCCCGTCACCATGGACTGGATGGCCGTCTCCTCGTACGGGGCGGGCACCCAGTCCTCCGGCGTCGTCCGGATCCTCAAGGACCTGGACACCGACATCAAGGGCCGGCACGTCCTGATCGTCGAGGACATCATCGACTCCGGGCTGACCCTGTCCTGGCTGCTGTCCAACCTCGGCTCGCGCGAGCCGGCCTCCCTGGAGGTCGTCACGCTGCTGCGCAAGCCGGAGGCGGCCAAGGTGGCGATCGACGTGAAGTGGATCGGCTTCGACATCCCCAACGAGTTCGTCGTGGGATACGGGCTGGACTACGCCGAGAAGTACCGGAACCTCCCGTTCGTCGGGACGCTCGCACCGCACGTCTACGGCGGCTGACGGCCGGGTACGGGCGGTCCGGGAACCCCGGCCGCCCGCTCCGCGTTGGACGTGGGGAAGGCGGCCACGGGCCACGATGCTGGGGTACCGTCCGAAGAACAGCTTTTCCGCCGCACCCGTGCTGACCGAGACGCCAGCACGTAGTCTCACAAGTCTCACACTCTCACAGCAGCATTTACCTACGGGCAGGAGGGACGGGGCGTCATCGCTCCGTATGGATGGACGTGAAGCGATACTTCCGTGGGCCGGTCATGTGGATCGTGCTGGCCGTCCTCGCCGTGGTCGTGTTGATGCAGGTCGTCGGCTCGTCGGGCGGCTACAAGACGGTGGACACCGCCAAGGTCATCAAGGCGATCGCCACCAACCAGGTTGATCAGGCCAAGCTGACCACCGGCGACGAGCAGATGATCAAGGTCGACCTCAAGGACGGCCAGAAGATCGACGGCAGCGACAAGGTGCAGGCGAGCTACATCGGGACCCAGGGTTCCGACCTCGCCACGACGCTGCAGCAGAAGTACGAGGCGGGTGAGATCGACAAGGGCTACACGGTCTCGCCGACCAAGCAGAGCGCCTTCGTCTCCGTGCTGCTGTCGCTGCTGCCCTTCGTCCTGATCGTCCTGGTCTTCCTCTTCCTGATGAACCAGATGCAGGGCGGCGGCTCCCGAGTCATGAACTTCGGGAAGTCCAAGGCCAAGCTGATCACCAAGGACACCCCCAAGACGACGTTCGCCGACGTCGCCGGCTCGGACGAGGCCGTCGAGGAGCTCCACGAGATCAAGGAGTTCCTCCAGGAGCCGGCCAAGTTCCAGGCCGTCGGCGCCAAGATCCCCAAGGGCGTGCTGCTCTACGGCCCGCCCGGAACGGGCAAGACGCTCCTCGCGCGCGCCGTCGCGGGCGAGGCCGGCGTGCCGTTCTACTCGATCTCCGGCTCCGACTTCGTCGAGATGTTCGTCGGCGTCGGCGCCTCCCGCGTCCGCGACCTCTTCGAGCAGGCCAAGGCGAACGCCCCGGCGATCGTCTTCGTCGACGAGATCGACGCCGTCGGACGGCACCGCGGCGCGGGCCTCGGCGGCGGCCACGACGAGCGCGAGCAGACGCTGAACCAGCTGCTCGTCGAGATGGACGGCTTCGACGTGAAGGGCGGCGTCATCCTGATCGCCGCCACGAACCGCCCGGACATCCTCGACCCGGCCCTCCTGCGCCCCGGCCGCTTCGACCGCCAGATCGCGGTCGACCGCCCGGACATGCAGGGCCGTCTGGAGATCCTCAAGGTCCACCAGAAGGGCAAGCCGGTCGCGCCCGACGTCGACCTGGCGGCCGTCGCCCGCCGCACGCCGGGCTTCACCGGCGCCGACCTGTCGAATGTGCTGAACGAGGCCGCGCTCCTGACGGCGCGCAGCGACAAGAAGCTCATCGACAACCACATGCTGGACGAGGCGATCGACCGCGTGGTCGCGGGCCCGCAGAAGCGGACCCGCATCATGTCGGACAAGGAGAAGAAGATCACCGCGTACCACGAGGGCGGCCACGCCCTCGTCGCGGCGGCGTCCCCGAACTCCGACCCGGTCCACAAGATCACCATCCTGTCCCGCGGGCGGGCCCTCGGCTACACGATGGTCCTGCCGGACGAGGACAAGTACTCGACCACGCGCAACGAGATGCTCGACCAGCTCGCGTACATGCTGGGCGGGCGCGCCGCCGAGGAACTGGTCTTCCACGACCCGACCACGGGCGCGGCCAACGACATCGAGAAGGCCACGGCCACGGCCCGCGCGATGGTGACGCAGTACGGCATGACCGAGCGGCTCGGCGCCATCAAGTTCGGCGGCGACAACACCGAGCCCTTCCTCGGCCGCGAGATGGCCCACCAGCGCGACTACTCCGAGGAGGTCGCCGCGCTGGTCGACGAGGAGGTCAAGAAGCTCATCGAGGCCGCGCACAACGAGGCGTGGGAGATCCTCGTGGAGAACCGGGACGTCCTGGACAACCTGGTCCTCCAGCTCCTGGAGAAGGAGACGCTGAACAAGGAGGAGATCGCCGAGATCTTCGCCCCGATCGTGAAGCGTCCTCCGCGCCCGGCGTGGACCGGCTCCTCGCGGCGCACCCCGTCCACGCGCCCGCCGGTGCTGTCGCCGAAGGAGCTGGCGCTGACCAACGGCGCGACCCCGTCGACGGCCACCACGGCGACGTCGGCCGCGGTGGACACCACGAAGACCGCGGAAGCGGTGCCGGAGGAGCGTCCGGAGTCCTGACTCCGAACCCCACCCGGAATGGATGCCGCGCCCCCCAGGTTCTAGCCTGAGGGGGCGCGGCATCCGCGCACTCAGGGCAATTCGCGCACGCAGGGCACGACGGAACGAGGCACAGATGACCGACGCGGTGACGCTGGACGGCGAGGGCAGGATCGGCGAGTTCGACGAGCAGCGCGCCGTGGCCGCCGTACGCGAACTCCTCATCGCGGTCGGTGAGGACCCGGACCGCGAGGGCCTGCGCGAGACGCCGGCGCGGGTCGCGCGGGCGTACAAGGAGATATTCGCCGGGCTGTGGCAGGAGCCGGAGGACGTGCTGACGACGACCTTCGACCTGGGCCACGACGAGATGGTGCTGGTCAAGGACATCGAGGTGTTCTCGACCTGCGAGCACCACCTGGTGCCGTTCCGCGGGGTGGCCCACGTCGGCTACATCCCGTCGACCACGGGCAAGATCACGGGCCTGTCGAAGCTGGCCCGGCTGGTGGACGTGTACGCGCGCCGCCCGCAGGTGCAGGAGCGGCTGACCACGCAGATCGCCGACTCCCTGATGAAGATCCTCGAACCGCGCGGTGTGATCGTGGTCATCGAGTGCGAGCACATGTGCATGTCGATGCGCGGCATCCGCAAGCCGGGCGCCAAGACCATCACCTCCGCCGTGCGCGGTCAGCTGCGCGACATGGCGACCCGCTCGGAGGCGATGAGCCTCATCATGGCGAACTGACGCCGGGAGCCGGGAGCCGGGAGCCGGGAGCCGGGAGCCGGGAGGCCCGGACCGTGACGGTGCCGGGAGGCGCCCGGCGGTCCGGAGACGGCCGGGAAGCCGTGACGGGCCCGGGGGCCCCGAGCGGCGGCCCCGCCGTCCCGGCGGGGCTCAGGCGGTGGCCGTGGGGGCGCCGGGCGGCTCGTCGTCCTCGGGGAGGCGGCAGACCCGCTCCAGGAACAGCGCCGCCGCGATCACCGCCAGGCCGGCGAGCACGGCGAAGCCCGCGTAGATCGCCTGGTCGCGGCGGGCGGGCACGTCCAGCGAGCCCAGCAGGAACACGCCCGTCCCGGCGTACATCCCGCTCACCACGGCCGTGACGAGTGCGCTGGCCTGCCCGAAGACGACCGCGCGCGCCGCGACCATCGGCTCGACGCCCTTCGCTCCGGGGCGCCGCTCCCGCTGGGCCTTCAGCCGGGCGCGGAGGGACAGCGCCGTCGCCGCCAGGACCGCCGCGATGGCGGCCAGCACGATCGGCGCGGCCAGCGGGACGCTCGGCAGCGTGCCGAACGCGTCCCACAGCCGGGCGCCGCCCCAGGACAGGATCCCGGCCACCACGAAGAGCCCGGCCAGTACCTTGACCCTCAGTTGCCTCACGGTGGTCCTTCGTCTCTGTCGTGCCGTCGCCTGCCGTTCCCCGCGGGAGCGCGGGGCCGCCGTCCCTCAGGGACAACGGTCAGTCGGGCAGGCGGAGTTCCAGGTCCTCGCGGACGGCGACGCCCTCCTCGCCGATCCCGGCCAGCACGTCCGCCACCCGCCCGGCGCCCGGGAGGTGGGCCTCCGGCTCCACGTCCAGCCACGGGCGCAGCACGAAGGCCCGCTCGTGGGCGCGCGGGTGCGGCAGGGTGAGGACCGGGTCGCCGGAGACCACGTCCCCGTACACGACGATGTCCACGTCGACCGTCCGGGCGCCCCACCGCTGGGTGCGCACCCGGTCGAACGCCTCCTCCACGGCCTGGGCCCGCTCCAGCAGCGAGGACGGCGGCAGCGTCGTCTTCACGACGACCACGGCGTTCAGGTACGGCGGCTGGGTGTCGGGCTCGACGCCCCAGGGAGCGGTCTCGTAGACCCGGGACACGGCCTTGACGCGGACGCCGGGGGTGTCCTCCAGGGCGTCGACGGCGCCCTGGAGGTTCTCCAGGCGGTTGCCCAGGTTCCCGCCCAGGGAGAGGACGGCCGGCTTCGGGTTGGACAGCGTCGTGTCGGCGGCGTCGACCTGCGCCGTCACGGAGGCGGGCACCGGCTGTACCGTCGGGTCGGTCGGGGTGCGGTTCATACGCGGCTCCGGGTGATGGTGATGGTCACGTCGTCGAACGGAACGGTGATCGGGGCGTCCGGCTTGTGCACGCACACCTCGACCTCCTGGACACCCTCGTGCTTGAGGCAGCGCTGGGCGATGCGCTCGGCCAGCGTCTCGATCAGGTCGACCGGCTCGCCGCGCACCACGTCGACGACCTCCTCCGCCACGATGCCGTAGTGGACGGTCTTCTCCAGGTCGTCCTCCGCGGCGGCGGGCCGGGTGTCGAGGCCCAGGACCACATCCACGATGAAGGTCTGGCCCTCTTCCCGCTCCTTGGGGAAGACGCCGTGGTGCCCGCGGGCCTTGAGGCCGCGCAGCGCGACACGATCCACGCGAATCACTCCTGCTGTCGTAGGTCCGGGCGGCCTCCGGCCGGGTGCGGTCGGTCCGGTCGCCACCCCTCGAATCTACCCGCGTCCACCGACAGGGCCCGCGCGCGGCCCCGTGCGACGGCCTCCTCACCGCTCCTCTACCCGCTCGGGGCGCTCACACCGCCACCCGGTCGGGGTGCTGCTCCCACCGCCGTACGCCCGGGGTGCCCGATCCGCCGTACGCTCGGGGTGGCTCGATCCGCCGTCCGCGCGCGGCACCCGTACCGCCGTCCGCGCGCGGCACGCCTGCCGCCGCCCGCGCCGGCCCCGTGCAGCGGTCCCGCCCGGTGCGCTCAGCTCACACCGCGCCCTCGGCGTCCTCGTCCTCGTCGTCCGACTCCGCCAGGACCGGAGAGCCGTGGTGGGACCACACCTTCCAGCCGTCCGGGGTGCGGCGGAACACGTTCGTCGCGACGACCAGCTGGCCGACCAGCGGGCCCAGCTCGGCGCCGTCCTCGGCGGGCCCGCCGCTGAGGATGTTCTCCGTGCAGGTGACCACCGCCGTGTCCGCCGCGACGGCGACCTTCACATCGGTCAGGAAGAACTGGATGTACTCGGTGTTCGCCATGATCAGCGCGTACGAGCGGAGCACCTCGCCCCGGCCGGACAGCACCGGCCAGCCGGGGTGGACGCAGGAGACGCCGCCGTACCGCTCGTCCAGCCACAGGTCGGCGACCGCCTCGAAGTCGCCGCGCTCCACCGCCTCGTAGAAGGCGGTGTTGGCCAGCTCGACGTCCTCGGTGTCCGTGCGGGCGGCGCTCACGAGGCGGCGCCCTCGACGGCGCGGGCCACGCGGACGGCGTCGGCCGTCGCCCGCACGGCGTGGACGCGCACGGCCCAGGCGCCCTCGTGGGCGGCGATGGCCGACACGGCGGCCGTCGCGGCGTCCCGCTCGCGGGCGGGCGGCGGGGTGTGGCCCTCCCCGGCCAGGACGCGGCCCAGGAACCGCTTGCGGGAGGCGGCGACCAGCAGCGGGCGGCCGAGGGACCGCAGCGCGTCCAGGTGCGCCACGAGGGCCAGGTCGTGCTCGGCCTGCTTGGCGAAGCCCAGGCCGGGGTCGACCACGATCCGCTCGGGGGCGACACCGCCCGCGACGACGGCCTCCACGCGCGCGCGCAGCTCGGCGACGACCTCGGCGACCACGTCGTCGTAGACGGCGAGGCTGTTCATCCGCTCGCTGAAGCCCCGCCAGTGCATCACGACGAACGGCACCCCGGCCGCGGCGACCGCCGGGACCATGCCGGGGTCGGCGAGGCCGCCGCTGACGTCGTTGACGAGCACGGCGCCCGCCTCCACGGCCCGGCGGGCGACGGAGGCGCGCATGGTGTCGACGGAGACGACGACGCCCTCCGAGGCCAGGCCGCGCACGACGGGGACGACGCGCCGCAGCTCCTCCTCCTCGTCCACCCGGGTGGCGCCGGGCCGCGTGGACTCGCCGCCCACGTCCACCAGGTCGGCGCCCTGGGCGACCAGCTCCAGGCCGTGCTTGACCGCGGCCGTGGTGTCGAACCAGCGCCCGCCGTCCGAGAAGGAGTCGGGCGTCACGTTGACGACGCCCATGACCGCACAGCGGTCCCACTCCGGCAGCCCCTGGACCGTACCGCGTCCGCGCAACGTACTCATGCCCCCAGCCTAGGGCCGTACCGGCGGCGGGGCGGCGACCGGGCCGGGCGCACGGGTCCGGGCGGGTGGCGCCCCACCGCCGCCGCCCCGCCACCGCACGGGCGGGCGTCAGGCGGCGCGCGCTCCGGCCCCGGGCGCGGCGGGCGCGGGCGGGGCGGCCGGGCCGGCGGACGGGGCCGGCGCGATGTGGGCGCAGGGCCGCTCGGGCCGCTCGCCCCGGCGGCGGAACGGACGCGGCGGCGCGAGGTTCACGAAGCCCTCGGCCTGCATCGCGGCGAAGCCGATGCGCGGCAGGTCGCGCGTGCTGCGGTACACGACGAAGCGGGGCTCCCAGCGCGGCTGGAACTTCGCGTTGAACTTGTACAGCGACTCGATCTGGAACCACCGCGACAGGAACACCAGCAGCCCTCGCCAGACCCGCAGGACCGGGCCGGCGCCCAGCCGCTCGCCGCGGGCCAGCGCCGAGCGGAACATCGCGAAGTTCAGCGACACCCGCGCCACCTTCAGCTGCGGGGCGGCCTGCAGGGCGGCGACGATCAGCAGCTCGTTCATCCCGGGGTCGGCGGACCGGTCGCGGCGCATCAGCTCCAGCGACATGCCGTCCGCCCCCCACGGCACGAAGTGGATGATCGCCTTCAGATCGCCGTACGGGGAGGTCTCCGCCGACTCGTCGGCCTTGTGGGCGGTCGCGATGACCGCGTCGCCGTCCGCCGGGTCGCCGATGCGGCCCAGCGCCATGGAGAAGCCGCGCTCGGTGTCGGTGCCCCGCCAGTCGGCTGCGGCCCGGCGGATGCGCTCCAGCTCCTCGTCCGGCAGGTCACGCGCGCGCCGCACCCGCGTCTCGTAGCCGTTGCGCTCGATCCGCTTGACCATCTGGCGCACATTGCGCATGGCGCGCCCGGACAGCGAGAAATCCGCGACGTCCACCACCGCCTCGTCGCCCAGTTCCAGGGCGTCCAGGCCGGTCTCGCGCGTCCACACCTGGCCGCCGGTCTCCGAGCAGCCCATGACGGCGGGCGTCCAGGAGTGGGCCCTGGCCTCGTCCATGAACCGCTCGATGGCACCGGGCCAGGCCTCCACGTCGCCGATCGGGTCCCCGCTGGCCAGCATCACCCCGGACACCACGCGGTACGTGACGGCCGCCTTGCCGCTCGGCGAGAACACCACCGCCTTGTCGCGGCGGAGCGCGAAGTGGCCCAGCGAGTCCCGGCCGCCGTGCCGGGCGAGCAGCTCCCGCAGCCTGGCCTCGTCGTCCTCGGTGAGCCGGGCCACCGGGTGCTCGGGTCGGAACGCCAGGTAGATGGTGGTGACCGCGGTGAGCAGCCCCAGCGCGCCGAGCGAGTAGCCGACCGTCCAGGAGACGCTGCCGCCGTACGCCACGGGCCCCTCGACGCCGACCAGGCCCAGCAGGACGTGCTCCAGCCGGTCGCTGAGGCTCGGGTCGCCGACGACCTTCCCGGGGTGGGCGCTCACGACCAGCAGGCCCAGGCCCAGCGAACCGGCGCTCATGAGCACGAAGTTGGCCAGGGCCCGCCAGCGGCTGCGCGGGTCCGGCAGGGCGGCGAACTGCCTGCGGTGGCCCAGCAGCAGGGCGAGCAGGGCGAGCGACAGCAGCACCCCGACGACCGAGTGGCGGTACAGGAACTGCGCCACCGCCCCGGCCGGGAGCAGCACCACCGCGGCCCGCCACGCGCGGCGCTTGCGGCGCTTGAGCCCGTGCGCGAGGAGGAGCAGCAGGACGCCCACGCTGAGGGACAGCGCGGCGGACAGCGGTCCCAGCGTGCCCGGCAGGACCTCCACCAGGTCGTGGAACCGGCTCGCCCGGAAGCGGGGGAAGACCCCGGCGGCGATGTCCACCAGGCCGATGAACGTGCAGGCCGTACCGACGAGCGCGGGCACCTTCTCGGCACGCGGTCCGCGCAGGATCCGGCGTACCCGAGTCGGAACCGATGCCGACTTATCCCCATCTACCGTGACAGACATGGCTTCCCGTGGCTCCGCGAGAGATTGACGCGTCCCTTCGGCCCGAAACGACGTCGGGGCCGGAACAACCGGACGATGTGCGCTCTCTAGGACGGCGGGTCGGCGCGGAGGGTTCACTCCCGCCCGGAAAATTCGCCGCGGCGCCTGACGGCACACGGCGACACGCCATGGCGACACGCGACACGCGACACGGCGACACACGACGCGCCGAGCACGACGAGAAGAAGGCTTCGACGACGCATGGGTCTCACCAGCAACAAGGTCCTGGCGCTGGCCGTCCTCGCCGCGGCGGCGCTGTTCGCCGCCACGGTGTGGCTGTGGCCGCGCCTCGCCCGGCGGTCCTGGCGCGCGGTGCTGGGCAGGGCCGGCCTGCTCCTGGCGACCCAGCTCGCGCTCTTCGCCGCCGTGGGCCTGGCCGCCAACAACTACTTCCTCTTCTACGGCTCCTGGGCCGACCTCCTCGGCCGGGAGCAGGAACTGGGCGTCGTCGTCGACCACTCGGCGGGCGGCGAGCACGTCAAGGTGGTGGAGAAGCGCCCCATGGACGTGCCGGGCGGCCACCACCCGCAGGTGGGCGGCCAGATCCAGAAGGTGGTGATCTCCGGCCCGAAGTCCGGCATCGACAGCCCCGCGTACGTCTACCTGCCGCCCGAGTACTTCCAGCCCGCGCACGCCCGCCGCACCTTCCCCGCCGCCGTCGTCCTCACCGGCTATCCGGGCACCGCCGAGAACCTGCTCAAGGGCCTGCGCTACCCGCGTACCGCGTACGAGCAGGCCAAGGCCGGGAGGATGCAGCCCATGGTCCTGGTGATGCTGCGGCCGACGGTCGCGCCGCCGCGTGACACCGAGTGCGTGGACGTGCCGGGCGGGCCGCGCACGGAGACGTACTTCGCGGAGGACCTGCCGACCGCCGTCTCCCGGGCCTACCGGGTCGGCGGGGCCGCGCGGAACTGGGGGTTGATCGGCAACTCGACGGGCGGCTACTGCGCGCTGAAGATCGCGCTGCACCATCCGGGCCGGTTCGCCGCGGGCGCCGGGCTGTCGGCCTACTACAAGGCGGCCGAGGACGTCACGACCGGCGACCTGTTCCGGGGCGACGCGAAGCTGCGCAACCGCGCCGACCTGCTGTGGAGCCTCGACAACCTGCCCCAGGGCCGTACGTCGTTCCTCGTCACCACCTCCCGGCAGGGCGAGGGGAACCTGGCGGGCACGCGTGACTTCATCGCGAAGGTGAAGGCGCCCGCGCGCGTGTCGTCCATCACGCTGGACAGCGGCGGCCACAACTTCGGCACCTGGAACCGCGAGATCCCGCCCGCGCTGGTCTGGCTGAGCGGCCGGCTCAGCGCCGCGTGACGGCGCCGCGCCGGCCGCTACCGGCCGGGGGCAACCTGGCCGGCGCCGCGCCGGCCGTACCGGCTCAGGGCCGCGTGACCGCCGGGGCCGCCTCCGTGCCGTCGCCCTCGCCGTTGCCGTTGCCGTTGCCGAGGCCGTCGCCGCCGTCTCCGACGCCGTCGCCGTCGCCGTCGCCCAGGGAGCGGCGCAGGGCCCCGTGCAGCCGTTCCGGGGTGAGGACGCCCAGGTAGCGGCCCCCGTCCGGGTCCACGACGGCGACCCAGCCGGCGTCGTACCGCAGCATCGCGGAGAACGCCTCCCGAAGCGACCCGCCCAGCTCCACCCGCGCCTCCATGCGCCGCGCGTACTCCCGCACCCCGCCGGGCGCCGCGCCCGCCGCGGACGTACGAGCCGGGGACGCGCCCGCCGTCCCCGGGGCGGCCGGTCCGGCGGCCTCCGCGGCGGCCGGGAGCCAGCCGTACGGGCGGCCCTCGGCGTCGACGACCACCGACCGGGCGCCGTCCCACGCGCGCGGGAGCGGGTCGTCGAGCCGTACGACGGGCGGCCGGTCGAGGTGGGACTCCTCCACGGGGGTCACCGACAGCCGCCGCAGCGCCCGGTCCGCGCCGACGAACTCCGCGACGTACGGCGTGGCCGGGGAGCCCAGGACCGCGGCGGGCGGGTCCAGCTGCTCGATGGTGCCGTGCCCGTACACGGCCATGCGGTCGCCGAGCCGGACGGCCTCCTCCAGGTCGTGCGTGACGAACAGGACCGTCTTGCGCATCCGTGCCTGGAGCGCGAGGAACTCGCTCTGCAGGCGCTCCCGCACGACCGGGTCGACGGCCCCGAACGGCTCGTCCATCAGCAGCACCGGCGGGTCGGCGGCCAGGGCGCGCGCCACGCCGACCCGCTGGCGCTGCCCGCCCGACAGCTGGTCGGGGTACCGGTCGCCGAAGGCGCGCGGGTCGAGGCCCACCAGCTCCAGCAGCTCCGCCGCGCGCGCGTGGGCCCTGGCCCGGCGCTCGCCGAGGAGGCGCGGGACGGTCGCGGTGTTCTCCAGCACCGTGCGGTGCGGGAAGAGGCCGACCTGCTGGATGACGTAGCCGATGCCGCGCCGCAGCTCCACGGGGTCGGTGGCGGCGACGTCCCGGCCGTCGACCAGGACGCGGCCGGAGGACGGTTCCACGAGCCGGTTGACCATCTTCATGGTGGTGGTCTTGCCGCAGCCGGAGGGGCCGACGAGGGTGACCAGCTCACCCCTGCCCACCTCGAACGACAGATCGTCCACGGCGGTCGTGCCGTCCGCGTACCGCTTGGTGACGTGTTCGAAGCGGATCACTGCTCCCCCTTGAGGCGCGTGGTGGCGTTGAGGCCATGGTGCACGGTCCGGAGCGTCCTCCGGGTGAATGTCGGTGCCGGGCGTTAGGGTCGAACCCATCGAACACCGCATCGAGTCCACGGCGCTGACAGGCCGTCCGGAGCCGGGGGAGGTGGGAAGCGATGACCGGCTGCCTCGCGGCCAACGACTGGATCTGCCCGGAGTACGTGACCTCCCGCGCCGGGGAGCTCGCGGACGCGACCGCGCAGCACCTGTGGATCACCGGTGTGTCGGTGCTCCTCGGGCTCGCCGTCGCCTTCCCGCTGGCGCTGCTCGTGCGGGCCCGGCCGGGGTTCGCCGGGCCCGTGCTGGGCCTGACGACGGTGCTGTACGCGGTCCCGTCGCTGGCGATGTTCTCGCTGCTCCTGCCGGTGTTCGGGCTGTCGGCCGCGCTGGTCGTGACGGGGCTGGTGCTGTACTCGCTGACGATCCTCGTACGGAACATCCTGGCCGGGCTGGCGGCCGCGCCCGCCGAGACGCGGGAGGCCGCGCGCGGGATGGGGTACGGCACCGGGCGGCTGCTGTGGGAGGTGGAGCTGCCGTTGGCCCTGCCGGCGGTGCTGGCCGGGGTGCGGATGGCGACGGTGTCCACGGTCGCCCTGACGACCGTGGGCGCCCTGGTGGACTACGGCGGCCTGGGCACCCTCATCACCGACGGGCTCAGGAGCTTCTTCAAGGCCCAGGTGCTCACCGCCTCCGTGCTGTGCGTCCTGCTGGCGGTGACCGCCGACGTGCTGCTGCTGGGCGTCCAGCGGCTGCTGACCCCGTGGACGCGGGCCACCCGGCGACGGGCCCCGGCGCCCGCGCGGGAGGGGCGGCCGGGCGGTGGTCCGCGGCCTGAGGGCGGTTCGCGGCAGCGTGGTGGCGGGTGGCCGGGGGGCGGGCCGCCGCCGCGCGGTGGTGCCGGGGAGTCCGGTGCCGGAGGGCTGGGTGGCGGCGGGGAGTCCGGTGCCGGGGGACTCGGTGGCCGGGGACTCGGCGGCGGGGGGCTCGGTGCCGGCGGACTCGGTGGCGTCGGGAAGGGGGGCTGAGCGATGGGTGTGGTGGGCGACGCCTGGGCGTGGCTGTCGACCGGCGCCAACTGGCGCGGCGAGGCCGGCGTGTGGCACCGGCTGGGGGAGCACCTGTGGTTCAGCGGGATCTCCCTGCTGGTGGCCTGCCTGATCGCGCTGCCGCTCGCGTTCTGGCTGGGGCACGTCGGCCGGGGCGGCGCCCTGGCGGTGAACGTGTCGAACGTCGGCCGCGCGGTGCCCACGCTGGCGGTGCTGGTGCTGCTGACGCTCACGCCGCTGGGCCGGTACGGGGGCGTGCCGGCGGTCGTCGCGCTGGTGCTGTTCGCCGTGCCGCCGCTGCTCACCAACACGTACCTGGGCATGCGCGAGGTGGATCGGACGGTGGTGGAGGCCGCGCGCGGCATGGGGATGTCCGGCGGGCAGCTCTTCCGTACGGTCGAACTGCCCCTGGCGGCGCCGATGGTGATGACGGGCCTGCGGCTGGCGGCCGTCCAGGTGATCGCCACGGCCACCCTCGCCGCGATGGCCGGCGAGGGCGGCCTGGGCCGGATCATCACGGCTGGTTTCCACACGTACGACACGGCGCAGGTGTTCGCGGGGGCGCTGCTCGTGGGCGCCCTGGCCCTGCTGGTCGAGGGCGTGCTGGCGGCGGCGGGCAGGGTGCTCGCGGGCCATGGACCGAACGGACGGAGACCTGAATCGTGAGAAGCGCGAACAACCGCCTGGCCGTCGCGGCTCTGGGCGTCCTCGCCCTGACCGCGGGGCTCACCGGGTGCGGAGGCAGCCTGGAGGAGCGCGGCGGGTCGACCGGCGACCCCTCCGGGACCGGGGGCAAGGGCGCGGTCGTCGTCGGCTCGGCCGGCTTCACCGAGTCGCGGGTGCTCGCCGAGCTGTACGCGGGCGTCCTGGCGGACGCGGGATACCGCACGTCCATCAGGACCGTGGAGAACCGCGAGCTGTACGCACCCTCCCTGGAGAGCGGCGAGATCGACGTCGTACCGGAATACGCGGCTACGCTTGCGGAATTCCTCAACGCGAAGGCGAACGGCCCGAAGGCGGCCCAGGAGAAGCCCGTCGCGTCGAGCGATGTGACGGCCACCGTGGCCGCCCTGGAGAAGCTCGCCGCGCCGCGCGGGCTGAAGGTCCTTCCGGCGGGTGACGCGGTCGACCAGAACGCTTTCGCGGTGACCAGGGAATTCGCCGCCGAACACCAGCTGAAGTCCCTTTCCGATCTCGGCCGTTCGAAGATCAAGGTGAAGATCGCGGCGGGCGACGAGTGCACCGTCCGGCCGTTCTGCGCGCCCGGTCTGAAGTCCGTCTACGGAATCGACGTGGCGGGCGTCGACCCCAAGGGCGTGGGCACGCCCCAGGCCAAGCAGGCCGTGAAGGACGGCGCCGCGCAGCTGGTGCTGACCACGACGACCGACGCCACGCTCGACGCCTTCGGACTGGTGCTGCTGGAGGACGACAGGAAACTCCAGAACGCCGACAACGTCCTGCCCGTCGTCAATGCGCGGGACGCCGGTTCACCCGGCGTCGCGGACGCCCTCAACAAGATCACCAAGTCGTTGTCGACGGCGGATCTGGTCGAGCTGAACCGGAAGGTCGACGCCGAGCGCGCAAAGCCCGCCGACGTGGCGAAGGCTTACCTGGAGGAGAAGGGACTGGTCGGTGGGTAACGGCCGCCCGTACGGGAAGTGGAGTCACCGTGCCGGTTCGCCGCGCGCACGGAACAATGCCGGGCCCCCGTCCCGAACTTCCCGTACGCACGGTAAATTTCAGGCCATGCCACGTGGACGCCACCGCCATTCCCCACCCCTGCACCGGCTGCTCCCGCCCTCCGCGGTGGCCGGCGCGTCCGTCCTGTGCGCGGCGGGCGCCTGGCTCCTCGCCGATCCGCTGGGGCTGCGTCTGCTCGTCGCCGCGGCGGCGGCCGCCGCGGTCACGGGAGCGGTCCTCATGCGCTCCTGGGACCGCGCGGCCGGCCGGCGGGTCGCCGAGCTGACCCGCGCCAGGGCCGGCGACCAGTGGAAGACCGAGGAGCGCATAGCCGATCTGGAGGCCGACCTCGAGGAGGCCCGCGAGCTGCGTGCCAAGCTGGACGCGAAGCTGCGCGCCAAGCGGGTCGAGCTCGCGGGGCTGCGCAACGAGCACGCGGAGCTGCTGCGCCGGTACGCCACCGCCGAGACCCAGCGCGCCAGCGCGCTGGAGGGCCGCCGCCGGCTGGCGCTGGGCGCCACCGCCCCGGGGGCTCGCGGCACGGGCGGTACGGCCGGCGCTCCGGCGGGCGGCGCTCCGGCGTCCGGCGGGGCGCCCGCGGTCACGTCCGCCGCGCCGGCCAAGGAGGACTACCTGCGCGCGGCGCGGGCCCTCGACAGCCTCGCGCGCAACGCCGCGGAGCAGAAGGCCCGCCGCTCCGCCGAGCCGTCGGCCGGTCGTCCCGCCGATCGACCCGCCGATCGCCCGGCCGGTCCCGTGGCCGGGGTGCCGGGTGCTCCTGCCGGGGCGATCGGTCCGGCCGGTTCGCCCGCCGGCACGGCCGGGTCCTCCGCCGGCGCGGCACCCGGCCTCACCGGCCCGGTGTCCGGTACCGCCGGGCCCACCGGGCCCACCGGTCCCACCGCCGGGGCGACCGGCACGTCCGCCCTCGCGATGCGCCCCGTCCCGGCGGCGGCCACCATCGTCCCGTACGCCGCCCGGCGCCGCCCCGTCCCGCGCCCCTCGGGCAGCTTCGACTTCTTCGGCACGCGGAAGGCGGCCCCCGCGCCGGGCGGTGACACGCCGGGCGGTGACAAGAAGAAGCCCGCCGCGATCGAGGCGGCCGTCCAGGACGAGGACCTGGCGGACGTCGTCGGCGAGGAGGCCCTCGCCGAGGCCGGCCCGGCCGGCCGGGAGGCGGCGGGGCGGGCGGTCGGCGAGGTCATCGACCTCACCGCGCACGACGAGACCGAGCAGCTCGACGTGGCCGGGCTGCGCGACGCGGTCGGCTCGTAGGCACGGCGGGGCGGCGCGCGTACGGCACGCCGCTGGAGCACACCCAGCTCGCGCTGGAGACCGGAGGCGGCCGGGGACATGTGGTCCCCGGCCGCCTTCCGCGCGTCAGGGGGCGCCCCGCACGGGGACGCCTGCCCCGGGCCGCCGGGCGTCCGCCGTACCGCGGCTACTTGTCGATGTCGCCGACGACGAAGAAGAACGAGCCGAGGATCGCCACCATGTCCGAGACCAGCGTCCCGGGCAGCAGCTCCGACAGCACCTGGATGTTGTTGTAGGAGGCGGAGCGCAGCTTCAGCCGGTACGGGGTCTTGTCGCCCTTGGACACCAGGTAGTAGCCGTTGACGCCGAGCGGGTTCTCCGTCCACGCGTACGTGTGGCCCTCCGGGGCCTTGAGGACCTTCGGCAGCCGCTGGTTGACCGGGCCGGGGGGCAGCTCGGCGATCCGGTCCAGGCACGCGTCGGCGAGGTCGAGCGCGTTGTGCGTCTGCTCCAGCAGGCACTCGAACCGCGCGAGGCAGTCGCCCTCCCGCCGGGTGACGACCTTCAGGGTGTCCTGGAGCTCTCCGTAGGCGAGGTACGGCTCGTCGCGGCGCAGGTCGAAGTCGACGCCGGAGGCCCGGGCGATGGGGCCGCTCACCCCGTACGCGTGCGCCGCCTCGGGGCTCAGCACGCCGACGCCGCGGGTCCGGCCGCGGAAGATCTCGTTGCCGAGGACCAGCCGGTCGTACACGTCCATCCGGGAGCGGACGGCGGCGACGGTCTCGCGGGTCCTGCCCAGCCAGCCCGCCGGGAGGTCCTCCTTCAGCCCGCCGACCCGGTTGAACATGTAGTGGATGCGGCCGCCGGAGACCTCCTCCAGGATGTGCTGGAGGTCCTCGCGCTCCCGGAAGGCGTGGAAGATCGGCGTGATGCCGCCCAGCTCCAGCGGGTACGAGCCGAGGAACATCAGGTGGTTGAGGACCCGGTTCAGCTCCGCGAGGAGGGTCCGCGTCCACACGGCACGCTCCGGGACCTCCATGCCGAGCATCCGCTCGACGGCGAGGACGACGCCCAGCTCGTTGGAGAACGCCGACAGCCAGTCGTGGCGGTTGGCCAGCATGATGATCTGCCGGTAGTCGCGTGCCTCGAACAGCTTCTCGGCGCCGCGGTGCATGTAGCCGATCACCGGCTCGGCGTGGCGGATCACCTCGCCGTCGAGGACCAGGCGGAGGCGGAGCACACCGTGCGTCGAGGGGTGCTGGGGGCCGATGTTCAGCACCATGTCGGTGCTCTCCGCGGCACCGCCGATGCCGACCGTGGTCTCCCTGGGCTGGGTGGTCTCCGTCATGCCGCTCAGTATCCCCCGGCGGGCCGCCCCTGGAGCAGCCAGGTGAAGTCGCCCAGGCCGCCCCGCGCGGTCAGCTCGGCGGCCTCCCCGGCGCCGGCGAGGGCCCGTACGTAGGCGGCCGGATCGGAGGAGGCCAGCGCGAGCGGCGGGCGCTGCCCGGACACGCCGAGCCGCCGCAGGGCGTCCCGCTGCGACAGCAGCTCGGCCGGGCCGGACGCGGCGGCGGCGCACGCGTCCAGCGCCACGTGGGAGGTGAGGTCGCGGGTGCCGTCCGGGACGGGCGGGACCTCCCGGCCGTCCCGGAAGCCGGTGAGCGTGCCGTAGGGGGGCCGTGCGCCCGCCGTGTGCGCGTAGTCGACCGCGACCGCCAGCCCGGCCGCCACGGTGCCGGCCGCCGCCGCCCACGCCTCGTCGCGGGGGCGGCCGATCTCGGCGCGGGCGCCCGGCCCGCGCAGCGGCCACCAGCGGTCGAGCCACCCGGCGTCCGCCCCGCGGACCGGTGGGCCGAGCCGTTCGGCGCCGTCCCGGCGGACCTCCACGTACCGGGGCGTGCCGTCGTCGTCCACCTGGGCGACCTCGACGGGGACGTTGTCCAGCCACTCGTTGGCGAACAGCAGGCCGCGCACCCCGGCGGGCGGCTCGGCGACCCACTCGACGCGCGGGTCGAGGCCCGCGGGCCGGGGCGCGCGCTCCACGGCGTACGCCCGCAGGCGCACGCCTTCCGGAAGCCTGCCGGGCTCCGGCCGGGCGCCGCCCGGCCCGGCGCCCGGCCCGGCGCCGCCCGGCCCGTGTGTGGTGCCCGGACCGCCCGCCGGGACCCCGGTGCCCGTGGCGCCGCCCCCCGCACCGGGCGCGGCCGACGCGTCGAGGGCGGCCAGCACGCCGGTCACCAGCTCGCCGCGCCCCGCGCCCATGTCGACGAACACCACCTCGTCCAGGTCCCCGGCGGCCCGCAGCTCGCCGGCGACCCGGACCAGGAGCCGGGCGACGGCACCGGCGTACAGACGCGAAGCGTGGACGGAGGTGCGGAAGTGGCCGGCGGGGCCCTCGGGGCGCAGGTAGAAGCCGCCCGGCCCGTACAGCGCCTCCTCGGCAGCCGCCCGCCAGCCCCGCCACGGCCCCGGCCCGCCGCCCCGGACCCGGGCCCGCCCCCGCGTCGGGCCCGCCTCCGGGCACGGTCCCCGGCCCTGGTTCCGCCCTCGGTCCGGGCCCTGGTCCGGGCCCGTGCCCCGCTTGCCGGACGCGTCCGCTCCGCCCGTCTCCGCCGTCTCATCCGCCACGGGCCCAGTGTCCCTCCCGGTGCCGCCGCGCGGGTCCACCCTGCGGAGTAGGCCAGCCGGAGAGGTATCGCTCTCCTGGTTGACCCGTGCACCTATCGGATTTCCCTACGCTTGCTACGTGCAGCGCCTCTACGACTTCCTCCGCAGACACCCGACGGGCGTCGACAGCTTCTGGGCGGTGATGCTCTCCGGGTTCTCCGCCCTGTGGGTGGGCACGGTCCCGGAGGACGGGCCGCACCGGGGGGTCGCCGTCGTCATCGTCCTGCTGTTCGGGCTGGTCGTGGCGTTGCGGCGGCGCGTGCCCGAGGTGATGCTGCTGCTGGCGGTGGCCCTCGGCTGCGCCCAGCTCGTGGTGGGGCTGCAGCCCAACCCGGCCGACTTCGCGATGCTGGTGATCATCTACACGGTCGCCGCCCACGACGGGCCGCGCTGGGCGTCGCGGCTCGCGCTGGTCGGCGGGGCGTGCGCGGCGACGATCTCGCAGCTGCGGTGGCCGCTGGAGGGGGTCTCCACGCCGGGCCAGGTGTTCTTCACGGTCGTGATGTCGGTGCCGTTCGTGCTGGCCTGGGTGCTCGGTGACTCGATGCGCACCCGCCGGGCGTACCTGGCCCAGCTGGAGGAGCGCACCGACCGGCTGGAGCGGGAGCGGGAGGCGCAGGCGAAGGTGGCGGTGGCCGCCGAGCGGGCCCGTATCGCGCGGGAGCTGCACGACGTGGTCGCCCACAACGTGTCCGTCATGGTCGTCCAGGCGGACGGCGCCGCGTACGTCCTGGACAGCTCGCCCGAGCAGGCGCGGCAGGCGCTGGAGACCATCTCCTCCACCGGGCGGCAGGCCCTCGCGGAGATGCGGAGGCTGCTCGGCATCCTGCGCACCGGCGAGCCGGAGGAGGCGGGGGAGTACGTGCCACAGCCCGACGTGCAGCAGATCGAGGACCTCGTGGAGCAGGTCCGCACGGCCGGCCTGCCCGTCGAGTTCACCGTGGAGGGCACCCCGCGCCGGCTGCCCAGCGGGGTCGAGCTCACCGCGTACCGCATCGTGCAGGAGGCGCTGACCAACACCCGCAAGCACGGCGGCCCCGACGCCGGGGCCAAGGTGCGGCTGACGTACTTCGACGACGGACTCGGCCTGCTGGTCGAGGACGACGGCCGGGGCGCCGCGCAGGAGATGTACGTCGACGGCGGCGCCGACGGCAGGGGTCACGGCCTGATCGGCATGCGCGAGCGGGTCGGCATGGTCGGCGGCACCCTGGACGCCGGCCCGCGCCCGGGCGGCGGCTTCCGGATCAGCGCCCTCCTCCCCCTGCAACCCGCCCGCTAGCCCCACCGCCCCGCCCCGCCCCACCCCGTCCCCCGGCCCCACCCCGTCCCACTCCGTCCCGCCCCACCTCGCCCGCCTTGGCCCCGCTAGGAACAGGACCCCAGACATGACCATCCGGCTGATGCTCGTCGACGATCAGGTGCTGCTGCGCACCGGCTTCCGCATGGTGCTCGCCGCCCAGCCGGACATGGAGGTGGTGGCGGAGGCCGGCGACGGGGTGGAGGCGCTCCAGGCGCTCAAGACCACGCCGGTCGACGTGGTGCTCATGGACGTCCGCATGCCGAAGCTCGACGGGGTGGAGGCCACCCGGCGCATCTGCGCCGAGCCGGGCGCGCCCCGCGTCCTCATCCTCACCACCTTCGACCTGGACGAGTACGCCTTCTCGGGGCTGAAGGCGGGCGCCAGCGGCTTCATGCTCAAGGACGTGCCGCCCGGCGAGCTGCTCGCCGCGATCCGCGCCGTCCACAGCGGCGACGCGGTGGTGGCGCCCTCCACGACGCGCCGCCTGCTGGACCGGTTCTCGCCGATGCTGCCCAGTGGCGGCGGCAGGCAGTCCGAGCACAAGGCGGTCTCCCGCCTCACCGACCGGGAGCGGGAGGTCATGCTCCTCGTCGCCCAGGGGCTGTCGAACGGCGAGATCGCCGCCCGCCTCGTCCTCTCCGAGGCGACCGTGAAGACCCACGTGGGCCGCATCCTCACCAAACTGGAGCTCCGCGACCGCGTCCAGGTCGTCGTCCTCGCCTACGAGACCGGCCTGGTCCGCGCCGGCGGGGGGAGCCTGTCCTGATGCTGCTGTGGCTGAACGGCCCCTTCGGCGGGGGCAAGACGCAGACCGCCCACGAGCTCCACCGGCGCCTGCCCGGCAGCGTCGTGTGCGACCCGGAGGAGGTCGGCTTCGGTCTGCACCGCATGACCCCGCCCCCGCTGCGTGCCGACTTCCAGGACCTGCGGTCCTGGCGGCAGGGCGTCCACGAGGTGCTCGACCTCGTCCTGCGCCGACACGGCACCGGGCCGGTCATCGCCCCGATGACCCTCGTCGACCCCGGCTACTTCGCCGAGATCGTCGGCCGCCTGCGCGACGACGGCCACGAGGTGCACCACTTCGCGCTGCTCGCGGGCCGCGACACCGTCCTGCGGCGGCTGGCCGAGCGCGGACTGGGGCGCGGCCTGAAGAGGGAGAGCTTCGCCGTCGCCCGGCTGGACCACTGTCTGGAACGGCTCTCCCGTCCCGAGTTCGCCCACCACCTCCACACCGACCGGATGACCGTCCCGCAGGTGGCCGACGCCGTGGCCGCCCACGCCGGGCTGCGCCCGCTGCCCGACACGTACGGCCCGCTCCGGCACCGCCTCCACCGCGCCGTGGTCGGGCTGCGCCACATCCGCCTCGGCTGAGGAGGCGCGGCCCGCGCGGAGACGCCTAGCGCAGCACCGTCTCCAGGAAGTCGCCGCCGATCCGCGCCACCGCCGCCACGTCGAGCTGGTGCAGGACGTAGCGGCCGCGGCGGCGGACCGTCACCAGCTCGGCCTTCTTCAGCACCGACAGGTGGCGCGACACCTCCGGCGGCGTGATCCCGTACGTGTCGGCCAGCTCGCTCGTGGTGTACGCACCGCGCGCGAGCTGCCGGCACAGCCGCATCCGCAGCGGGTGGGCCAGGGCCTCCATGCGTCGCTGCAGCAGCTGCACCGAGGCGGGGCCCGCCACGGACGGCGCACCGACCGGGTACTGCACCACCGGGCGCCAGCGCGGCGCGTGCAGCACCACCAGGTGCGGCCAGCCGAAGCTGGTCGGCAGGAACGTCATGCCGGCTCCCACCGCCGGGTCCGTCGCCGTCGTCCGGGCGTGGGTCATCTTGTCCACCTGGATGAGCCGCCGCGGCCCGTCCTCCTCGACCGCGACGGCGGGCGACACCGCCCGTACGGCCTCGGTCACCCCCCTGTGGCGCAGCAGCTCGCCCTTCTCGCGTGCGTCGGCGACCAGGCCGGGCCCGACGCGCCGCCACGTGTCGGCGAAGAACGCCTCTTCGCATTCCTCGAACAGGCGCCGCAGCCACGCCCTGACCCCACTCGGGTCGTCGAGCAGCCGGCGGGCGAACTCCAGCTGCCGGGGCCCCCGGTTCGCGGCCAGTTCCAGCACACGGGCCGGCCGCACCGGCTCCTCCTCCATGGAGGAGGAGCAGTTGAACTCCAGCGCCGCCCGGACGAACCGCTCCTCGTCCAACCGGTCCAGCAGATCCAGCTCCTCCGCGAGCGTCGTCCCCGGCCGCCCCCCGCCCGGCAGCCCCGCGTACGGGTGGAAGACGTCCGACATCGTCGCCGTCCACAGGAAGTTCGCCTCGTGGAGCCGGTCGGCCAGGTCCGGCTTGAGTCCCGCCGCCGTCGCCGTCGCCCATCCGTGCAGCCCCGGATGGTGCGCCGGCTCGTCCAGCGCGTGCAGGGCCACGCCGAGCTCGGCGAGGGGCGAGACCGCGAAGTCGATCCGCTCGGGCGGCAGGCCGGTGATGTCTATCGTCACGCTCACGCCCCCTATGGTGCGCCGTGCCGGATGGAGCGGACGCTCGCTTGACGACCCTGGTCAATCGATGGGCCTCCCCCGCCTTGACCGCCGCAGCCTGGTCCCGTGAACGCGACCCAGCAGCACCTCCTCGACTCCTACCGTGCCACCGTCCACGGCCGCCCCCTTCCGCCCCCGCCGGGCACCACACCCCTACGGGCCCTCTTCCACCGAGCCTCCTCCCCCTCCCGAACGCCCAGACCCGTCCCGGCCTCCGCCACCCCTTGAGGTCGCACCGACCGCCTTCCGGATCAGCCTCCGATCAGTCCTACCGCGTCTCCCTCACCTCCTCCCGCAACACCTGCCGCACCGACTCCATGAACTCCGCCACCGCCTCCCTCACGTCGTCCGCCGTCCACTCGAGCCCCGGCGCCGTGACCCCCACCTCGGTCACCGCGACGCCGGGCGGGCCACCCGCGCTCCCCGCGTACCAGCTCTGGAAGAGAGCCGTCCCCGCCTCCTCCGCCTGCCGGACCGCAGCCTCCGTCAGCGCCTCGGGCGGGTACGGCAGCCACACCTGGAACTCGTGGGTGTGCGGCACCTCGGGGTGCACCCGGAACCACGGCACGCCCGCCGCCTCGAACCCGGCACGGAGCGCATCCGCCACGACCCGCGCCTGCGCCACGTAGGACGGCAGCCTCGGCAGTTCCTGCTCCAGGCCCAGCAGCGCCGCGAGCGCCGCCGGATGCTGCTGGAAGACGCCGCCCCCGTATCGGTGGCGCCACACCCGTGCCTCGTCCGCGAACGACTCCGGCCCCACCAGCGCCGCCCCCGACATGCCGTTCAGCGACTTGTAGAACGACACGTACACGCTGTCCGCCAGGCCGGCGATCTCCGGCAGGTCCCGTCCGAAGTGGGCCGTCGTCTCCCACAGGCGGGCCCCGTCGAAGTGCACCACCGCGTCCCTCTCACGGGCCGCCTCCACCACCTCCTCCAGCTCCTCCCAGGCGGGCAGCACGAACCCCGCGTCGCGCAGCGGCAACTCCAGCATCAGCGTCCCGAACGGCTCCCCCACCGCCCGTACCTCCTCGGCCGTCGGCAGCCGGCCCGCCCGTGTCGGGTGGACCGTCCGCAGCCCGCTCAGCGCCCCCAGCGCGCCCTGCTCGTGCACCTCCGGATGGGCCAGCGGATGCAGCGCGACGACCTGGCTGCCGGTGCGCCCCGCCCAGCACCGCAGGGCCACCTGCTGCGCCATCGTCCCCGTCGGGAAGAACACCGCCTCCGGGAAGCCGAGCAGCTCCGCCACCCGCCGCTCCAGATGCCCGACGATGCCGTTGCCGTAGAGGTCGACGGCCTCGTCCAGGTCGTACACCGACGGCCCCTCGGCCGCGAGCCTCGTGAGCCACTGCGCCGGTGTCGTCTCCGCCGACGTCCGGTGCAGCGACCTCCCGGCCGCCCGCCACGCGGCGTTCCGCCGCCGCCGTTCCGCCCCCTCGTCCTCGACCACCCCGCCTGAGTCCGCCTCCTTGCCGTCGTCCGCCTCGGTGCCGTCGGTCACCTCCTTGCCGTCGGTCACCTCCTGTTCTTCGAGCACCTCGCCGCCGGCGTTCACTTCCGCGTACCCGTCCGCCCCCTCGTCCTCGACCGCCTGCCTGGCTCCGTCTGCTCCCCTGCCTTCGGCCTCCTCTCCCCGCGTCCCGCGCCCGCGTTCGTTCTCCTCCGGCCGTCCCTGCCCGGCCTCCGTGCTCTTCTCGGCCCCGTCGCGGCGTCCGGCGAGCTCGCTTTCGTCACCCATCGCATCAGTCATGCGGCGATCATGCCCAGGCGCCGTCCACAGCCGCGTGGGATTATCGGACCGGCCTATGGGGCCTGTGGACGGCCCGGAGGCGGCGGCGAAACGCTGGCGTAGCATGACGAGAAATCGTCCGGTACCCGCCGAGGACTGGAACGGAAGGCCGTCGCCACGTGAACCCACCAGCAGAACCCCGCCCCGCCCGGCTCTCCGTCGGCGTCGTCGGCGCCGGCCGGGTCGGACCCGCCCTCGCCGCGTCCCTGCAGCTCGCCGGGCACCGCCCGGTCGCCGTGTCCGGTGTGTCCGACGCGTCCCTGCGGCGCGCCGCCGACCTGCTCCCCGGCGTCCCCGTCGTCCCGCCCGCGCAGGTCATGGAGCGCGCCGAGCTGGTGCTGCTGACCGTCCCGGACGATGCCCTGCCCGGCCTGGTCCAGGGTCTCGCCGAGACCGGGGCCGTCCGCCCCGGGCAGCTCCTCGTCCACACCTCCGGCCGGTACGGCGTCGCCGTCCTGGACCCCGCCCGCCGCGCCGGGGCGCTGCCGCTCGCCCTGCACCCCGCCATGACCTTCACCGGTACGAGCGTCGACGTGCAGCGCCTCGCCGGGTGCTCCTTCGGGGTGACCGCGCCGGAGGAGCTGCGCCTGGCCGCCGAGGCGCTCGTCATCGAGATGGGCGGCGAGCCCGAGTGGATCGCCGAGGAGGCCCGCCCGCTCTACCACGCGGCCCTCGCCCTGGGCGCCAACCACCTCGTCACCCTGGTGGCCCAGTCGATGGAGCTGCTGCGCCGGTCCGGCGTCGGCTCGCCCGACCGGATGCTCGGCCCGCTGCTCGGCGCCGCGCTGGACAACGCGCTCCGCTCCGGTGACGCCGCCCTGACCGGCCCCGTCGCCCGCGGGGACGCCGGGACGGTCGCGGCGCACGTGGCGGAGCTGCGCAAACACGCCCCGGCGACGGTCGCCGGCTATCTGGCGATGGCCCGCTCGACCGCGGACCGGGCCCTCGCACACGGGCTGCTCAAGCCAGAACTCGCGGAGGACCTGCTCGGAGTCCTCGCCGCGGGACCCGCGGGAGAAGAACGCACCGACGACACCGAAGGCCCGGAAGGGGACACCAGCCGATGAGCCCGACGCCGCACTCGCCAGGGACGTCCGGCGGCACCTCGGGCGCCCACCCCGGCGTCACGCTCGTCCACACCCGTGAGGACCTCGACCGGCTCGTCGACCAGGCCCGCGGGGCGGCCCCCGGCTCGCAGGTGGCCGTGGTCATGACCATGGGCGCCCTGCACGACGGGCACGCCACACTCGTGCGGGCCGCGCGCGGGCGGGTCGGACGGGACGGGTTCGTCGTCGTGACCGTCTTCGTCAACCCGCTGCAGTTCGGCGCGGGCGAGGACCTCGACCGCTACCCCCGCACCCTCGAGGCCGACGTGCGGGTCGCGGGCGCGGCCGGAGCGGACGCCGTGTTCGCGCCGTCCGTGGAGGAGATGTACCCGGGTGGCGAGCCGCAGGTCCGCCTCTCCGCCGGCCCGATGGGGGAGCGGCTCGAAGGCGCCTCCCGCCCCGGCCACTTCGACGGCATGCTCACCGTCGTGGCCAAGCTGCTCCACCTGACCCGACCCGACGTGGCGTTCTTCGGGCAGAAGGACGCCCAGCAGCTGGCCCTCATCCGGCGCATGGTGCGCGACCTGGCGTTCCGCGCCGAGATCGTCGGCGTGCCCACGGTCCGGGAGCCCGACGGCCTGGCCCTCTCCAGCCGCAACCGCTATCTGTCGCCCCGCGAGCGCCGCACGGCGCTGGCCCTGTCGGCCGCGCTGTTCGCCGCGCGCGACCGGCTCGCCGCCCAGCAGGCGCTTCGCGCACGCGCCGAGACCCTGCCGACGTCGCCGAGCCGCGCCGAGGCCCTGTCCCGGCTCGGCGAGTCCCGCGCGGCGGCGGACGCCCACGCCGTCGCCCAGGTGGCCCAGCACGGCCAGGGCGGCGGTGCCGACGGCGTCCGCGCGGCGGCCCGCGCCGTCCTCGACGAGGCCGCCGAGGCGAAACCGCCCCTCCACCTCGACTACCTCGCCCTGGTGGACCCGGCCGACTTCACCGAGGTGCCCGACGACCACACGGGCGAAGCGGTCCTGCTCGTCGCGGCCCGCGTCGGCACCACGCGGCTGATCGACAACCTGCCCCTCACCTTCGGAGCCCCCGCATGACCGGCATACGACTGCATGCCCCGGCGCCCGGCTGGGCCATCGACGCCGACGTGGTCGTCGTGGGCTCCGGCGTCGCCGGCCTGACCGCCGCCCTGCGCTGCACGGCGGCCGGGCTCCGTACGGTCGTCGTCACCAAGGCCCGGCTCGACGACGGGTCCACCCGCTGGGCGCAGGGCGGGATCGCCGCCGCGCTCGGCGAGGGCGACACGCCCGAGCAGCACATGGAGGACACCCTCGTCGCGGGCGCCGGCCTGTGCGACGAGGAGGCGGTCCGCGTGCTCGTCACGGAGGGGCCCGACGCGGTACGCCGCCTCATCGCCACCGGCGCCCGGTTCGACACGGACGCGGCCGGCACGATCGAGCTGACCCGGGAGGGCGGCCACCACCGCCGCCGCATCGCCCACGCGGGCGGTGACGCGACGGGTGCCGAGATCTCCCGCGCCCTGGTCGACGCGGTCCGCGAGCGCGCCGTCCGCACCATCGAGAACGCCCTCGTCCTGGACCTGCTCACCGACGCCGACGGACGCACGGCCGGCGTGACCCTGCACGTGATGGGCGAGGGCCAGCACGACGGCGTCGGCGCCGTCCACGCCCCGGCCGTCGTCCTCGCGACGGGCGGCATGGGCCAGGTCTTCTCGGCCACCACCAACCCGGCCGTCTCCACCGGCGACGGCGTCGCCCTCGCCCTGCGCGCCGGGGCCGAGGTGAGCGACCTGGAGTTCGTGCAGTTCCACCCGACCGTCCTGTTCCTGGGCCCCGAGGCGGAGGGCCAGCAGCCCCTGGTCTCCGAGGCGGTACGGGGCGAGGGCGCCCACCTGGTCGACGCGGACGGCGTCCGGTTCATGGTCGGACAGCACGAGCTGGCCGAGCTGGCGCCCCGCGACATCGTGGCCAAGGGCATCATGCGGCGCATGCGGGAGCAGGGCGCCGACCACATGTACCTCGACGCCCGCCACTTCGGCGCCGAGATGTGGGAGTCCCGCTTCCCGACCATCCTCGCCGCGTGCCGCACCCACGGTTTCGACCCGGTGACCGAGCCCATCCCGGTCGCCCCCGCCGCCCATTACGCCTCCGGCGGCGTCCGCACCGACCTGCGCGGCCGCACCACCGTGCCGGGCCTCTACGCGTGCGGGGAGGTGGCCTGCACCGGCGTGCACGGGGCGAACCGGCTCGCCTCCAACTCCCTCCTGGAGGGCCTGGTCTTCGCCGAGCGCATCGCGGACGACATCGCCACCACCCTCGCCACCACCCTCGCCGCCCCGGAGACGGCCGCCCCGGAGACGGCCGACCCGGAGACGGCCGACCCAGCCACGGCGGGCCCTCACCCGCACGGCCCCGCCTCCGCCGGCCCCGGTCCCACCACCGCCCCCGGCGGCCCGGAGCCCCGCACGGCCACCCCCGTCCCGCACCCCGCCCCCCGTGTCCTGCCGCTGCTCGACCCGGCCGCACGCCCGCGCGTGCAGCGGGTGATGACCCACGGCGCGGGCGTCCTGCGCTCCGCCGACAGCCTCGCGAAGGCGGCCGAGCAGTTGGACGCCATCCACGGCGACGCCCTCGGCGGGGCCGGGGGGAGCGGCCACAAGACGGCCGAGCCCGGCGTCGAGTCCTGGGAGACCACCAACGTCCTGTGCGTGGCCCGCGTCCTGGTCGCGGCCGCACGCCACCGCGAGGAGACGCGCGGGTGCCACTGGCGCGAGGACCGCCCCGACCGGGACGACGCCGCCTGGCGCCGCCACCTCGTCGTACGTCTCCGTCCGGACCGGAGCCTGGACGTCCGTACGACCGCCACCCACGACTTCCCCCCGACCGACCGGCCTCTGAGCCACTCCGCCGCCGGCACCCGAGACCCGGCCCGAGACCCGGCCCGAGACCCGGCCCGAGACCCGGCCCGAGACCCCGCCCACCACCCCGCCGCACAGGCCGCCGCCCGCAGGGAGCAGCAAGCATGACCACGCCCGAAGAACGCCCGCAGCCCGTGGACGTCCCCCTGATCCAGATCGGCGCCCCCGCGCCCGCCGAGGACCCGGCGGAAGCGGTCGGCGGCTGCGGCGACGGCTGCGGCTGCGGAGCCGGCCCGGAGGGCGACGAGGTGTACGAGTGCGGGCTCGACCCGGCGCTCGCCGAGCTCCTCGCCCAGCTGGGCCTCGACCCGGTGCTGGTCGAGGACGTCGCGTACCGCGCGATCGAGGAGGACCTCGACGGCGGCGTGGACGTCACCACCGTCGCGACCGTCCCCGAGGACGCCGTCGCCACCGCCGACTTCACCGCGCGCGAGGCGGGCACCGTCGCCGGCATCCACGTCGCCGAGGCGGTGCTGTCGATCGTGTGCACCGAGGAGTTCGAGGTGGAGCGGCACGTCCTGGACGGCGACCGCGTCGAGGCGGGGCAGAAGCTGCTGTCCGTCACGGCCCGCACCCGCGACCTGCTGACGGGGGAGCGCAGCGCCCTCAACATCATGTGCCGCCTCTCCGGCATCGCCACGGCCACGCGCGCGTGGGCGGACGCCCTGGAGGGGCACAAGGCGAAGGTCCGCGACACCCGCAAGACCACGCCGGGCCTGCGCGCCCTGGAGAAGTACGCGGTCCGCTGCGGCGGAGGCGTCAACCACCGCATGTCCCTCTCCGACGCCGCGCTGGTCAAGGACAACCACGTGGTGGCGGCCGGCGGCGTGGCGCAGGCGTTCAAGGCCGTGCGCGAGCAGTTCCCCGACGTGCCGATCGAGGTCGAGGTCGACACCCTCCACCAGGTCCGCGAGGTCCTGGAGGCGGGCGCCGACCTGATCCTGCTGGACAACTTCACGCCCGCCGAGACCGAGGAGGCCGTCACGCTCGTCGCGGGCCGCGCCGTCCTGGAGTCGTCCGGCCGGCTCACGCTGGAGAACGCCGCCGCCTACGCCGCGACGGGCGTGGACTACCTCGCGGTCGGCGCCCTCACCCACTCGTCGCCGATCCTCGACATCGGACTCGACCTGCGAGAGGCCCGGGGCTGACCGATGCTCCTCACCATCGACGTCGGCAACACCCACACCGTCCTCGGCCTCTTCGACGGCGAGGAGATCGTCGAGCACTGGCGGATCTCCACGGACGCCCGCCGCACCGCCGACGAACTGGCGGTGGTCCTCCAGGGCCTGATGGGCATGCACCCGCTGCTCGGCGAGGAGCTGGGCGACGGCATCGAGGGCATCGCGATCTGCTCGACGGTCCCGTCCGTGCTGCACGAGCTGCGCGAGGTCACCCGCCGCTACTACGGCGACGTGCCCGCCGTCCTGGTCGAGCCCGGCATCCGGACGGGCGTGCCGGTCCTGACCGACAACCCCAAGGAGGTCGGCGCCGACCGGATCATCAACTCGGCGGCGGCGGTCGAGCTGTACGGAGGCCCGGCGATCGTCGTGGACTTCGGTACGGCGACGACGTTCGACGCGGTCAGCGCGCGCGGCGAGTACGTCGGCGGGGTCATCGCGCCCGGTATCGAGATCTCCGTCGAGGCGCTCGGCGTCCGGGGCGCGCAGCTCCGCAAGATCGAGGTGACCCGCCCGCGCGGGGTGATCGGCAAGAACACCGTCGAGGCCATGCAGTCGGGCATCATCTACGGGTTCGCCGGGCAGGTCGACGGGGTCGTCCAGCGCATGCGGCAGGAGCTGGTCGGCCCGGACGGCGACCCGTCCGACGTGACGGTCATCGCGACGGGCGGGCTCGCGCCGATGGTGCTGGGCGAGGCGAAGCTGATCGACGAGCACGAGCCGTGGCTGACCCTGATCGGCCTGCGCCTGGTCTACGAGCGGAACGTGTCCCGCATGTGACGCGCACGCAGCGCCGGTGCGGGAAACCGCGGGCCACGGAGCCCGGCGGGAAGCCGGGCAGCGGCGGCCACGGGAGCGCGGCCGGCAGCCACGGAACGGCGGCCCTGGAGCGGGGCCGGGAGCAGAACGCGCCCGGCCCCGCTCCTGCACCATCTTTGACCGCTATGCCCGTATTGTCGGAACTATGCCCACGCCATACGGATCCCGAGGCGGCCTGGCGTTCAGCGCAGACGAACTGCGTGTGCTGCGACGCGCCCTGGGCCACGCCCTGCACCCGACCAAGCTCGCCGACGAGGACGTGCGGGACTGTCTGCGCCTCGCCGGTGCCGTGGACGAGGCGGTCCGCGAAGGCGGCAGGATGAGGGCCTTCGTCCTGGCCGACCTGGCCCGCTACCGGGCCGCCCTGCCCGGTGCGTCCCCCGGCTACCTGGACCTGCTCCGCGACGCCCTCGCCGCCGGGTACGACCCGGTGCCCGCCGACCTGGCGGCGCTGCGCTCGCTGCGCGGCGCGCGGGAGGCCGCCGCGCTTCTGGCGCGCTGCGAGGAACTGGCCGAGCGGTCCGTACGCGCCCGCCTGGCGGCCCGCCACGCCCCGGCCGCGCACGCTGTCCCCGCACCCCCGGCCGCGCACGCCGTCCCGGCACCGCACACCGTCCCGGCGCCCGCGGCGGCGCGGACCGCACCCGCGCCGGCCACTCCAGCCGCCCCGGTCGCTTCGGTCGCTCCGGCCATCCCGGCCCCGGCCACCCCCCGCACCCGTCTGCTCGTCCTCCAGGGCGGGCGGGCCGGGGACGGCGCCGAGGAGCCGAAGCGGCCCCAGCCGCCCAAGCCGTCCGCGCCCGCGCCGGCGGGGCGCCCGGTGCCCAAGCCGTCCGAGGTCTTCCCGCCGCGCCGCCGCCCGACTCCGCCCCCGTCGGAGAAACGGGTCGCGGGGTAGTTACGCTGGACGCCATGGACTACGTATCCGCGCTCCTTCCGCCCGTGGTGATGGCCATCTTCTTCACCGTGGTCATCGTGACGATCGTCAAGAGCCAGGGCGGCCCGAACAAGTCCAAGGAGGACGCGGCCGTCGACGCGGCGTTCGCGCGTGCCGAGGCCGCACGGACCGAGGGTGCGCCGAAGCCCGGCAAGGCCTGACGCCCATCGGGCCCGGCCCCCGGAGCACCCGAAGCCCCCGCCCGCACCCCCGCGGGCCCGGGCGGGCAGAGGCCCCGCCCCGGCGGCCCACGACCGGGGCCCGCCGGAGCCGTGCCCCGGCCTACGGCCGCAGGGCCACGGCCCGGTGCCGCGACCCAGAGCGTGGCCCCCGAGCATGGCCACCCCCGAGCATGCCCCCGGAGCATGCCCCAGAGGACGTACGGCGTGATCAGCGCCGTACGTCCTTTTTGCTCCGTCAATAACGGTTCGTCACGAGTGGCCCCACTATGGTGACGTTGTGCCCCGTCAATTGGGAGACCTCGAGGACGCCGTGATGACGCGCGTCTGGCAATGGAACCGTCCGGTCACCGTCCGGGAAGTCCTGGAGGACCTCCAGCGGGAACGGTCCATCGCCTACACCACGGTCATGACCGTGCTGGACAATCTCCACCAGAAGGGCTGGGTCCGCCGGGAAGTCGTCGGCCGGGCCTATCGATATACGGCGGTCTCCACGCGGGCCGCGTACTCCGCCGCACTGATGAACGAAGCGTGGTCGCAGAGCGACAACCCGGCCGCCGCTCTCGTCGCCTTCTTCGGCATGATGTCGTCCGAGCAGCGGGAAGCGCTGAACGACGCGATCCGCATCGTGCAACGCGACACCCCCGAAACTGCCGAAGCCCCGGAAGGCCCCGCCCCGGCGGAACGCCAATCCCCCGGAAAAGGCCGGCCTCCCGCCGCCGGAGAAGCGCCGAATGCCCCCGCGGAAGGCACCGCGCCGGACGACAGCACTCCGCGCGCGGACGAAAGCGGAGAGCAAGGTACGGGCCAAGGCCGCCCGCCCGCCGCCGCCACGCCCGGGGGCCCGCAAAGCGACGCCGAACGCCCGGCGGAAAGCCCGGACGACGGTTTCCCCGGTACGACTCCGCAAAGCACCCCCCGAGTCCTCGCCGCGCCCCCGGAGTCGAACGCCCGACCGACATCCGCCCCGCCCGTGGAGCCCGACCGCCCCGCCGGTCCCCCCGGCCCCGCCACCGGCCCGCCGCCCACCCGCGGGAAGCGGGCCCGCGAGGGCGGCAACGGCCGGGGCGGCGCGGAGCGATAGCGTTCCCAGCCATGTCACCCACGTCATCCGGCCCCGGCCCCACCCCCGGCCCCACCCCCGAACCCACCCCCGGCCCCACCTCACCCACCCCCTCCCACGCCCCCACGCCCACTCCACCCCCCACCCCCACCCCCGCCCGGACACCCACACCCCCACCCACACCCACCGCCATCCCCGCCCCCGCCCCCACACCCCCCACCGCCGACCGGGCGAGAACCGTCACCGTCCGCCGGGCCCGCACCAGCGACGTGCCGGCCGTCCGCCGCCTCGTCGATCCGTACGTCGCGCGCGGCATCCTCCTCGACAAAGCGACGGTGACGCTTTACGAGGACATCCAGGAGTTCTGGGTCGCCGAACGGGACGAGGACGCGGCCGTAGTGGGTTGCGGCGCCCTGCATGTGATGTGGGAAGATCTCGCCGAAGTCCGCACTCTCGCCGTCGATCCCGACTTCAAGGGCGCCGGCGTCGGCCACCAGGTGCTCGACAAGTTGCTGCACACCGCCCGCTGGCTCGGGGTGCGCCGGGTATTCTGCCTCACCTTCGAAGTGGACTTCTTCGCCAAGCACGGCTTCGTCGAGATCGGCGAGACGCCCGTCGACGGGGATGTCTACAGCGAGCTCCTGCGTTCCTATGACGAGGGCGTCGCCGAGTTCCTCGGCCTGGAACGGGTGAAGCCGAACACCTTGGGCAACAGCCGGATGCTTCTGCACCTGTGAGCGTGCCGCCGGACGCGATCCCTATGTCCGAATCGCGTATGTTTCCCGCGTTCTCGCGGTTCTGAACCCGTCCCGAGGGTTTGTGTTTTCCTGAGAAAAGCGGTTTCCTTTCCGCGTACTGCTTTTTCGATGAAAGGAAATCCGGTGGCACAGAAGGTTCAGGTCCTTCTTGTCGACGACCTCGACGGCGGCGAGGCGGACGAGACCGTGACGTTCGCTCTGGACGGCAAGACCTACGAGATCGACCTCACCACCGCCAACGCGGAGAAGCTGCGTTCCGTGCTGGAGCCGTACACGAAGAGCGGCCGGCGCACCGGCGGCCGTACGGCCGGCGGCCGCGGCAAGGGCCGCGCCGCCGCGAGCGGCAGCCCGGACACCGCGAAGATCCGCGCGTGGGCCAAGGAGAACGGCTACCCGGTGAACGACCGCGGCCGGGTCCCGGCCGAGGTCCGCCAGGCGTACGAGGACGCCAACCGCTGAGCGGCGGCCTCCCGACGCCCGCCCTCCGCCGGGCGGCCCCGCCGGGAGCCCCGGGCGCGCACCACGCCGGCACGGGCGCCGTCAGCCGAGGGCAGCGCCCCCGGCGCGGGCGGCGGCCAGCAGCCGGGCCCGGTGGCACTCCGCCGCGGCCACGGCCACCAGCCGTACCAGCCCGGAGCCGCCCGAGAGCCCCGCGCACGCGGTGGCGCCGGTCTCCGTGAGCCCCGCGAGCGTGGCCTCCACCTCGCGGCCCGGATCGGGCGGCCGCAGCCACACCGGGGCGCCGGGCGCGCCCGCCGCGTCCCAGCCCGGGGGAGCCGGGGCGGTCATCCGGCACCCCGCCCCCCAGGCGGCCAGGTCCAGGGCGACCCCGCCCCACTCGAGCCAGTCGAGCAGGCCGGGAAGCTCGTCGGCGGTGCCCGCCCCCACCAGGACGCGCATCCGCCGCCCCTCGACCGCGACCGGCCAGTCGCCGCGCACCCGCCGCAGCACGGCGAGGCCGGCGGCGACGGGGAGGTCCAGGACGTCGAAGCGCAGCCCGGTCGGCAGCCGCACCGGCGGCCCGTCGACCGCGGCCCAGCCCAGCACCTCCGCGTACCAGCGCGCGACGGGCGATCCGTCCGCACGGCGCCGCCGGTTCGTACGGCGCCCGTCGAGCGGGGCGCGGGGTGCGGGGACGGGAAGGGCCATGCCCCGGGAACTTCCCCCGCACCCCGGAAGTTACGTGGAGTGCGGGGGTGGTCGCGGTGGGTGTGCGAGAGGAAGGCGGGCGGGGTCGGGCGGCGGCGCAAGGGTGTTCGCCCGTAGCTGAGGGGACGGGCGTGCGCCGCATGGACCGTCACCGCTTGCGGGTAAGACATCCCTAGTGGGGAGGGGCGACACGCGGGTGCGGACGTCTTACGTTCGCCATCGGCGTACTGCCGGTACGGGTATCTGCCTGGCCTGCGGGAACATCGTCTCGCACCATCGGGTTGGAGCAGTTGTCGGCGTTCGGGGTCAGGAGGCCATCGACGGGTGTCGGCAGTTGGAATGAGCGGTCCCCGCTTGCGGGACTAAGCTGCGGAAGGACAGGGAGGGGACCGACCCCTTACTGCCTGACCGCTCTGAGGAGCGATTAACGATGTTCGAGAGGTTCACCGACCGCGCGCGGCGGGTTGTCGTCCTGGCTCAGGAAGAAGCCCGGATGCTCAACCACAACTACATCGGCACCGAGCACATCCTCCTGGGCCTGATCCACGAGGGTGAGGGTGTCGCCGCTAAGGCCCTGGAGAGCCTCGGGATTTCGCTCGAGGCGGTCCGCCAGCAGGTGGAGGAGATCATCGGCCAGGGCCAGCAGGCCCCGTCCGGGCACATCCCCTTCACGCCCCGTGCCAAGAAGGTGCTGGAGCTGTCGCTCCGCGAGGCCCTTCAGCTCGGCCACAACTACATCGGCACCGAGCACATCCTGCTGGGTCTGATCCGCGAGGGCGAGGGCGTCGCCGCCCAGGTCCTCGTGAAGCTGGGCGCCGATCTCAACCGGGTGCGGCAGCAGGTCATCCAGCTGCTCTCCGGCTACTCCGGGGGCAAGGAGGCCGCCACCGCCGGCGGTCCCGCCGAGGGCACCCCCTCCACGTCCCTGGTCCTCGACCAGTTCGGCCGGAATCTGACCCAGGCCGCCCGCGAATCCAAGCTCGACCCGGTCATCGGGCGCGAGAAGGAGATCGAGCGGGTCATGCAGGTGCTGTCCCGCCGTACGAAGAACAACCCGGTCCTCATCGGCGAGCCCGGCGTCGGCAAGACCGCCGTCGTCGAGGGCCTGGCGCAGGCGATCGTCAAGGGCGAGGTGCCCGAGACCCTCAAGGACAAGCACCTCTACACCCTGGACCTCGGCGCGCTGGTCGCCGGCTCCCGCTACCGCGGTGACTTCGAGGAGCGCCTGAAGAAGGTCCTCAAGGAGATCCGCACGCGCGGCGACATCATCCTCTTCATCGACGAGCTCCACACCCTGGTGGGTGCGGGCGCCGCCGAGGGCGCCATCGACGCCGCGTCGATCCTGAAGCCGATGCTGGCCCGCGGTGAGCTCCAGACCATCGGTGCCACCACGCTCGACGAGTACCGCAAGTACCTGGAGAAGGACGCCGCGCTGGAGCGCCGCTTCCAGCCGATCCAGGTCGCCGAGCCGTCCCTGCCGCACACGATCGAGATCCTCAAGGGTCTGCGCGACCGGTACGAGGCGCACCACCGCGTGTCCATCACGGACGAGGCGCTGGTGCAGGCCGCCACGCTGGCCGACCGGTACATCTCCGACCGCTTCCTGCCGGACAAGGCGATCGACCTCATCGACGAGGCCGGCTCCCGGATGCGCATCCGCCGGATGACCGCGCCGCCGGACCTGCGCGAGTTCGACGAGAAGATCGCCGGTGTCCGCCGGGAGAAGGAGTCCGCGATCGACGCGCAGGACTTCGAGAAGGCCGCGTCGCTGCGCGACAAGGAGAAGCAGCTCCTGGCCGCCAAGGCCAAGCGGGAGAAGGAGTGGAAGGCCGGCGACATGGACGTCGTCGCCGAGGTCGACGGCGAGCTGATCGCCGAGGTCCTGGCGACCGCCACCGGCATCCCGGTCTTCAAGCTGACGGAGGAGGAGTCCTCCCGTCTGCTCCGCATGGAGGACGAGCTCCACAAGCGCGTCATCGGCCAGAAGGACGCCATCAAGGCCCTGTCGCAGGCCATCCGCCGTACGCGGGCCGGCCTCAAGGACCCGAAGCGCCCCGGTGGCTCGTTCATCTTCGCCGGCCCGTCCGGTGTCGGTAAGACCGAGCTGTCCAAGACGCTCGCCGAGTTCCTCTTCGGCGACGAGGACGCGATGATCTCGCTCGACATGTCCGAGTTCAGCGAGAAGCACACCGTGTCCCGCCTCTTCGGCAGCCCGCCCGGATACGTGGGCTACGAGGAGGGCGGCCAGCTCACCGAGAAGGTGCGCCGCAAGCCGTTCTCCGTCGTCCTCTTCGACGAGGTCGAGAAGGCCCACCCCGACATCTTCAACTCCCTGCTCCAGATCCTGGAGGACGGTCGCCTGACCGACTCCCAGGGCCGGGTCGTGGACTTCAAGAACACGGTCATCATCATGACGACCAACCTCGGGACCCGGGACATCTCCAAGGGCTTCAACCTGGGCTTCGCCGCCCAGGGCGACGTCAAGACCGGCTACGACCGGATGAAGGCGAAGGTCAACGAGGAGCTGAAGCAGCACTTCCGCCCCGAGTTCCTGAACCGTGTCGACGACACCGTCGTCTTCCACCAGCTCAGCCAGGAAGACATCATCCAGATCGTCGACCTGATGATCGCCAAGGTGGACGAGCGTCTGAAGGACCGCGACATGGGCATCGAGCTCAGCGGTGACGCGAAGATCCTCCTGGCGAAGCGGGGCTACGACCCGGTGCTGGGTGCCCGTCCGCTCCGCCGGACGATCCAGCGCGAGATCGAGGACATCCTGTCGGAGAAGATCCTCTTCGGCGAGCTGCGCCCCGGTCACATCGTGGTCGTGGACACCGAGGGCGAGGGTGAGGAGAAGAAGTTCACCTTCCGCGGCGAGGAGAAGTCGGCCCTGCCGGACGTGCCGCCCATCGAGGCGGCCGGCGGCCCCGGACCGAACCTCTCCAAGGACGCCTGACGCCGCAGGCCTGACGGCCGGCGCCTGAACGGGCCCGCCCCGAGACCGTTGCCATGGTCTCGGGGCGGGCCCGTTCGCGTACCCGGGCCGTGGCCGGTGGCCGCCGGGGCGTCCCCGGCGGCGGCCCGTCCCCGGTGGTGGCCCGTCCCCGGCGGTGGTTCGGGCAGGCTCGCCCGGCCCCGGTCGCCCCGGATGAGCGGCCGGCCGGCCCTCGGTCCGGTTCCGGCCCGTCAGCAGGTCCCTCGGTCCGGTTCCGGGGGCGTCAGCAGGTCCCTCGGGTCCGGTTCCGGGGCGTCAGCAGGTCGGCTCGGGCTTGTGCCAGGTGCACTCCAGGGAGGCGGCCGGGAGGGACGCGGCCGGGGCGGGGGCGCGGAGACCCGGCCGCGGTTCGGCGCGGCGGATCTCGCCGGCCGCGGTGTCCGAGGAGGCCAGGGTCACCACGACGGCGTCCTCGATGTCCTTGACCGACGCGGCCAGGTGGTTGTTCAGCACCACGCTGTAGACGAGGCGGCGGCCGGCCGCGTCCGCGACGTACCCGGAGAGCGCCGACGCGCCGGTGAGGGTGCCGGTCTTGGCGCGGGCGTTCAGCGCGGCCGGGGTGTCGCACATGCGGCGCCGCAGCGTGCCGCCGACCGCGCGGTCCGGGGCGCAGGCGACGGGCAGGGAGGCGTACCAGTCGGCGAACCAGGGGGCGTCCTGGACGGCGAGCAGCAGGTCGGTGAGGCGCTGGGCGGGGATGAGGTTCATCCGGGAGAGGCCGGAGCCGTCGGCCTGGCGGAGCCCGGAGGTGTCGACGCCCTCCTTCACCAGGTACGCGTCGACGGCCTCCAGGCCCGCCTCCCAGGTGCCGCGGCCCGAGACGCGGTGGCCGACGGCCTTGGTGAGGGCCTCGGCGTGCATGTTGTTCGAGAGCTTCATGAAGGGGTGCATGAGCTGCTTGAGCGGCATGGACTCGTGCGCGGCCACCGGCTTGGCGGAGGCGGGGGTGGGCAGGCCGAGCCGGGTCGGGCCCCAGACGCGTACGCCGTGGGCGGCCAGGGCGTCGGCGAAGACGGCGGTGGCGTAGCCGGTCGGCTCGTCGACGGTGACCCACTCCTTGGTGGGGGAGGCGCCGACGGGGATCTCGCCGCGGACCACCAGGGTGTTGGTGCCGTGGGCGCGCTCGATGGTGAGGGTGTCGGGGCGCCCGGCGGCGACGGTGGTGGCGCGGTTGTCGACGCGTACGTAGCCGGTGCGCGGGGTGAGGGCGACGGTGGGGCGCGCGCCGGGTGCGGCGGGGGCGGCCTCCACGATGACCGTGCCGGAGTCGTAGTCGGTGTCCGGGGCGAGGGTGAGCGCGGAGATCTGCGCGGAGTAGTACGAGGACTCGTCGTCCGCCGCCCAGGAGCGGCCCAGCCGGCGGGTGTCGAAGCGGGTGTCGTCGGCGACGAGGCGGCCGGTGACGTGGCGGATGCCGGCGGCGGCCACGCGGGCGGCGAGCCGGTCGTAGTCGGCGGCGAGCGTGGTGGGGTCGCCGGTGCCGCGCAGGTAGAGGTCGCCGTGGAGGGTGCCGGCGTGGCGGCGGCCGGTGGCCAGCACCTCGGTGCGGAAGCGGTGGTCGGGGCCGAGGAGGGCCATGGCCGCCACGGAGGTGGGGATCTTGGTGTTGGAGGCGGGCATCAGCCGGTCGCCGCCGTCGCGCCGGTAGAGGACGGCGCCGGTCGCGGCGTCGGCGACGACCACCCCGGCGGCGGCTCCGTCGAGGCGCGGGTCGGTGAGGATCTCGTCGATGGCGCCCTTGAGGCCGGTATCGGAGGGCCCGGCGCCGGCGGGTGCGCCGGTGAAGCCGTGCAGGGTCCAGGCGAGGAGCGCCGCGAGGCCGAGGGCGGTGGCGCGGGCGGCCGATGACTTGCGCGTCTGCGTGGTGCGCGTCACGGGTCTCATGGCCGAAGGATCCCGGAGCGAGGGCGCCGCAGGAAGACGGCGGGCCGCTTCCCCGTGACGATGCGCACAGGGCGATACGGACGTACTACCCGCAATAGTGACCCAAGGGGTGAATCGATCTTCCGGCGAGGTGGTCGGGGTCATAGTGCGCGGGGGTGATGTGCGGGGTCGCGCGGCGCGATGTGCTCCGTTGTGGGGCGACAGGCCCCGCCCACCTTGGAGATGCGGGGCCGGTGTCCGTTTTGGGTGTATATCCCAGGGGTGGTGGCGGTGCTGTCCGAGCCGTCAAGTGTCCGCGTCACACAGCGGGCACTACGACCGATTGTCGTAGAAACGGCGTTTGGGACATGCCGGGAGAAGCCGGTACCAAGGATGACCGAAGCCCCGGCACGCCGCTCGTGCCGCCGGCTCGCCCCCATCCCCCACTCGGAGGTTCACCTCGTATGTCGCAGCGCGCCCAGCACCCCACCCGTAACGCCGTCGTCGCCCTCGCTGCCGCCGGCATCGGAGTCACCGCGGTGTTCGGAGCAGGTGCGTCGGCCGTCGCGGCCGAGGCCAAGGCCCCGCTCGCCATGGACACCGCCGCCGCCGTCGCCGCCCAGGCGCAGGCGCAGGCGCAGGCCGCCCAGCAGGCCGCCGCCGCCAAGGCCGCTCAGGCCGCCAAGGCGAAGGCCGCCAAGGCCGCCGCGGTCAAGGCCGCCGCCAAGAAGGCCGCCGCCGCGAAGAAGGCCACGAAGGCCGCCGCCTGGGTCAAGCCCGTGGCCGGCTACACGCTGACCGCCGGCTACAACCAGGGCGGCGCCATGTGGACCAACAAGCACTCGGGCCAGGACTTCGCCGTCCCGGTCGGCACCCCGGTGAAGGCCGTCCACGGCGGCACCGTCGTCAAGGCCGGCCCCAACGGCGGCGGCGACGGCCCCGCGTACGGCAACGCCATCGTGATCAAGCACCCGAACGGCACGTACTCGCAGTACGCGCACCTCTCGAAGATCGGCGTGAAGCCCGGCGCCAAGGTGAAGACCGGCCAGCTCATCGCCAAGTCCGGCAACACCGGCAACTCCTCCGGCCCGCACCTGCACTTCGAGATCCGCACGACGCCGAACTACGGCTCCTCCCTCAACCCGGCGACGTTCCTGCGCGCCGAGGGCGTCGTCCTCTGACGGACCGCACCCGGCCCGTCACGGATCAGTCCGCGTCGGGGAAGTGGAGCACCGGGAAGCTCCCCGTGTTCGTCGGGGCGTGCTCCGGCAGCCACAGCACCGCGATGGCACCGCCCCCCTCCGGGGCGGTGCCGTCCGGCGTCGCGGCGTTCCGGAAGGTGAGCCGCGCGCCCAGCACCCGCGCCTGGCCCGCCGCGATGGTCAGCCCCAGCCCGTGCCCGGCACCCGCACGGCCCCGGTCGCTGGCGCCCGTGCGGAACCGGCTCGGCCCCTCCCGCAGCAGCGCCTCGGGGAACCCCGGCCCGTGGTCCCGCACCCGCAGGACCCGCCCCTCGACGGTCACCTCGACCGGCGGCCTGCCGTACTTGGCGGCGTTGGTCAGCAGGTTGCCGAGGATCCGCTCCAGCCGCCGCGGGTCGGTGCTGACCCACGACTCGTGCACGACCCGCACCTCCGCGTCCGGGTTCAGCAGCGCCACCCGGCGGCCGACGAACTCGCCGAGCGCGATCTCCTGGAGCTCGGCCCGCTCCGACGCGCTGTCCAGCCGGGCCACCTCCAGCACGTCCTCCACCAGGGTGCGCATGGCCCGCGCCCGGTCCCGCACCAGCTCCGTCGGCCGGCCGGGCGGCAGCAGTTCGGCGGCCGTCAGCAGCCCCGTGACCGGGGTGCGCAGCTCGTGCGCGATGTCCGCGGTGACCCGCCGCTCGGCCTCGATGCGCTCCTGGAGGGCGTCCGTCAGGGCGTCCACGGCCCGCGCCAGCTCGTCCGTCTCGTCCCGTACGACGCCGCCGATGGCGTCCCGCACCCGCACCTCGGTGTTGCCCTGCGCGACCTTCCCGGCTGCCGCGGCGGCCTTGCGCAGCCGCCGCGAGAGCTGGCCGCCGATCAGCACGCCCAGCGCCGATCCGGCCAGCACCACCGACACCGACCCGACGACCAGCGCCTCGTCCAGCCGCCGCATCACCGTCGCGCTGCGGTCCGCGAAGGGCGTGTGGAGCGACAGCACGTCGCCGTTGCCGAGCGGCACGGCCGCCCACACGTCGGGCGCGCCGGCCGCGTGCTCCTCCACGTAGGTGCCGCGGCGCCTGCGCTCCACGAGGCGGTCCAGTTCGCGCGGCAGCTTGGGGTCGTTGAGCTTCGTGCCGAAGCGGGGCTCCTTCGGCTTGGACGACTCGTAGACGCGCTGGGCGAAGAGCAGCCGCTCCATCTGCACCTCGCGCGCGTTGTCGAGCATCGACACACGGGCGGCGTTGTGGACGACCAAGCTGAGCGCGACGGCGATCAGGGCGCCCACGGCGGCGATGGCCACCGAGATCTTCCACCGCACACCCGTCCGCAGTGCGGGCTGTCTCATCGGCGTCAGGCCCTGAGCTTGTATCCGAAGCCGCGGACGGTCTCGATCCGGTCCTGGCCGATCTTGGCGCGCAGCCGCTGGACGTGGACGTCCACCACGCGCGTGTCACCGCCCCAGCCGTAGTCCCAGACCCGCTCCAGCAGCTTGTCCCGCGACAGCACCGTGCCCGGCGCCGACGAGAACTCCAGCAGCAGCCGCATCTCCGTCGGCGTCAGCGCGACCGGCGCCCCGCCCCTGCGGACCTCCATGCCCTCCGTGTCGACCTCCAGGTCCCCGAAGGCCAGCAGCCCGCGCTCGGCCCGCCCGCCCCGCTCGCCCGCGTCGCCGCCCGCCGCGCCGCCCGCGTTCTCGAAGCGCCGCAGTACGGCTCTGATCCGCGCCATCAGCACGGCCCCGTCGAACGGCTTGGTGACGTAGTCGTCGGCGCCCGCCTCCAGGCCCAGCACCACGTCGATGGAGTCGGCCCGCGCCGACAGCATGATCACCGGCACCGTCGACTCGTCGCGGATGCGGCGGCACAGGCTGACCCCGTCCATCCCGGGCAGCATCACGTCCAGCAGGGCGATGTCGGGCTGCCGCGCCCGGAACGCCTCCAGCCCCGACAGCCCGTCCGGCATCGCCGTGACCGCGAAGCCGTCCCGCTCCAGGGCCAGCTGCGTGGCCTCCCGGATGACGTCGTCGTCCTCCACGAACAGGACGTGCGTCTCCGCCATACCGCGCCCTCCCGCGCCCGCCGCCACTTCCGGCCTCAGTTCTCGCTCGGCGCGGTCGGCGCGGGTCCGCTGATGTCCCCGCCCTCGACCGCCTTGCTGTACTCGTTGTGCACCGCGTAGTGCTCGGTGAACCGGTCCGACGACCAGCGGTACGTGATCACGTCCTCGCCGGACGGATAGGCGATCGGGTCGCCCTTCGCGTACACCTGCTTGGTCACGACCAGGTCGCCGCGGTCGATCTCCGAGTAGACCGCCGGCTCCTCCAGCGCGAAGACGTTCTCGTACCGCTGCTCGCGCACCCGGTACACGTACGTGCCCACGCCGACCGCGTCACCGCAGGTCATCACGTTCACCACGACGTCGGCCACACCGGTGCCGGTGAGGTTCCCGTACGACGTGTCGACCGGGTACGCGTCCTCGGCACACGGCTTCAGGTCCCGCTTCACCTGGTCGCCGACCTTCGGGTCGTCCTTCAGCAGGGCGACCACGTCGACCCGGCGGAACGCCGGCGACGCCGAGGCGGTGGGCGTCGGCGGCCCCGACACCGCGGACTGGTCGGCCGGCACCGCGCCCTCGTCGCGGGCCCCGGTGCCGCCGGTGGAGCAGCCCGTGGCCAGCAGCCCGAGCACGCCGACGGCGGCGAGCCCGGCCACCGCCGCCCTCCCCGCCGCCGTACCACCGCCGGGCTCCGGCGGCGTGGTGCCGCCGTTCCCGTCCTCGCCGCTCAGGCCGCGCACCGCTCCTGCTCCCGTCCGTACCGCCGCTGTTCCACCACCCGCGCCCCGCGCCCGGCGCGCCGCCGGTCCGGCGCCGGACCGGGACGGTCCGCCGCGCCCGTGCGGTCCGCCGCGCCCGCGCGGCCGGGCGTAGCCGTCCGGCCGGACGCGCCCGTCCGGTCCGAGCCGGTGGCGCGGGCCCTGGGGGCGGTGCGGTCCGTGCGGTCCAGGGCGCGGGCGTCGAGGTCCCGGCTCTCCAGCTCCTGGCGGAGCCGGGCGAGCGCGCGGTGCAGAGTGCTCTTCACCGTACCGGTCGACATGCCGAGCGCGGCGGCGGTCTCCTCGGTGCTCATCTGCTCCCAGTGGCGCAGCACGACGACGCTGCGCTGCTTGGGCGCCAGCACCTTCAGCACGTCCATCAGCAGGGCACGGTCCGCGTGCTGCTCGGTCGCGTCGTCCACGGACGCGTCGGGGAGCTGCTCGGTGGGCACCTCCTCCAGCTTGCGGGCGCGCCACCACTCGGTCCGGGTGTTGATCATGACGCGCCGCAGGTAGGCGTCGGCGAGGGACTTGTCCGCTATGCCGTCCCAGCGGCCGTACGTGCGGGCGAGGGCGGTCTGGAGCAGGTCCTGGGCGTCGACCGGGTCCGGCACGAGCCGCCGGGCGCTGCGCAGAAGGGCGTCCTGCCGGGTGCGTACGTACTCCTCGAATCCGAGCACCTCGCCGTGCGACATCCGAAACCGCCTCCGTCTCCCCGTGAAAATGCCGTGGTCCCCGCAGCGCCCGGCGGCCCTTTCGGCCGCCCTCCGGCGCTGACACAGGAGAAGCTACGGAGCGGTTGTCACGGCACTGTGCGGTCCGCCCCTCGGCGGACGCACGGCTGCCCATCGGTTGTGTAACAGGCGGGTGGGGGCGGCGGTGCGTGAGGCGGCGGGTGCGGAGGGAGACGGCCGGGGAGCGGTACCGGGGCTGCCGGTACGGGCCGGGGCGGGCCGGTCTGGGCCGGGGGGCTTGAGGCGTTCCCGCTGAGGGGCCGGCCGCCTTCCGGCAGGGCGGGCGGCGGCAGGCCTCCGGGGACCAGCGCCGTGACGGCGCGGGACCGGCGCCCCGCGGGGCGCCGGTCCGGAGGGCCCGCGGGCCCGCCCCGGAGGGCTGCCGGCCCGGAGGGCCCGCCCCGGAGGGCGGGCGGGCCGGGCGCAGGTCCCGTGGGCGGGGCGGGTTCAGGCGGAGGGGAGCCGGTAGCGGGCGCCGTCCAGCGGTTCCACCAGGCCGTCCGCGACGAGGCCGTCCAGGGCGCGGGCCCGCTGGACCGCGTCGTGCCAGACGGCGTCCAGCGCGGACTGCGGCACCGGGCCCGTCGCCTCCCGCAGGACGGCGAGCAGCTTGCCGCGCACCTGCCGGTCGGTGCCCGCGTAGGTCTGCCCGCGCCGCGGCGGGCCCTCGTGGGCGGGCTTGCCGGCGAGGCGCCAGGCGCACGCCCGCGCGATGGGGCAGCGCGCGCAGTCCTCGCCGCGCGCCGTGCAGACCAGCGCGCCCAGCTCCATGGAGGCCGCCGCCCAGCGGGCCGCCGTGGCCTCGTCCTCGGGCAGCAGGGCGCGGGCGAGGCGCCGCTCGGCGGCCGTCGTGGCGTTCGGCGGGTACTGGACGCCGGTCACCGCGCGGGCCAGCACCCGGCGGACGTTCGTGTCCAGCACCGGATGGCGCCTGCCGTACGCGAACGACGCCACCGCCGCCGCCGTGTACTCCCCGATCCCGGGCAGCGCCAGGAGCTGGGCGTGGTCGTGGGGTACGTCGCCGCCGTGCCGTTCCGTTATGGCGACGGCCGCGCCGTGCAGCCGCAGGGCGCGGCGGGGGTAGCCCAGCCGCCCCCAGGCGCGGACCGCCTCGCCGGGCGCCTCGGCCGCCAGCGCGGCGGGACGCGGCCAGCGGGCCATCCACTGCTCGTACACCGGCAGCACCCGGTTCACGGGGGTCTGCTGGAGCATGAACTCGCTCACCATCACCCCCCAGGCGCCCGCCTCCGGGCGCCGCCAGGGCAGGTCGCGCGCGTGCTGCTCGAACCACGCGAGGACGGGCGCGTGCAGCCGCTGGGCCGGATGGGCGGTGGCCGGTGCGGTGGCGCCCGGGTCGGGGCCGACCGGCGCCCGGTCGGCCGGGGCCGCCTCGGCAGGACTCGGCATCGGGGCGGCGGCCGGGGCCGGCTCGCCCGGGGCCGTGTCGCCCGGGGCCGGGGCCGGGGTGGCGGAGGCGGGGGCGTCCGGGGCCGGTGCGGCGGAGGCGGGACGGGCGGAAGCCGGCGGGGCGGAGGCCGGGCAGGGGGAGGGCGGGTCGAGGGGGGCCGGGGCGAGGGGGGCCGTTTCAGGAGTCTCGGTCGCAGTCATGGCCCTTCGATCCTGACACGGCCGGGCCGGAATTCCGCGCTCCCGCCCCCGGACCGGCCGCCCGTGCCTCAGGAGACCCTGCGGCGGCCGCCCGTGCGGCGCGGGGCGGCGCGCCGGCCGCGCGACCGGGTGCGCTGCCGGGGGACGGCCGCGGCCAGGTCCACGTCGGGCCCCGGCCCCGCCAGCCACCGCGCGGCGCCCGAGCCGCTCAGGCGCATGGTCTCCACCAGGCGCTGCGTCGGACCGGTCAGCAACCGTACGAAGAGGACGACCGCCAGCGCGCCCAGCACGACGCCCGCCGCCACGTCGTGCGGGTAGTGCACGCCCACGAAGACCCGCGAGAACGCCATCACGACCGCCAGCGGCATCGTCAGCCACGCGATGACCCGCCACGCCAGCGCCAGCGCCATCGCGGACGCTCCCGCGATGGCCGCGTGGTTGCTGGGGAACGACCAGTCCCCGTACGGCGGGCACTCCGCGATGGACGCGGCGGCGCCCACCACGGCACGGCACGGCCGTTCCTCGTCCACCAGCGACTTCAGCGTCTCGCTGACGACGTAGCCGAAGGCGGTGGCGACCGGCGCGAGCGCGGCGATCGCCACCGCCCGCCCGTCGGCGGGCCGGGCCCGCCACCAGGCGACGACGAACAGCACGCCGAAGACCAGGAGTCCCGCGTCGGTGCCGATCTCGGCGAAGTCGTGCACCCAGGCCGGAGTCGACCGGGCGTAGTCGGTGACGGTGCGATAGAGGTCCTCACTCATACGCAGGGACGGTACCCGGCCGCCGGAACCACCCGTTCGGCGCCATCCGCCCAGGACGCGCCGGAAGGTCCTCGCAATCCGGCCACACAGATGTGATCATCGGTAAAACTTGGCGTATCGGCGGCGCGTGGGGCGGGAGTTGGCCGCGATCTCTCGTACAGTTTTCGCCGTGGGATCTCTGCGCAATCCGGTCGGGCCGCTTCCCTCCTCCATCTACTGGCGGCGGAGGGCGGTCGTCGCGACCGTGATCGCGCTGCTGGCCGTGCTGATCGTATGGTTCGTCAGTTCCCGCGACAGCGAACGGCGGCCGGGGGCCGACGGTGCCAACGCGGGCTCGCCCGCCCCGTCCATCACACCGGGCCCCTCACCCTCCGGCTCCGCCATCAGCTCGCAGCCCGGCGGGCGCGACGAGTCCGGCGCCTCCGGCGGCCCCGGCGGTACCGCTTCCGGCGGCTCCGGCACGGGCGGCTCCGGTTCCGGTACGGGTGGGGGCCCGGGGGCCGGCACGGGCGGGGATCCCGCCGGGTCGGTCGCGGGCACGGGCTCCGGCGCGGCAGCGGGTACGGGAACCGGCACGGGAGCCGGCACGGGCGCGGGCGGCCAGGGCGGCGGTACGGGCTCCACCCAGCAGGTCCCGGCCGACTCGCCGTTGCCGAACTGCGCGCCGGGCGCGCTCCAGCTCACGCTGAGCAGCACCAAGGTGTCGTACGCCCCCGGTGAGAAGCCGCGCTTCCGGCTGACCGCGCGCAACGGCTCCGGCGCCGGGTGCAAGACCGACCTCGGACCGGCCACGGCCGTCCTGACGATCAGTGACGAGGCCGGTGACGAGATCTGGTCGTCCGAGGACTGCCCGAAGGGCCCCGGCAGCGTGTACGTCGCCGTGCCGGGCGGCGGCACCGCCACCTACACGATCGAGTGGGACCGCCGCCACAGCGCGCCCCGGTGCGCCACGCCGCCGGTGCGGGAGGCGGGGCCGGGCACGTATCTGGCGGAGGCCACGGTGCCGGGCGTCAAGGGCGTACTGCGCTCGTCCATCACGCTGGCCAAGGACTGACACGGCCGCACCGGCCCGGCCGGCCGCGCGGTCCCGCACCGGGCGGGCGATTCCGAGCCGGGCGTGCGGTCCCGAGCAGGGCGGGCCGCACCGGACGTGCGGCTCCCCGCCGGGCGGGCGATTCCGAGCCGGGGGCGCCGGCCGGGCCGCGCCGGTCCGTCAGACGTAGCGTTCGAGGATCGAGGACTCGGCCAGCCGGGACAGGCCCTCGCGGACGCTGCGGGCGCGGGCCTCGCCGACGCCGTCCACGGTCTGGAGGTCGTCCACACTCGCGGCCAGCAGCTTCTGCAGGCCGCCGAAGTGCTCCACGAGCCGCTCGATGATCGCGCCGGGCAGGCGCGGCACCTTCGCCAGCAGGCGGTAGCCGCGCGGCGACACGGCCGAGTCGAGGGTCTCGGGCGAGCCGCTGTAGCCGAGGGCGCGGGCCACCGTCGGCAGCTCCAGCAGCTCGGCGTGCGACAGGGCGTCCAGCTCGGTCAGCGCCTCGGCGACCGTACGGGACCGCTTCGCGGTCGGCTCGGGCACGTAGTCCCGCACCACCAGCTCCCGCTCGGGCTCCACGCCCGCGATCAGCTCGTCCAGCTGGAGGGCGAGGAGGCGCCCGTCGGTGCCGAGCTCGACCACGTACTCCGCGATCTCCGTGGCGATGCGGCGGACCATCTCCAGCCGCTGCGCCACGGCCGTGACGTCCCGGACGGTCACCAGGTCCTCGATCTCCAGCGCGGAGAGCGTCCCGGCCACCTCGTCCAGGCGCAGCTTGTACCGCTCCAGGGTGGCGAGGGCCTGGTTGGCCCGCGACAGGATCGCGGCGGACTCCTCCAGGACGCGGCGCTCGCCGTCCACGTAGAGGGCGATCAGCCGCATCGACTGGGACACGGAGATCACGGGGAAGCCGCACTGCCTGGACACCCGGTCCGCCGTGCGGTGCCGTGTGCCGGTCTCCTCGGTCGGGATGGACGCGTCGGGCACGAGCTGGACGCCGGCGCGCAGGATCTTGGTGATGTCCTTGTCCAGGATGAGCGCGCCGTCGAGCTTGCACAGCTCGCGCAGACGGGTCGCGGTGAACTCGACGTTCAGCACGAAACCGCCGGTGCACATCGACTCGACCGTCTTGTCCATGCCGAGGACGATCAGACCGCCCGTGTTGCCGCGGAGGATGCGCTCCAGTCCGTCCCGCAGCGCCGTGCCGGGGGCGACCGCACTGAGGGACGCGCGCATCAGCGCTTCGTTGCCGGAGCCTCCGCCCGACTTTCCGGGTGTTGCCCGGTCGTTGGCTGCCACTGCACTCCTCCGGCTCGTACGGGTGGGCGAGACCAGCCCAAAGTCTAGCGACCCCCACCGCACCAGTGGCTCCGCCGACAAATCCCCCCTTCGTCTCCCCGTAACCGGCCGGTCGCATTCCCGCACCCGGGGCCCTCCGCCCCGCACCCCGCCCCGCGCGCCCTCCTCGGCCGCCCCGGCGCACCGCCTTCCGTGCCGCGTCAGCTCTGTCCGTCCGCCCCGTCCGTCTGCCCTGTCCGTCCGGCCTGTCCGTCCGGGCCTCGCGTCCCGTCCGGGCCTCGCAGACCCCGGACCCCCGCCCGGTCCGGGCCTGGCCGGGCCCGGAGGCCCCGCCGGTCCGGGGCCGTGGGTGCTACCCCGCCGCCGTGGGTGCTACCCCGCCGCCGCGGGGGCGGAGCCCCGGCGCGTGCGGGGGAGGACCTGGAGGGCCTCGCCGACGTCCGCGACCTCCAGCACGCGCATCCCGGCCGGGACCTTCCCCGGGTCCGTCGGCACCAGCGCGTGGGTGAAGCCCAGCCGGTGCGCCTCCGCGAGGCGCCGCTGCACGCCCGTCACCCGCCGCACCTCCCCGGCGAGGCCCACCTCGCCGATCGCCACCAGGTTCTTCGGCAGCGGCGTGTCGGACGCCGCCGACGCCAGCGCCAGCGCGACCGCCAGGTCGGCGGCCGGCTCCGACAGGCGGACGCCGCCCACCGTCGCGCTGTAGATGTCCCGCTTGCCGAGGGCGCTGATCCGCCCGCGCTGCTCCAGCACCGCGAGCATCATCGACACACGGGAGGTCTCCAGACCGGAGGTGGTGCGCCGCGGCGACGGGATCTGCGAGTCCACCGTCAGCGCCTGCACCTCCGCCACCAGCGGCCGGCGCCCCTCCAGCGTCACCGTCAGGCAGGTGCCCGGCACGGGCTCGGCGCGCCGGGTCAGGAAGAGCCCGCTCGGGTCGGCCAGGCCCGTGATGCCCTCGTCGTGCAGCTCGAAGCAGCCCACCTCGTCGGTCGCCCCGTACCTGTTCTTCACGCCGCGCACGAGGCGCAGCCGCGCGTGCCGGTCGCCCTCGAAGTGCAGCACCACGTCGACCAGGTGCTCCAGCAGCCGGGGGCCCGCGATGGCGCCGTCCTTCGTGACGTGGCCGACGAGCAGCGTGGCCATGCCGCGCTCCTTGGACGCCCGGATCAGCGCCCCGGCGACCTCCCGCACCTGCGCCATGCCGCCCGGCGCACCGTCGATCTCGGGGGAGGCCACCGTCTGGACGGAGTCGAGGATCAGCAGGGACGGCTTGACGGCGTCCAGGTGGCCGAGCACCGCCGACAGGTCCGTCTCCGCCGCGAGGTACAGATGGTCGTGAAGCGCGCCGATCCGGTCGGCCCGCAGCCGCACCTGGCTCGCCGACTCCTCGCCCGTCACGTACAGCGTCGGGTGGTCGCCGCTCGCGGCCTTGGCGGCCACGTCCAGCAGCAGCGTCGACTTCCCCACGCCGGGCTCGCCCGCGAGCAGCACCACGGCGCCGGGCACGAGCCCCCCGCCCAGCACCCGGTCCAGCTCGTCCACGCCCGTCGAACGGGCCGTCGCCCGCCGTCCGTCGACCTGGGCGATCGGCACCGCGGCCGTCGAGACCGGCCCGGCCGCCGTGGTGCGGACGGCGGGCGCGCCGCCGTACTCCTCCACCGTCCCCCACGCCTGGCACTCGGGGCAGCGGCCGAGCCACTTGGCGGTCGTCCAGCCGCACTCGGTGCAGCGGTAGGACGGCCGGTCCTTGGTCGATTTCGTACGGGCAGCCATGCGGCCCACCGTAACGGCCCGCACTGACAGCGACAGGAGCATCGGCGCCCCGCCCCGCGGTACCGGGCCCGTCCCCGCCGTTCCTTAGGGGCCGCCACCGGCCATTGGCAAGTTCCCCTGTCCTCTTTCGAGGGATACGTTCACCCATAAGGCTTAAAAGTGCGGAAGGGGTAAGAGGAGTGTGCCTCGGTCGCCCTACGGTCGCCGGGTGACGAGCAGCAGGCTGGAGCACCCTACGAACACCACCGGCGCACACCGGGCGCGGCGCCGCGCGCCCCGGAGCGGGCCCCGGACGGTCGCGCCGCCCCCGCCCGCACGGTACGAGCGGCACCTCGACGGCCTCTTCACCTACTGCCTCTCCGTGCTGTGCGACCACGACGCGGCCGTCGCCGTGCTGGGCGAGGCCCTGGCCGTGGCCGAGCGCCAGCAGGGGCGCTGCCCCGCCGACCCCGCGCTCGCCAGGGCGTGGCTGTACGCGCTCGCCCGCTGGGCCTGCCTGCGCGAGCTGGCCCGGCGGCGGCGCGCCCGGCCCGGCGCGCACGCCCGGCGCCCGGCCCTCCCGTACGGCGCGCCGGCAGCGGCGCACGCCCCGGAGGCGCCCGCGGACCCGGAGAGCGGCCCCCTGGGAACGGCCCCGCGGACGGCTCCGGGCGCCGCCCCGTACGCCTCCGGCGCCACCCCGCCGGGCGCGGGGACCCCTCCGCGCGCCCCCGGCCCGCGCCGGCCCGCGCCCGCCCCGTCCGCGCACCGGCCGACGGCCGCCGTCGACCCGGTACCTCCCGGCGGCACCGAGCCCACCGGTCCCCCGCCCACCGCCGCCGGACCCGGTACCACCCCAGGCCCCGACCGCCCCGACCGCCCCGACCGCCCCGACCGCACCGGGACCACCGGAATCGCCCCGAGCCCCGACCGCACCGGTACCTCTGGTACCTCCGGAATCGCCGGTAGCACCGGAACCACCGGTACCACCGGTACCACCGACCGCCACCGCGACGAGCTGGCCCTCCTCGCCTGGCCCGAGGCGGCCGGGACCACCCCGGAGCAGCGGGAGGCCCTGGAGCTGGCGGTGCGGCACCAGCTGGGCCACGCCGAGGTCGCCGCCGTCCTCGGGATGGCCCCGCAGGCCGCCCGCGAGCTGCTGTCGGCCGCCGCGTGCGAGGTGGAGCGCACCCGCGCCGCCCTGTCCGTCGTGGAGAACGGCACCTGCCCCGCCGTCGCGCGGCTCACCGGCGACCACCGCGTCCTGCTGTCGGCCGCCCTGCGGCGGGAGCTGGTCCGGCACGTGGACGACTGCCCGCGGTGCCGCCGTACGGCCGAACGCGCCGAGGCCGCCGGACCCTGGCCCGGCTCCACGGTGACCCCGGCCACCCTCCCGCTCGTGCCGGCCCCCCGCCCGGCGGCGCGCGCCGCGATGCTGCACGCCCCCAGGACGCGCTCCGCGGGCCCGCGCTTCGGACGGGACGGCTTCCCCCTCGACCCCAAGGACCAGGCGGCGCGGCGCGACCGGATGCGGGCGCGCGCGGTGACGACCACCGTCGTGGCCACGGTCATCGCGGCGCCCGTCCTCGCGCTGTGGGCCGCGTACCGGAGTGACACGGCGGGCGACGAGGGCCGCGGCGACCAGGCGTTCAGCGCCACGGACGAGACGGGCGCCCCGGCGGGCGACCGCCACTACGCGAACGCGGGCAGCGCGCAGGCCGACCCCGGCTTCCGCACGCGCCGCCAGGCACCGGACGTCTCGGTCGAGGTGGTGGGCGGCGGCTCGGCCCCGTCGCCCGCCCTGTCCGGTCGCGTCGGGCCGGGCCGGGTCGCGGTCACCGCCCAGCCGTACGGCACGGCGACGCTGCTGACGCTCACCGCGACCGGCGGCCGCGTCGACTGGTCGCTGTGGACGGACGCCCCCTGGTTGTACGCGAGCCGCACGTCCGGCGCGCTGGAGCCGGGCGCGTCGGTGAAGGTGTACGTCTCCGTGGACCGCGCCCGCGAGCCGCGCGGCCCGTGGAGCGCGCGCATCCACGTGCACCCGTCGGGCGCCGTCGTCTCGCTCACCGGGTACGGCCCCGACGACCGCCCCGGCACCTCCGCGCGGCCCCGTCCGCCGTCCCGGCCCGCGCCGCCGCCGGACACGCCGCCCGCCCCGTCGCCGACCCCGCCGCCCCCGTCGAGCGAGCCGCCCCCGGCGACGCAGCCACCGCCGTCCGAGCCGCCCGCCCCGTCGCCGACCCCGCCGCCCGCGACGGAGCCGCCCGCGTCGGAGCCCCCGGCCCCTGACGGCCCCTGACGGCGTCCCCGGCCCCTGACGGCGCCGGCTACGGGGCCACCCGCCTCCTACCCCTGGTCCGCGCGGACCGGGTCCGCCGGGTGCGGGGCCACCAGGGGCAGCGCCGACGCGAGCCGGGCCTCGCACAGCCCGGCCAGCACGTCGTAGGCGGCCTCGCCCATCAGCTCCGTCAGCTCCGGCCGGTACGTGACGTAGACCGGCTCGCCCGCCCCGTGCGCCGAGGTCGCGGAGGTGCACCACCAGTGCAGGTCGTGGCCGCCGGGGCCCCAGCCCCGGCGGTCGTACTCGCCGATCGACACCTGGAGCACCTTGGTGTCGTCCGGTCGCTCGATCCAGTCGTACGTCCGCCGCACCGGCAGCTGCCAGCACACGTCCGGCTTGGTCTCCAGCGGCTCGCGGCCCTCCCGCAGGGCCAGGATGTGGAGCGCGCACCCGGCGCCGCCCGCGAAGCCGGGGCGGTTCTGGAAGATGCAGGAGCCCTCCCAGCGGCGGGTCTGGCGCTCACCGTCCTCGTCGAGCTGCACCCACCCGGACGAGACGCCCTCGTCGTGGAACTGCCACAGCTGCGGCGTCAGCCGCGCCACGTGCCCGGCGACGCGCTTCTCGTCGTCCTCGTCGGAGAAGTGCGCGCCCAGCGTGCAGCAGCCGTCGGCGGCGCGGCCGGCCTGGATGCCCTGGCAGCCGCTGCCGAAGACGCACGTCCAGCGGGACGTCAGCCAGGTCAGGTCGCAGCGGAAGACTTGGTCCTCGTCGGCCGGGTCGGGGAACTCCACCCACGCGCGCGGGAAGTCCAGGCCCTTCTCGTCGTCCTCCGGAGCCTTGGGCACCTCCAGAGCCTCGGGCGCCTCGGGCGTCCCGTGCACCCCCGCCATGTCGGGAGCCCCGGGGACCTCCGCCACCACAGGCTCCACCAGCGCCGCGGGAACCCCGGAGGTCACGGCAGGCGCACCGGAGACCGCCGGGACGGCGGGCCCGGCCCCCGCCAGGGCGTCGCGCTTCTTGCTGCCGGATCCCGTTTTGCCCGGCTTGGCCTTCTTCGTCTTTGGCACCCTTCCAGCGTAGGGGCAGCCCGGAGCGCGGGAGCAGTAGCGTGCTGCCATGAGACTCGGAGTCCTCGACGTCGGTTCGAACACGGTGCACCTGCTGGTCATGGACGCCCATCCGGGCGCCTGCCCGCTGCCCGCCCACTCGCACAAGGTGGAGCTGCGCCTCGCCGAACTGCTCGACGCGGACGGCGCGATCGGCGCCCCCGGCATCGACCGGCTGGTCGCCGTCGTGCGGGACGCCCTGCACACGGCGGAGGAGAAGGGCTGCGAGGCCGTCCTGCCCTTCGCCACCTCCGCCGTCCGCGACGCCGCCAACGCGGACGCCGTCCTCGCGCGCGTGAAGGCCGAGACGGGGGTGACCCTCCAGGTGCTCACCGGTGAGGAGGAGGCCCGGCTGACGTTCCTCGCCGCCCGTCGCTGGTTCGGCTGGTCGGCGGGCAAGCTGCTGCTCCTCGACATCGGCGGCGGCTCGCTGGAGATCGCGTACGGCATCGACGAGGAGCCCGACACGGCCGCGTCCCTGCCGCTCGGCGCAGGGCGGCTCACCGCCGGCTGGCTGCCCGGCGACCCGCCGGACCCGGCCGACGTGCGCGCGCTGCGCCGCCACGTGCGCGCGGAGATAGCGCGGACGGTCGGCGAGTTCGCCCGGTTCGGGCCGCCGGACCACGTCGTCGCCACGTCCAAGACGTTCAAGCAGCTGGCCCGGATCGCCGGGGCGCCGGGTTCCGGCGAGGGGCTGTACGCGCAGCGCCTGCTGAGCCGTGCGTCACTCGAGGCGTGGGTGCCGAAGCTGGCCGGGATGACCGTCGAGCAGCGCCGCGAGCTGCCCGGGGTGTCGCCGTCGCGGGCCGCGCAGCTGCTGGCCGGGGCGCTGGTGGCGGAGGCGGCGATGGACCTGCTCGGTGTCGGGGCGGTGGAGATCTGCCCGTGGGCGCTGCGCGAGGGCGTCATCCTGCGGCGCCTCGACCACCTCCCCGAGTGACCGGCCGGGCCCGTACCCTTTCCCTCGTGGCAGACGTGGCACAGCAAGCGGACCGGGCGGGGGCGCGCGCGCCCCGCGCGAAGGTCGCCCTCTCGACGGCCTCGGTCTACCCGGAGTCGACGGCGACGGCCTTCGAGGTCGCCGCGCGCCTCGGGTACGACGGCGTCGAGGTCATGGTGTGGACGGACCCGGTCAGCCAGGACCTGGAGGCCCTGCGCAGGCTGTCCGACTACCACCAGGTGCCCGTCCTCGCCGTGCACGCGCCCTGCCTGCTGATCACGCAGCGGGTCTGGTCGACCGACCCGTGGGTGAAGCTCCAGCGGGCCCGTACGGCGGCGGAGAAGCTGGGCGCGTCGACGGTCGTCGTCCACCCCCCGTTCCGCTGGCAGCGGCAGTACGCGCGCGACTTCGTCGACGGCGTCTGGCGGATGGCGAACGAGACGGACGTGCGGTTCGCCGTCGAGAACATGTACCCCTGGCGCTACCGCGACCGCGAGATGCTCGCGTACGCCCCCGAGTGGGACGTCACCAAGGACGACTACCGCCACTACACGGTCGACCTCTCCCACACGGCGACCGCCCGGACGGACGCGCTGGCCATGGTGTCCCGCATGGGCGACCGGCTGGGCCACGTCCACCTCGCGGACGGCCGCGGCTCCGCGAAGGACGAGCACCTGGTACCGGGCCGGGGCACGCAGCCGTGCGCCGAACTGCTGGAGCACCTGACCCGCACGGGCTTCGACGGGCACGTCGTCATCGAGGTCAACACGCGGCGCGCCATGTCCGCCGCCGAACGGGAGGCCGACCTCGCGGAGGCGCTGGCCTTCACCCGGCAGCACCTGGGGACGTCCGCCGGGGTGCTGTGACGGGCGTGCTGTGACGGGCGTGCCGTGACGGGAGCGCGCCCCCCGCGCGCCCGGCAGGCGCCCCGCCCCGCCGCGCGCCCCACCCCCGCTCCGCCGCCCCGCACGCGCCCGCCCGCCGCCCCGCACGCGCCCGCCCGCCGCCCCGCACGTGCCCGCCAGGCGAGCCGGACGTCCCACCATGCGGACGTGGTGTCCACTACCTGGAGGGGCGGCGTACGCTCGAAGGAGCCAGTCTCTCTGATGAGGAGCGAGCGACGATGCCCGAGCTGAGGTCCCGCACAGTCACCCACGGCCGCAACATGGCGGGCGCCCGCGCCCTTATGCGGGCCTCCGGGGTACCGGGCGAGGACATCGGCCGCAAGCCCATCATCGCCGTCGCCAACTCCTTCACCGAGTTCGTCCCCGGCCACACCCACCTCCAGCCGGTCGGCCGGATCGTCAGCGAGGCCATCCGCGCGGCGGGGGCCATCCCGCGCGAGTTCAACACCATCGCCGTGGACGACGGCATCGCCATGGGCCACGGCGGCATGCTGTACTCGCTGCCCTCCCGCGACCTGATCGCCGACTCCGTCGAGTACATGGTCGAGGCGCACTGCGCGGACGCGCTGATCTGCATCTCCAACTGCGACAAGATCACCCCCGGCATGCTGATGGCGGCGCTGCGCCTCGACATCCCGACGGTCTTCGTCTCCGGCGGCCCCATGGAGTCCGGCCGCGCCACGCTGGTCGACGGCACGGTCCGCACGCTCGACCTGGTCGACGCGATCTCCGACGCGGTCAACGACAAGATCTCCGACGAGGACATCCTCCGCATCGAGGAGAACGCCTGTCCGACGTGCGGCTCCTGCTCCGGCATGTTCACCGCCAACTCGATGAACTGCCTGACGGAGGCCATCGGCCTGTCCCTCCCCGGCAACGGCTCCGTCCTCGCCACCCACACCGCCCGCCGCGCCCTGTACGAGAACGCGGCCCGCACGGTCGTCGACATCACGAAGCGGTACTACGAGCAGGACGACGCCTCGGTCCTGCCGCGCAACGTCGCCACGTTCGCCGCCTTCGAGAACGCCATGGCCCTGGACATCGCCATGGGCGGCTCCACCAACACGATCCTGCACCTGCTGGCCGCCGCGCAGGAGGCGGGCGTCCCCTTCGGGCTGGAGGAGATCGACGCCGTCTCGCGCCGCGTCCCCTGCCTGGCGAAGGTCGCGCCGAACGTCGCGAAGGACCGCACGTACTACATGGAGGACGTGCACCGCGCCGGCGGCATCCCCGCCCTGCTGGGCGAGCTGCACCGCGCGGGCCTGCTGAACGAGGACGTGCACGCCGTCCACAGCCCGTCGCTCGCGGACTGGCTGAAGAGCTGGGACGTGCGCGGCGGCTCCCCGTCGCCGGAGGCCGTCGAGATGTGGCACGCGGCGCCCGGCTGCGTCCGGTCCGCGGAGGCGTTCTCCCAGTCGGAGCGGTGGGAGGCGCTGGACCTCGACGCCGAGGGCGGCTGCATCCGCTCGGCGGAGCACGCCTACTCGAAGGACGGCGGCCTGGCGGTCCTGCGGGGCAATCTGGCGGTCGACGGCTGCGTGGTGAAGACGGCCGGCGTGGACGAGTCGATCTGGACGTTCGAGGGCCCGGCGGTCGTCTGCGAGTCCCAGGAGGAGGCCGTCGAGAAGATCCTCAACAAGCGGGTGAAGGACGGCGACGTCGTCGTCATCCGCTACGAGGGCCCCAAGGGCGGTCCGGGCATGCAGGAGATGCTGTACCCGACGTCGTTCCTGAAGGGCCGGGGACTCGGCAAGACCTGCGCGCTGATCACCGACGGGCGCTTCTCGGGCGGCACGTCCGGTCTGTCCATCGGCCACGCGTCGCCGGAGGCGGCGTCGGGCGGCACGATCGCCCTCGTCGAGGACGGTGACCGCATCCGCATCGACATCCCGAACCGGACGATCGAGCTGCTGGTCGACGACGACACGCTCGCGGCCCGCCGGGACGCCCTCGCCGGGACGTACGCCCCGAAGGACCGCACGCGCAAGGTGTCGGCGGCCCTGCGCGCGTACGCGGCGATGGCCACCAGCGCCGACAAGGGCGCGGTCCGCGACATCACCCGCCTGCCCTGACCCGCCTGGCCCCCGGGCCCGCCCCGGGGGCTCCGCGCCCTACGCCGTACGGGCGCCCCACGCCGTACGGGCGTCGGCGCCGCACGGGCGTTCCGGCTCCGCCCGAGCCCGGAGCGGCCCCGCCCGCCCCGTAGCCGAGGCGGGCCGGGGCCGGGCCGGGGCTCCCGCCCAGGCCACTCACCACCCCGCCGGGTCCACCCCGAACACCGTGCCGTCCGGCGCCCCGCCGTACACCTTGCCGCCCGCCGCCACGGGGGCCGCCAGTAAGGGCACGACACCGCCGGCCATGCGCGGCCCGCTCTGCCCGGCCAGCACCCCGCGCTCCGCGTCGACGCCCAGCAGCCGCCCGTCACCGGCCATCAGGAACACCCGGCCGCCCGCGACCACCGGCCTCGACACCCGCGCCGCCCCGGTCTCCAGCCGCCACAGCTCCCGCCCGCCCCCGGCGCCGGCACCCAGGTCCACCGCCGCCAGCGCCCCGCCGGACCCGACCACGTACGCGGTCCGGCCGTCCACCACGGCCTGCGCCTGGTCCGCCGCCCCCGACAGGGCCACCCGCCGCACACCCCGGTCCCGCAGGTCCAGCCGTACGACCGCGTCCGTGTACAGGTCCCGGTCGGCGGAGAGCAGCACCAGCGCCCCCCGCGCCACCTGTACGGGGGTGAGCGCACCGGGCACCCGCTCGCGCCACAGCACCCGGCCGTCCCGCGGGTCCACGGCGCTGACCTCCGTCGATGCCCCGTCCACGGCGACGGCCGCCGCGTACACGGGCTCGCCCGCCGCCGCCCCGGCCACCCACTGCGCGCGTGCGGCCGGCCGCCCCGACCAGCGCTCGGCGCCCGTCGCGGCGTCCAGCGCCCGCGCCCGCCCGTCCGCGCGGACGAGGAGCACCGTGTCGGGGCCGTGCACCACGCCCGTGTACGCCCCCAGGTCCGCACCCCACCGCACGGCGCCCGAGGCCGCGTCCAGGGCCTCCAGCCGGGAGGCCCCACCCGTCGCCGCCCGGCCGCTGACCACCCGTACGAGGCCGTCCGCGGCCACCACGGGCGCGGCCTCGCGCGGTGTGCTCTCGCGCGGTGTGCCCTCGCGCGGCGCGGCCGGCGGCCCGGCCGGGACGGACCAGACGACCGTCCCGTCGGCCGCGTCCAGCCGTGCGGCCTTCACCCCGGACGCGGAGCAGTACAGTGCGCCCGCCGCGGCGGCGCAGACGGGGGGCTGCCCGGCAGCACCCCCCGTACCGAGCGGCACCGCCCACTCCCGGAACCCCCTCGCGGCGGCGGCCGCCCCGGCGTCCGCGGCGCCGGAGGGCCCGCCCGTGTGCCGTACGGCGATCAGCCCGCCGACGAGCGCCCCGGCTACGGCGACGGCCGCGGCGACCCACACGAGCCGGGGCCGCGCCCGGCGCACCCCGGCGGCCCCGGCGACAGCACCGCTCCCGACCGCGCCGCCACCACCGGCCAGCCGGCCGTCCCCACCCGACACCGCCCCCTCAGCTCCACCGGCAACCCCATCGCCCCCGCAAGACCCACCCCCAGCTCCACCCCCAACCCCACTGCCCCCAACCCCCCGAACCCCACGGCCCCCACCAACCACCTCTCCCACACCGGCAGACCGCTGCTCCGGCACCACCGCACCCCGCCCGGCCCCGCGCTGTGCGGGCACCCGAGCCACCTCAGCCCCCGCACCGCCACCCGACCCCGCCCCACCAGCCACACCCGAACCCGCATCCGCCCCCGAACCCGCATCCGCCCCCGAACCCGCCCCCGAGCCCACACCACCCCCGTCGCCCACACCACCCCCGTCACCCACAGCACCCCCATCACCCCGCACCCGCAACGCGGCCATGACCTCCTCCGGCGTGGGCCGCGCGTCCGGGTCCTTGGCGAGGCACCGCCGCAGCAGCGGGGCGAGCCCGTCCGGCACCCCGGCCAGATCGGGCTCGTTGTGGACCACCTGGTACGCCACCACGTACGGGCTGTTCGAGTCGAAGGGCCCCCGCCCCGTCGCCGCGTGCACCAGCATGGCGCCCATCGCGAACACGTCCGCGGCCGGGCCCACGTCGCGCGGGCGCTGGAACTGCTCGGGCGCCATGAACGGCGGCGTGCCGATCAGCCGTCCGGTCTCGGTCCGCACATCGCTGTCGCTGGGCCGGGAGATGCCGAAGTCGATGACCTTCGGCCCGTCCGCCGCGAGGAGGACGTTGCTGGGCTTCAGGTCCCGGTGGACGACGCCCGCCCGGTGGATGTCGCGCAGCGCCTCCGCGAGCCCGGCACCGAGCCTGCGCAGTTCGGCCGCGTCCAGGGGCCCGTTCCGCTTGACCCGCTCGGACAGCGTCGGCCCGTCGGTGAACAGGGTCGCCATCCAGGGCCGCGCGGCATCCGGGTCGGCGTCGACGACCGGCGCGGTGAACGCCCCGCTCACCCGCCGGGCGGCGTCGACCTCCTGCCGGAAACGCGCCCTGAACTCGGGGTCCGCCGCGTGCTCCAGGTGGATCACCTTCACGGCGAGGCGCAGCCCCGAGTCGGACCTGGCGAGCCGGACGACCCCCATGCCCCCCGAGCCCAGCCAGTCCTCCAGCCGGTACCTGCCGGCGTACTCCGGATGCTCCGCTTCCGGTACGGGACCGGAGCTGCGCAGCGGCGGCATCGTCCACCCCCGTGTGTGCTCGCTCGGACGCGCGACGCACGGCCCGGGCGCGCGCGACGCACGGAGCCTAGTCGATGATGCGTGCGATGTCGGTGTGGCTTGTTAGCCTCCGAACCCATGGAAGCACCCGCATCGGGCGGGCGCCTCGGGGGGAGGCACAGATGAGTACGAACTCGGTCAAGCGCTATCCGGTCGCGCCGGGGGTCCAGCTCCGCGTCCGCAGCGGTCCGGGCACGCAGTACGGTGTGATCAAGACCCTGCCGACGGGCGTGCGGGTCCCGATCAACTGCCAGTCGCCCGGCACCTGGGTCACCGGCACGTACGGCACGTCGAACATCTGGGACAACATCGGCAACGGCGAATGGGTCGCCGACGCGTACGTCATGACCGGTGCCGACGGATACGTGACGGTGCGCTGCGGCTGACGGGCACGGCGGCGGCGACGGCCGGCGGGGGATAATCGGCCCCGTGAGCGACCCCACGGCCAGCACGGACCCCACCAACGACAAGCCGGCGAACGACACGTCCACGAACGACAAGCCGACGAACGACGAGATCGCCGACGGCACACCCCCGGCCACCGCCCCAGCCGCCCGGCCGGACGGACCGCGGCCCGAGCCCCTGCGCTTCTTCGGCACGACGTGGGTCGGTCACGACGGCGGGTACGGGCTGAGGCGGGCCGGGGTGGCGGCCGGGTCACTGGCCGCCGCCGTCGCGGGCGCGCTCGTGCTGCGCTTCGCGTACGAGGGGCTGGCCATCGCCAGCGTCGGCGGCTTCGTGAACGGCCTGCTGGTCGTGATGTTCGCGGTGTGCACGGCCATCGCGTTCCAGCGCACGTGGGAGGGGTTCGTCCGCCGCCCGGCCGACCCGGCCCGCGAGGAGGCCCTGCGGAGCCTGAAGGCGGTCGGCTTCGTCGGCTCGCTGCTCGCCTACTTCGTCCGTTCGCTCGTCGAGGCGCCCGGCGAGAAGCTCGCCCGAGCCGAGTACGAAGCGGCCCGAGCCCGCCACGAGAAGCGCCGCACCACCCGCACGGGAAACCCGGCCGCCCGCAAGAAGCGCCCCCGCCGCTGACCCCGCCACCCCGCCCCCCACCCCACCAGGCCCCCCACCCCGCCTCCACCGGCCCGCCCATACCGCCCCTCGGACACCCCGACCACCGCGCCCGCCCCGGTGGAAGGATGGCCCCCGGCAGGTACCCAGCGCATGGCGAGGTGAGCAGAGCAATGACCCAGACAGTCGCGGTACTCGGCACCGGCAAGATCGGCGAGGCGCTCCTCAGCGGGATGATCCGGGCCGGCTGGCCCGCCGCCCGCCTCCTGGTCACCGCCCGCCGCCGGGAACGCGCCGACGAGCTGCGCTCCCGCTACGGCGTCGAAGCCGTCGGCAACGCCGAGGCCGCCAAGCGCGCCGACACGCTGATCCTCGCCGTCAAGCCGCAGGACATGGGCCGCCTCCTCGACGAGCTGGCCCACCACGTCACCCGCGACCACCTGGTCATCAGCGCCGCCGCCGGCATCACCACCGCCTTCATCGCGGAGCGCCTCGCACCGGACACCCCGGTCGTCCGCGTCATGCCGAACACCCCCGTCCTCGTCGACGAGGGCATGTCCGTGATCTCCGCCGGGGCCCACGCCACCACCGACCACCTCGCACACGCGGAGGAGATCTTCGGTGCCGTCGGCAAGACCCTCCGCGTCCCCGAGTCCCAGCAGGACGCGGCGACGGCGCTGTCCGGCTCGGGTCCGGCGTACTTCTACTTCCTGGTCGAGGCCATGACCGACGCGGGCATCCTCCTCGGTCTGCCCCGCGCCCAGGCCCACGACCTGATCGTCCAGGCGGCCATCGGCGCGGCCGTGATGCTCCGCGACAGCGGCGAGCACCCGGTGAAGCTCCGCGAGGCCGTCACGTCCCCGGCGGGCACGACCATCAGCGCCATCCGCGAGCTGGAGAACCACGGCGTACGGGCCGCACTGATCGCCGCCCTGGAAGCGGCCCGCGACCGCAGCCGCGAACTGGCCTCCGGCAACGGCTGACCCCCGGCCACCGGCCACCGGCCGCCCCCAAGCCGACAAGCCGACGGGCGACCCGCCGACAGCCGACAGCCGCACCGGCCGACAGCCGCACCGGCCGACGAGCCGCGCCGGCCGACGAGCCGCCCAAGCCGGGGACGACGGACCGCTACGCCCCGCCCTCACCCCCCAGCCCCCGCAGCACGGCCGCCGTCGACACGACCCGCGCGAACCCACCCGCCTGCAGGGAGACCGCCGTCGCCCGTGACAGCTCGTCGGCCGTCAGCGTCCAGCCGAAGGGCCCCGCCGCGTCGAAGGTGTGCATGGCATCCAGCGGGAACAGCACGTCGTAGCCGAGGTTCCCGCCCATCCGGGCGGTCGTCTCGTTGCACATGTTCGTCTGGATGCCGATCACCACGATCTGCCGCACCCCCGCACCGCGCAGCCATGCGTCGAGGTCCGGCTCCCCGTAGAACGCCGAGTTCACCGACTTCGTCACCAGCAGCTCCGGCCCCGCGCCCCTGCCCAGCCGCTCCGCGACCACGTCCTGGAAGGCGTTGCCCGGCCGGCCCGGCCGCAGCGGGGACCGCGGCGACCGCGAGTCGTGCCGTACGAACACGACCGGCCGCCCCGACGTCTGCCACGCGTCGATCAGCGCGGCCATGTTCTCCTCGGCCCCCGGGTTGTTCCTCGGCCCCCAGTACGGCTCCCCGAAGCCCCGCTGCACGTCCACCACGATCAGCGCGGCGTCGGCCACCACCTCGACCCGGTCCCCGCCGGGACCACCCATGACCTGCTCGTTCAGTTCCATGCCGCTCATCCTCCGGCCGGGGCGCCCACCCCCACCAGTGGCGGAAACGCCGCCCATCGATGGGATGCCGCCACCCCCGTGGCACCCTGACCCCATGCCGCCGCACCCCAGCCCCGCATCCCCGAGCGCAGCACCACCCCCCAGCCCCAGCCACACCCCCGCAGCCACCCCCGGCGTCCCCGCCTCCGACCCTCCCAGCGCACCAAGCCCCTCACCGCCACCCCCCTACCGCGTGGCCATGCTCGCCTTCCCCGGCGTCAGGGCCTTCGACGTCTCCGTCGTCACCGAGGTGTGGGGCGTCGACCGCGCCGACCGCGGCGTCCCGCCGTTCGAACTGCGCCGCGCCGCCGAGCACCCCGGCACGCCGATCCCCCTCCCCGGCGGCCTCGCGCTCACCCCCGACCGCCCCCTCGGCTGGCTCGACCGGGCCGACCTCGTCATCGTCCCCGGGCTCACCGACCCCGACGTGGAGATCGCCGGCCCCGTCCTCGACGCCCTGCGCCGGGCCCACCGGGCGGGCACCCCCGTCGCCGCCCTCTGCGCCGGGGCGTTCGCCCTCGCCCGCGCCGGCCTCCTCGACGGCCGCCGCGCCGTCACCCACTGGTACGTCGCCGACCGCCTCCGCGCCCGCCACCCCGCCGTCACTGTCGAACCGAACGCCCTGTTCATCGAGGACGGCGGCGTGTGGACCTCCGCCGGCACCGCCGCCGGCGTCGACCTGTGCCTCCACCTCGTCCGCACCGTCCACGGCGCCGAGACCGCGGCGACCATCGCCCGCGCCATGGTCACCGCCCCGTTCCGCACCGGCACGCAGGCGCAGTTCATCGAGCACCCCACGCCCCGCGCCGACCGCGACGCCGACGCCCTCGCCGCGGTACGCGCCCACGCCCTGGCGCACCTCGACGCACCGCACACCGTTGCCTCGCTCGCGGCCCGCGCGGGCATGTCCCCCCGCACCTTCGCCCGCCACTTCCAGGCGACCACCGGCACGCCCCCGCTGCGCTGGCTCACCGCCCAGCGCGTCGCCGCCGCCCAGAAACTCCTCGAACGCACCGACCACCCCCTCCCGGAGGTGGCCCGCCGCGCGGGCTTCGGCAGCGAGGTGACCATGCGGCAGCACTTCGCCGCCCACCTCGCCACCAGCCCGCGCGACTACCGGGCCGCGTTCCGTCAGGCCGCCGGTACCAGCCCCACCGCCCGGTAGGCCCGGTCCACCACTGGACGCGCCAGGGCCCGCGCCCGCTCGGCACCGGCCCGCAGCACCCCGTCCACGTACGCCGGGTCGGCCACCAGCTCCGCGTGGCGCTCCCGTACCGGCCGCAGCAGCTCCACCACCGCGTCCGCCACGTCCCGCTTCAGCGCCCCGTACGAGGAGTAGCCGGCGGCCAGCTCCGCCGGGTCACCCGCACCGGTCGACACGGCGAGCACGTCCAGCAGGTTCGCCAGGCCGGGCCGGCCCTCCCGGTCGTAGACGACGTCCCGGCCGCTGTCGGTGACCGCCCGCATCACCTTCCGCCGCACCGTGTCCGGCTCGTCCAGCAGGTAGACGATGCCCGGCCCGGTGTCGTCGGACTTCCCCATCTTGACCGAGGGGTCCTGGAGGTTCATGACCCGCGCCCCGACGGCCGGGTGCGTCGCCCGCGGCACGGTGAAGGTGTGCCCGTACCGCTGGTTGAACCGCACGGCCAGGTCCCGCGTCAGCTCCACGTGCTGTGTCTGGTCGTCGCCCACGGGCACCTCGTCCGTGCCGTACGCGAGGATGTCCGCCGCCATCAGGACCGGGTACGTCAGCAGCGAGAGCCGTACGCTCCCCCCGCGCTCCCGCTCCCGCGCCGCCTTCTCCTTGTACTGGACCATGCGGCGCATCTCCCCGTCGGTCGCCGTGCACTCCAGCAGGTACGACAGCCGCGCGTGCTCGTCCACGTGGCTCTGTACGAACAACACGCACCGCTCCGGGTCGAGCCCCGCCGCCAGCAGCAGGGACGCCGCCTGCCGGCTGAGCCGCCGCAGCCGCGCGGGATCGTGGTCCACGGTCAGCGCGTGCAGGTCCACGACGCAGAACAGCGCGTCCGCCCGGTGCTGGTCCTCCTCGATCCACTTCCGCACGGCCCCGATGTAGTTGCCCAGCGTCAGGTGCCCGGTCGGCTTGACCCCGCTGAAGATCCGCTTCATGTCCGTCGTCCCTCTCACTCCTGGTCCAGGCCGCCACTTCCGCGGCCGCCCCACCCGGAGGGGGAAACGCGAACGGCCGCCGAGGCGGCGGCCGTTGTGTGCATGCGTCAGCGCGGCCGCCGTCAGGCGGCCCACCACAGGAGGCTGTGCGCATGCGTAGTCATGCGCCGACTCTACCGGGGTAGGGGCGTGGGTTGACAGTGGTGCGGGCGATGCGTATGGTTCTCCGAGTTGTCCGACGTGAGCGCCGACTCCGGTCGGTCCCCGGACAGCCAATCCGCAAGAACCACTCCCAGCGAGCGACTATCCGTCGCCTCGCTTTACGTGTGCTTTTGCGGAATGAGGAATCCACGTTCGAAAGAGCGGGGGCCCCGATTAGCTTCGGGGCCGCGGATTCGCTAAGGTTCACGGCGTCGGAACGGCCCAACAGCCGCGATGGCGAAACCCGCTGACTGGGAATCAGGCCCGAAAGGATCTGATAGAGTCGGAACCGCCGGAAAGGGAAAGCGCGAAAGCGCAGAACAGCCCGGCAGCCCGCTCCAGCGGGTGGCAGAAACGGAAAACGGATCTGCTAAGCTGGAAACACCGAAGGGAAGCGCCCGGAGGAAAGCCCGCAGGGAAGCCTGAGGGTGAGTACAAAGGAAGCGTCCGTTCCTTGAGAACTCAACAGCGTGCCAAAAGTCAACGCCAGATATGTTGATAACCCCGTCTCTCAGAGACGAGGTTCCTTTGAAACACACAGCGAGGACGCTGAGAACCAGAAGGATCATTCCTCCTTCCGGTTCCGCTCAACGCGAGTGTCACCCGGAGTACCGGGAAGCATTCACGGAGAGTTTGATCCTGGCTCAGGACGAACGCTGGCGGCGTGCTTAACACATGCAAGTCGAACGATGAACCCACTTCGGTGGGGGATTAGTGGCGAACGGGTGAGTAACACGTGGGCAATCTGCCCTGCACTCTGGGACAAGCCCTGGAAACGGGGTCTAATACCGGATACGACCACTTCAGGCATCTGATGG